>NZ_JBHYXC010000021.1:0-35797 GCF_042751495.1 Streptomyces sp. NPDC059373 | reverse complement strand
GCGCTCCCCCATGCCGTTTTCCACCCTCCCCCCCCCCTCCGCCACCCTGTTTCGGGGCCCCCCCCGGCACCCCCGCGGGGGTTTTCCTTCCGGCCCCGCCCCCCCGGGGGGCGCACCCGGGCCCGTCGTCTTTCCGCCACTCGTGCGGGCTGCTCCGGATGCGCACTCGGCCCGCCTGTATCACTCTGGGTATTCGTGGATATCCATAAGGTCAGATCCGGGTCAGGAGAGTGCATGCGTTCCTCGTTCCGCGCGCTGCTCGGCGGGCTGGTGGCGCTGCTACCGGTCCTGGCGGTGCCATTGGGGGCCTCTGCGGCCCAGGCAGGGGATTCCGACCGCAGCATCATCGGGGGGAGCCCGGTGACGGCCGAGCGGTATCCCTGGACGGTGGCGGTGGCCAGTCAGTCCCGGTTCGGCGCGGCGCGGTCGGGTCAGTTCTGCGGCGGTGTCCTCGTCGGTCCCACGACGGTGGTCAGTGCGGCGCACTGCTTCGGCCAGGCCGCGCTCGGCGGTGACTGGTCGGACGTGCCCGATCTACGGATCATCTTCGGGCGCACCGATCTGAGCGGCACATCGGGCCGTGAGACCGACGTGAGCAACGTCTGGGTCAATCCGGACTACGACGCGGTGACCAACAGCGGCGATGTGGCGGTCGTCACACTGGGCGAGCCGCTGCCGGCCGCCTCGGCCATCCGCATGGCCGGCGCCGATGACACCCAGGACTACCGCGCGGGCACCGCGGCCGAGGTGTACGGCTGGGGCGACACCACGGGCTACGCGAGCTATTCGACGGTGCTGCGGGCCACCGGGGTGACGGTGCTGGCCGACGAGACCTGCGAGCAGGCCTACCCGGGCAGTGGGGACGGTACGTACAACCGCCGGGACATGGTCTGCGCCGGGGACCCCACGGGCGGCCACGACGCCTGTCAGGGCGACAGTGGGGGCCCGCTGGTCGCCGGCGGGAAGCTGGTGGGCCTGGTCTCCTGGGGCGCCGGCTGCGCCGACCCCGAGCATCCGGGGGTCTACACGCGCGTGTCAGCCGTCGCGGGGATGGTCGCGGCCCACTCCTCGTGACGTGATCCGGGTACGCGTACGGGCGGCCTCCCACGGGGGGAGGCCGCCCGTACGTACAGAGCTCGTCGCAGGAACTATTCGTCAGTGTTCGTCGTCGGGCGCCGCGGCAGCCGGAGAGTCGGTCAGGCGACCGGTCTCGTCCTGTATTTCCGATGCGATCTTCTTCAGTTCGGGTTCGAACTTACGCCCGTGATGCGCGCAGAAGAGCAGCTCGCCGCCGCTGATCAGAACGACGCGCAGGTAGGCCTGGGCGCCGCAACGGTCGCAGCGGTCTGCCGCCGTCAGCGGGCTTGCGGGGGTCAGAACAGTAGTCACGTCGCCTCTTCTCTAGCTCGACGAGCTGTCGTACCAGGGTCAACATCCAACCAGGCCGAAAACGTTCCCGCTCGTGGCTTTTCCTCGAAAACGATTCTCGTATGTGCCGGATGCTACCGATTGGCGGCGAATAGGTCTCTGGTGCGCTCGTTGTCGTTTTTAGGTTGATCTGTCCGGTTTCATCCCCCCGGCTGGCTTGCCGGTTGATGATGAGGACGTGCCCGGAGCCTAAATGGTTCATGCCTCTATGGGAACGTGACATGTGTATCACTCGAAAGAGGGATCGAACGTACGATCGATCGAGGGCTAGCATGTGGCCCCGTACCGGGTCGCGGGGAACCCGCTCCACCGGGTCTCGGTACCCTCTCACCGACACGGCTTGAAGAACTTCATCGAGGAGACGCCCGCGTGACCGCCGAAACATCCGTGCCGTCCACCGCGCTGCTGACCGGTGCAGATCGCGACGGCTCCAACTACACCGCGCGGCACCTGCTCGTACTCGAAGGCCTCGAAGCGGTCCGCAAGCGCCCCGGCATGTACATCGGCTCGACCGACAGTCGAGGCCTCATGCACTGCGTGTGGGAGATCATCGACAACTCGGTCGACGAAGCCCTGGGCGGCCACTGCGACCGCATCGAGGTCCTGCTCCACGAGGACGGCTCCGTCGAGGTCCGCGACAACGGCCGGGGCATCCCGGTGGACCTCGAGCCCAAGACCGGCCTGTCCGGCATTGAGGTCGTCATGACCAAGCTGCACGCCGGCGGCAAGTTCGGCGGCGGCTCCTACGCCGCCTCCGGCGGTCTGCACGGCGTCGGCGCCTCCGTGGTCAACGCGCTGTCCGCGCGGCTCGACGTCGAGGTGGACCGCAGCGGCCACACCCACGCCATCAGCTTCCGCCGAGGCGTCCCCGGGATCTTCACCGAGGCCGGCCCCGACGCGCCCTTCGACCCCGCCAGCGGCCTCAGCAAGACCAAGAAGGTCCCCAGGACCCGTACCGGCACCCGCGTCCGCTACTGGGCCGACCGCCAGATCTTCCTGAAGGACGCCAAGCTCTCCCTGGAGCACCTCCACCAGCGCGCCCGCCAGACCGCCTTCCTGGTGCCGGGCCTGACCATCGTCGTACGCGACGAGCGGGGGCCGGCAGGGGAAGGAGAGGGCGGCGCGGTCGAGGAGGTCTTCCACTTCGACGGCGGCATCAGCGAGTTCTGCGACTACCTCGCCCAGGACAAGCCCATCTGCGACGTCCTGCGGCTCACCGGCAGCGGCACCTTCAAGGAGACCGTCCCCGTCCTCGACGACCGCGGCCACATGACCGCCACCGAGGTCACCCGCGAACTCGGCGTGGACATCGCTCTGCGCTGGGGCACCGGATACGACAGCACGCTGCGCTCCTTCGTCAACATCATCGCCACCCCCAAGGGCGGCACCCACGTCAGGGGCTTCGAGAGCGCCATCGCCAAGACGGTCAACGAGGTGCTGCGCTCCAGCAAGCTGTTGCGCGTCGCCGAGGACGACGTCGTCAAGGACGACGCCCTGGAGGGCATGACCGCGGTCGTCACGGTGCGGCTCGCCGAGCCGCAGTTCGAGGGCCAGACCAAGGAGGTGCTGGGCACCTCGGCGGCCAACCGCATCGTCGCGAACGTGGTCTCCAGGGAGCTCAAGGCCTTCCTGACCTCCACCAAGCGCGACGACAAGCAGCAGGCCCGCGCGGTCCTGGAGAAGGCGGTCGCCGCCGCCCGTACGCGGATCGCCGCCCGGCAGCACAAGGAGGCGCAGCGCCGTAAGACCGCGCTCGAGTCCTCGTCGCTGCCGGCCAAGCTCGCCGACTGCCGCAGCGACAACGTGGACCGCAGCGAACTCTTCATCGTCGAGGGCGACTCGGCGCTCGGCACGGCCAAGCTGGCGCGCAACTCGGAGTTCCAGGCGCTGCTGCCGATCCGCGGCAAGATTCTGAACGTCCAGAAGTCGTCGATCTCGGACATGCTGAAGAACGCCGAATGCGGCGCGATCATCCAGGTGATAGGAGCCGGTTCCGGCCGGACTTTCGATATCGACCAGGCGCGATACGGAAAGGTCATTTTCCTCGCCGACGCCGATGTCGATGGTGCACACATCCGTATCCTTCTGCTCACTTTGTTTCAGCGGTACATGCGACCGATGGTCGAGCAGGGACGGATCTTCTCGGCGGTGCCGCCGCTGCACCGTATCGAGCTGAGCAACCCCCGGAAGGGCCAGGAAAAGTACATCTACACGTACTCCGACAACGAGCTGCGGCAGACCCTGATGGACCTCCAGCGCCGGAACGTCCGCTACAAGGACAGCATCCAGCGCTATAAGGGTCTCGGAGAGATGGACGCCGACCAGCTCGCGGAGACCACGATGGATCCCCGCCACCGCACCCTGCGGCGGATCAACATCAGCGATCTGGAGGCCGCGGAGCAGGCCTTCGACCTGCTGATGGGAAATGACGTCGCCCCGCGCAAGGAATTCATCACCAATTCGGCCGCAACGCTGGACCGTTCGCGTATCGACGCGTGACAGGTCCTCGGGACCGTTTCTCCACCCGTGGGTGGAGAAGCGGTCTCCACCCTGGCTCCACCTCCGGTTTGATCCCCTGACCTGGGCTTCCGCGTAGCGTCGAAGAAGTCGAAGACGGATGGTCTTCCCGCTCCCCGGAGGTGTCGCCGCGATGTCCGAACCGGTCACCGCTGTCGTTGTTCTCGCCGTCTTCGGCTATGTGTTGGTGCAGCAGTTCTCGGCGCGGCAAGTGACCGGTGGCGGCCGCTGGTGGGTCGCTCCCGTGGTCCTTGCCTTTTTCGCGGCTCGCAGGCCCGACCTGATCGACCCGGATCACCGGGCGCAGGCGGTGGCGATGCTCGTCGCCGAAATCGCTTCCGGCGCGGCGATAGGTGTGGCGTGGGCCTGGACGACCCGCGTGTGGCGGGACGCGTCGGGCGTGGTGTGGGCCAAGGGCACGAAGGCGACCGCGTTGGTGTGGGTCGGCGGGACAGCGCTGCGCGTAGGTCTGATAGGGATCGGCGCGCTGATAGGTGTCCGGAGCGGGAGCGGCTCGTTCATGATGGCCATGGCGGCTTCGCTGCTGGTCCGGACCGGGGTCCTGCTGTGGCGGGCGCGGGCGGAGGCCCCGGCATACCGTGTCAGCGTCGCCGACTGATCCCGTGGGTGTCGCGGAGGTTCTGCCAATGCCGTTGGAGACGTGGCTGGTCTGGCCGTCGCGGGAGGCGCTCTCGCGGGAGGCTCGGACGGGTGTCCGGCGGGCTCTCGCCTGGCTGACACGGATTTTGACCCTGGGCGGGCTGCTGTGGGCTGCGATCGCGGACGCCGAGGTGCGTGGCTGGCCCTCCGTCGGACTCGTGGCCGAGGCGCTCTGCGGCTTCGGTGCCGCGGGGGCCGTGCTGTGGGCGTACTTCCGGATGACGCTGGAGCACCGGCTGTGGCCGTCCGTCGGTCTCCTGGCGGCGCTGGTCGGCGGGGGCTTCGTGGCCCATGCGGCGGGCAGTGGCTTCGCCGCGGCGGCGCTGTGGTTCGGCAGCACCGTCGTCGCCATGGGGCGGCTCCCGCTCTTCGCCGCGCTGCCGATGGCCGTGGCGGCGCTCACGTCCTACGGCGTGATGCAAGGCAGTGACAACGCGCTGACAGGCGTCCTGACCTCGGCCGGGATCGTCCTCGTGGGTTATGTGAGCCGGCTGGACTCGGAGGCCAGGGGCAACACCCAGCGGCTCCTCGTTCAGGAGCGGGCCATCCGGAAGGCGGAGGCGGAGAGCGCGGCGCTGGCCGAGCGGGCGCGGATCGCACGGGAGATCCACGACGTACTGGCGCACAGCCTGTCGGCGCAGGCGGTGCATCTTGAGGCGGCCCGGATGCTGATCGAACGGGGCGCCGAACGCGAGGAGGTGCTTCGCAGGGTGATCGATGCGCGCCGGATGGCACGCGAGGGGCTGGCCGAGACCCGGCAGGCGCTGTCGGCGCTGCGGGGTGAGATGGCGCCTGTCGAGGAGTTTCTGCGGGAGCTGGTCTCCATCGAGGGAGCCGGGCTGGAGCTGGCGGGGGAGAGCCGGGCGCTGCCGGCCGAGGCCGGGCTCGCGGTGCGGCGGGTGGCGCAGGAGGCGATGACGAACGTACGCAAGCATGCGCCGGGCGCGAAGGTCGACCTGCGGCTGGAGTACCGGCCCCGGGAAGTGGAGCTGGTGGTGCGGGACTCTGGCGGCAGGCGCCCTGTGGATAACTCTCTGGAGGCGTCGGGCGCCGGATACGGTCTTCGGGGGATGCGGGAGCGCGCCGAGCTGCTGGGCGGCGCGCTGGACGCCGGACCGGCCGAGGAGGGTTTCGTGGTGCGCCTGAGGGTGCCCGCATGACGCGGGTGTTGGTCGCGGACGACCAGACGGTGGTGCGTGAAGGGATCGTGATGCTGTTGGGGTTGCTGCCGGACATCGAGGTGGTGGGTGCGGCGGCGGACGGGGAGGAGGCGGTGCAACTGGTGGGCGAGCTCGGGCCCGAGGTCGTACTGATGGATCTGCGGATGCCGCGCTGTGACGGCGTGGAGGCCACCCGCCGGATCCGGGCAGAGTACCCGGGCACGCAAGTGGTCGTCCTGACCACGTATGCCGATGACAACTCGTTGTTCCCGGCGCTGCGGGCGGGGGCCCGCGGGTATCTGACCAAGGACGCCGGGGGAGACGAGATCGCACGGGCGATCAAGGCCGTGGTGGCGGGCGAGGCCGGACTCGCGCCACAGGTGCAACGGAGGCTGTTGGAGCGGCTGTCGGCGCAGGGGGCGGAGGCGGGCGAGAGTCCTGGCGTCCCCGAGGTGCCGGAGCTGCCCGACGGGCTGACGGTTCGTGAGGCCGAGGTGCTGGCACTGGTCGCACAGGGGCTGTCGAACTCCGAGATCGCCTCGCGGCTGTATGTGAGCGTCACGACGGTGAAGACCCACATCAACAATCTCTTCGCCAAGACCGGGGCACGCGACCGGGCGCAAGCCGTGAAGTACGCCTATCAGCACGGCATCACGGATGGCGTCACCTAATGGGGTGAACGTTTCGGCTTGATGTCTCCGGATCTTCCCGATCTGTCCATGCTGGGGCGCACGGTCAGAGCGAGGAGAGTCTGTGAACGAGCACGACGGGACCGGGCCGGGAGCGCTCCGGATGGACGATCCGTGGTTCGAGGTCGTCCCGGCCGCCGGGGAGTGGCAGCAGGATGCCGGCGTCCAGGCTCCTGTGAGCCATGAGGAGCCCAGCCGTGAGGACCGCACGGCGGTGTATCTGGAGGTCCAGCAGAGCGCCGCCTTCCAGGAGGCGCGAAGCCGGTACCGGCGGTTTGTGTTTCCTGCGGCGGCCGCCTTCCTCGCCTGGTATCTGCTCTATGTCGTGCTGGCGACGACGGCGCCCGGGCTGATGGCCCGTCCGGTGGCCGGGGCGCTGAATGTCGCGATGGTGGCGGGACTGGCGCAGTTCGCCTCAACGTTTCTGCTGACCTGGGCGTACGCCCGGCACGCGCGGCTGCGCCGGGACCGTGCCGCGCTCGATCTGCGCTGGGACACGCAGGAGCGCATGCGGTGACGGGCAATCACCAGGGGCTGGCACTCGTCCTCTTCACGGTCTTTGTCTCCGTCACCCTCGCGATCACGGCCTGGGCGGGGCGGCGGCGCAGCTCGTCGGTGGAGTTCTTCGCGGGCGGCAGGCTCTTCTCGCCCTTGGAGAACGGTTTCGCCATCACGGGTGACTACATCTCGGCCGGTTCGCTGCTGGGGGTCTCCGGTCTGGTGGCGCTGGTGGGATACGACGGGGTGCTGTACTGCGTGGGCTTCCTCGTGGGCTTCCTCGTGGTGCTCATGCTCATCGCCGAACTGGTCCGCAACTGCGGGCGGTTCACCATCGCGGACGTGGTCGCCGTCCGGATGCGTCAGCGACCGGTGCGGATCGCGCTCGGCACGTCGTCGGTCATCGTGTCGGTGATCTATCTGGTCGCGCAGATGGTGGGGGCCGGGAGTCTGGTGGCCCTGCTGCTCGGCGGGCAGGGAGCAGCCGCCCGCACCTGGACGGTGATCGGCGTCGGCGGGCTGATGGTCTTCTACGTCTCGTTCGGCGGGATGCGCGCCACGACCTGGATCCAGATCGTCAAGGCCGTTCTGCTGATGGCCGGGTCGGTCGCGCTCACGGTGCTCGTCCTGGTGCGCTTTCATGGCGACCTGGGCAGCCTGCTGCGCTCGGCTGCGGCCGGAAGCGGCCACGGCGCCGGTTTCCTCGCGCCCGGCCTGAAATACGGCGGGACCTGGACCGCCCGCCTGGACTTCATGAGCCTGGGCCTCGCGTTGGTGCTGGGCACCGCCGGGCTGCCGCACATCCTGTCCCGCTTCTACACCGTGCCGACCGCGCGTTCGGCCCGCCGCTCGGTGGTGTGGGCGATCGGGCTGATCGGCTCCTTCTATTTGATGACGATCGTGCTCGGCTTCGCCGCCGCCGCGGTGGTGGGCTCGGATGCCGTACGCAGCTCCAACCAGGCCGGGAACACCGCGGTGCCGCTGCTCGCCATGAACTTGGGAGGCGGGCCGGGGACAACCGGAGGAACGGTTCTGTTCGCGGTGGTCGGCGCGGTGGCCTTCGCCACCATCCTCGCCGTCGTCGCGGGGATCACCCTGGCGTCCTCGGCCTCGGTGGCCCACGACCTGTATGCCACGGTGCGACGCCGCAGCGGCAGCCGGCGCCGCTCCAAGGAGTCCAAGGAACAGGAGGAGGTGAAGGTGGCCCGGGTCGCGGCCTTCTGCATCGGCGCGGTGGCGATCGTGCTGAGCCTGTACGCCCAGGGCCAGAACGTCGCCTTCCTGGTGGGCCTGGCCTTCGCGGTGGCCGCCTCCGCCAACCTCCCGGCGCTGCTCTACACGCTGTTCTGGCGGCGGTTCACCACCCGGGGCACGCTCTGGGCGGTCTACGGCGGCCTGAGCCCCGCGGTGCTGCTGGTCATCCTGTCGCCGGTGGTTTCCGGCAGCCCCGACGCGCTCTTCCCCGGGATCGACTTCCATCTCTTCCCGCTGCAGAACCCCGGCCTGGTGTCCATCCCGCTCGGCTTCCTGGCGGGCTGGCTCGGCACGGTCCTCTCGCCCGAACCCGCCGACGAGGGCAAGCACGCCGAGGCGGAGGTCCGTTCGCTGACGGGTGCCGGGGCCGTCTGACGCAGCCCTCAGCGCGCCCGTTCCATGTGGCGGAATGATCGCATTGCCGCCGCCGCGCCCCCGCCCCGATGCTGTGCCGACAGCGCAGAGGTCGGGAGCCGTCGGTCATGCAACTGTCGTCATTACCAGCGTCATTGCGCCGTCGCGACGGAAAGCCGTCGCCGGTACGCCACCTCCTGCGCGACGAGACCGGAGTGGCCGCCGTCCTGGTCCTACTGGTGCTCGCGGTCGGCATCGCGCACCCCGACTTCCTCACCCGCTCCAACCTCACCAGCACCACCCACAACGCCGCCTACGTCGGCCTGATGGCGGCCGGCATGGTCTTCGCCCTCGCCATGCGCGAGGTCGACCTGTCCGTGGGCGGGGTGTACGCACTCGGGGTGACCGTCGGCGCCGTCTGCATCCGGGACGGCTGGTCCCCCTGGGCGGCCGCCGTCGCCGTACTCGCCCTGTCGGCCGCTCTCGGCGCGGGCAACGCGGTCATCGCGACCTACCTCGGACTGCCCACCTTCATCACCACCCTGGCCACCGCCATGCTCTTCCGTGGCATCGCCCTGGCCCTCGCCGAGGGCCGCCAGATCAGCGGCATGCCGCAGGACCACGCCTTCTTCCGGGTCGTCGGCGGTGACCTCGGCGGCCTGCCCACCGCCGTATGGGTGCTGCTCGTCGCGACCGCCGTCCTGGCCGTGCTGCTCACCCGCACCCGCTTCGGCGCCCAGGTCAGGGCGGTCGGCTCCAATCCCGATGCCGCGCACTTCACCGGCCTGCCGATCGTCCGTACGCGGATCAAGGCGATGGCGCTGTCCGCGTCGATGGCGGGCCTGGCCTCGGTCCTGGCGCTGGCCTTCTTCATCTCCGGTGACCCGACCATCGGCCAGGGCTACGAACTGAGCGCCATCGCCGCCGCGATCATCGGCGGCACCCCGCTGGCGGGCGGGCGCGGCTCGGTGCCGGGGGCGGTGATCGGGGCGCTGATCCTGGCGGCGGTGGCGTCGGCGCTGGTGTTCTTCAGCGTTCCGATCAACTGGACGACCTTCGCGACCGGAGGGGTGATCCTCACCGCCGTCGCGGCGGACAGCGCGCTGCGCAGGCTGCGCGAGGGACGCAGCTGACCTTTCCCACCCACCTGGAGGGCACCATGGCTCAACCCGCACGGCCGGGCCCGACCCGGAGGTTCGTCCTGATGGCCGGAGCGGCCGCCCCGCTCGGGCTCGTCATCTCCTGCGGCGACGGATCCTCGTCCACCGGCGGCAAGAAGACGCTGCACGTGGGCATCGCCGTCGCCAACATCGGCCTCAACTTCGCCGTGGAGATGGTGAACGGCGCCAAGTCCGCCGTCAGTCACCTGGGCGGCGTGGACTTCCAGGCCGTCGGCCCGGCGAGTACCGACGGGCCCGCCGAGGTGACGCTGTTCCAGAATCTGACGCACACGTCCAAGGACGGCATCATCCTCTTCAACCTCGATCCGCCGCTGTTCGTACGCCCCGCCGCCACCGCCATCGACTCGGGCATCCCCGTCGTGGCCCTCGACACCGCACCGCTCGACGGCAGCAAGATCAGCTTCTACGTCGGCAACGACAACTACGAACTCGGCGCCAAGCTCGCCCAGGAGGCCATCAAGCGGCTCCCGGCGAACCCCACCGGCACCGTCGTCGTCGGCGTACCCAACCCCGGCACCCCCGTCCTCGACAGTCGCGCCAAGGGCATCAAGGACACCTTCGGCAAGCAGGCCCCCGGCGTGAAGGTGCTCGGCCCGTACCAGACCTACAGCGACCCGGCCGAGAACTTCGGCGCCTGGCAGAGCCAGGTGCACGCCAACCCCAAGGCCCTGGCCTTCCTCGGCGTCGGCGACGCCGACAGCTACAACCTCGGCAAGATCAAGCAGAAGGAGAACGGGACCTACCTCGTCGCAGCCGCCGACGTCGACTCCAAGACCCTGGAATACGTCAAGAGCGGCGCCAACTTCTGCACCGTGTCGCCGGAGCACTTCCTCAAGGGCTATGTCTGCACCGCCCTCTTCGTCGACGCCCTCAAGAAGGGCAAGAAGGTGCCGGACGGCTGGTTCAAGACCCCCAGCCTCGTCATCGACAAGTCCAATGTCGACAAGGTGATAGCCCGCCAGAAGAGCAGCCAGGCGGCCTACGCGTTCTTCAAGAGCCAGATCGACAGCCTCCTGGCGAGCCCCGACGCCAACATCAAGCCCCTCAAGGACCAGCGCTGACATGCCGCCTCCCCCCGTGCTGGCCGCCCGCGACCTCGTCAAGACCTACGGCGGCGTGCTCGCCCTCGACGGCGCGGGCATCGCCCTCGCCGTCGGCGAAGTCCACGCCCTGGCCGGCGAGAACGGCGCGGGCAAGTCCACGCTGGTCAAGCTGCTGCTCGGAATCGAGCGCCCCGACACGGGCGTCGTCGAACTGGAAGGCGCGCCACTGCCCTTCGCCGGCGCCCGAAAGGCCGCCGCCGCGGGTATCGCCGTCGTCGCGCAGGAGCTCAGCCTCTTCCCCGACCTGTCCGTCCTGGAGAACCTCTTCCCGTACGGGCCACCGCGCCGCGCCGGACTCACCAGCCCGGCCCGCGCCCGCGAGAAGGCCACCGCCGTGCTCGCCGAACTGGGCCTGTCCGGCATCCCCTGGCACGCCCCGCTCGGCCGCCTCGACCTCGCCGACCAGCAACTCGTGGAGATCAGCAGGGCGCTGCTGGAGCACCCCCGCGTCCTGATCCTCGACGAGCCCACCTCCGCCCTCCCCGTCGACGCCGTGGAACGGCTCTTCACGGTCATCCGCCGCCTGGTGGGCCAGGGCCTGGCGGTGCTCTACATCTCGCACTTCCTGGAAGAGGTACGCCGCCTGGCCGACCGGATCAGCGTGCTGCGCGACGGCCGCAACGTCATGGACGGCACCCCGGTCGCCCGGGTCTCCCTCGACGCACTGGTCGAGGCGATGCTCGGCGACGCCCCCCAGGACGTACGAGCCCCGACGGCTGCCGCGGCCGTGCACACCCCCGCCCCCGCGCGGCCGCGGCAGCTCAGGCCCACCAAGCTCGGCTTCACGAAGGTCAGCGTCGGCCGGCGCCTTCGCGAGGTCAGCTTCGAGGCCCCGGCCGGGCAGATCACCGGCTTCGCCGGGCTCCAGGGCGCCGGTCACCTGGCGGCCCTGGAGGTGGTGTGCGGGCGGGCCCGCCCCTCCTCCGGAGTGGTCACCCTGCCCGGCGGCGAGCCCCCGCCACGGGACGTCCGGCGGGCGGTCAGGGCCGGAGTCGCCTTCGTACCCAGCGACCGCAAGCGCTACGGCCTGATGCTGGACCGCACCGTCTGGGAGAACACCTCGGCCGTCTCCTGGCTCGCCCGCGCCGAGGGCTCGCCCTGGCTCAACCGGAGCCGCCAGATCGCCCGCGCCTCCGCGCACGCCCAGCGACTGCGGCTGCAGGGCAACGCACGCAGTCCTGTCTCGTCGCTGTCCGGCGGCAACCAGCAGAAGGTCGTCTTCGCCAAATGGCTGGACATCGAGCCGCAGGTCGTCGTCCTCGACGACCCGACGCGCGGCGTGGACATCGGCGCCCGGGCCGAAATGCACGGGATCGTACGGGAGTTGAGGGCGAACGGAAAGGTCGTCCTGGTGGCCTCCACCGACCTGGCCGAGCTGGTGGAGCTCTGCGACCGGGTGCTGGTCTTCCAGCGCGGGCGGATCGTCGGGGAGCTGGCCGGGCCGGCACTCACCGAACGGGATCTGAGCCTCGCCATGAACGCCGGTTTCGCCGGCACGACGAACGCGTGAAGGAGCCGACCCCATGGGACGCCTCGACGGCAAGGCCGCGCTCATCACGGGCGGCGAGAGCGGCATCGGGCTCGCCACCGCACGGCTCTTCGCGGCCGAGGGCGCCCGGGTGCACCTCGTGGGGCTCGACAAGGCGTCGCTGGCGGAGGCCGTGGAGTCCATCGGCGCCAACCGGTGCGCGGCGTCGGTCGGCGATGTCACCAACGCCGGTCAGGTGCAGGCCGCCGTGGAGGAGGCGCTGGAGCGCTTCGGCCGGCTGGACGTCGTCTTCAGCAACGCGGGGATCAGTGGTGAGGTCGCCGCCATCGAGGACTACCCGGAGCAGGTCTTCCGCCGGGTCCTGGACGTCCATGTCGTCGGCGCCTTCCTCGTCCTCAAGTACGCCTTCCCGCACCTCGGACCCGGCGCCTCCGTGATCATCAACTCCAGCGTCGTCGGGCTCACCGCCGACCCCGGCATCAGCGCCTACGCCGCCGCCAAACACGCCCAGGTCGGGCTGATGCGGGTCGCCGCCCGCGAGGCCGCCGCCCGTGGCATCCGCGTCAACAGCATCCACCCCGGGCCCACCGACACATCCTTCATGCGCCGCATGGAGACCGCCGCCACCGGCCGCTCCCCCGAGCGCGCCGCCAAGATCTTCAACGAGTCCATCCCCCTCGGCCGCCATGCCACACCCGCCGAGATCGCCCGTACGGTCCTCCACCTGGCCTGCGACGAGTCGAGCTTCACCACCGGAGCCACGTTCGCGGTGGATGGCGGCATGAGCGTATGAGTAGGCGACCGAGGAGGCGGAATCCCGCATGACGCCCCGCAAGTCCACCGCCCTGCGCGCGCTGTTGGAGATCCTGGACGACGAAGGGGTGGACCGGGTCTTCGGCAATCCCGGCACGACCGAGATCCCGTTCATCGACGCGCTCGGCGACCCGGCGGCCCCGGAGTACGTACTCGGGGTCCAGGAGGCCTCGGTGGTGGCCATGGCCGACGGCTACGCCCGCGCCACCCGCCGTCCCGCCTTTGTCAGCCTGCATGTCGCGGCCGGAACCGCCAACGGCCTGATCGGCATGCTCAACGCCCGGCGCTCCCGTACGCCGCTCGTGGTCGTGGCCGGGCAGCAGGACCAACGGCATCTGCTCCAGGACCCGATGCTTGCGGGCGACCTGGTCGCGCTGGCGGCCGGGGCGAGCAAGCACGCCGTGGAGGTGCACCGGCCGCAGGATCTGCCGGTCGTGCTGCGCAGGGCTTTCGCGCTGGCGCAACGCCCGCCTCAGGGGCCGGTGTTCGTGTCGGTGCCGATGGACGTGCTGATGGACGACACGCCGGTGGACGTGCCCGTACGTTCCCGGATGGCACCGGCCGGGGCGGCGTCCGACCTCGACCGGGCCGCCGCGCTGCTCGCCGGGGCGCGGCGGCCGGTGATCGTGGCCGGTGACGGGGTCGGCCGGGACGGCGCCGTGGGCGCGCTGGTCCAGGTGGCGGAGGCGCTGGGGGCGGTGACGTACCACCAGCCGATGAACGACTGCCTGGACTTCCCCGGCGGCCACCCGCTCTACGCCGGGCCGTTGCCGCCGGTCAACGCCGGGATCCACCAGGAGCTGAAGGCCTACGACGCGCTGCTGATCGCCGGCTGCCGCGCCTTCACCCCGCACCACTACAGCCCCGGGCCGCCGGTCCCCGAACACCTCACCGTGGTCCAGATCGACACCGACCCCGCCGAGCCGGGGCGCAACTTCCCCGTCACCCTCGGCCTGACCGGCCCCCTGGCACCGTCCCTCGCCTCGCTGGCCGGGCATCTGCGGCAGCAGGTCCCCGAGTACGCCGCCCGGGCCCGCATCCAGGCCGCCGACACCCGCCACACCGCGGTCCGCGCCGTCCTCGACCACGAAGCGCTCGCCGTCTACGGCCGGGCCCCGCTCGAACCGCTCGCCGCGGCCCATGTGCTGGCCGCCGCCCTCCCCGACGACGCCGTGCTGGTCGAGGAGGCCATCACGGTCGGCGTCCAGCTGCGCCGCGTCCTGCGCCGTGACACCCCCGGCGGCTACGTCCACACCGTCGGCGGCGGCCTCGGCTGGGGCATCGGCGCGGCCGTCGGCCACCGCCTCGGCGCACCGGACCGGCCCGTGGTGGCGGTGCTGGGCGACGGCAGCGCGATGTTCGGGCTGCAGGGACTGTGGACCGCCGCCCGGCTCGGCGTCCCGGTGCTCTTCGCGGTCATGGCCAACGGCGAGTACCGCACGCTGAAGGACACCCTCGACGCCGTCGGCGGCCGCTCCGCCGCCCAGCACCGCTACACCGGCCTGGATCTGGGCGAGCTGGACTGGCGCGACGCCGCCCGCTTCTTCGGCATCCCGGCCCTCCGGGTCGGTACGACGGAGGAGCTCGGCGCCGCCGTCGCGGACGTAGCGGCCCTCAACGGACCGCTGCTGGTGGAAGTTCCCTTGCGGGGGCACGCGTGAAGGTCCACGATGCGGGCATGACCGGCGGACAGTCCATGCTGGCGCGCGGCGCGGCGTTGCTGCACGCCTTCGGCGCCGGCGAGGACGAGGTGCCGCTGGCCACCCTCGCCCTGCGCACCGGCCTGCCCAAGCCCACCGTCCACCGGCTTCTCGGCCAGCTCGCCGAACTCGGCCTCGTGGAGCGCGCGGACGAAGGCGGCTACCGGCTCGGCCTCGCCCTGTTCGAGCTGGGCCAGCGGGTGCCGTACCGGTGGCTGCGGGAGCGGGCGCTGCCGTATCTGGAGGAGATGTACGAGGCCACGCACGAGAACGTGCACCTGGCCGTCGTCGAGGGCGCCGACTCCCTCTTCCTGGAGAAGCTCACCGGCCACCGCTCCATGCGCATCTCCTCGCACGCCGGCGGCCGGCTGCCCGCCTACTGCACCGCCACCGGCAAGGCACTCCTCGCGTACGGTCCCGAAGGCGGCCTGGCGACCGTGCTTCACCAGGGGCTGGCGCGCCGCACCCCGCGCACCATCGTGCTGCCCCGGCTGCTCCAGGAGGACCTGATACGGACCCGGGCCCGCGGCTACGCCGTCAACTGGGAGGAGGCCGAGGTCGGCGTCTCCGCCGTCGCCGCGCCGGTCTTCGGCCCCGCGGGGGTGCCCGTCGCCGCGATCTCCGTCACCGGGGCGACGCACGGTCTGCGGCTCGACCGCATCGCGCCGGTCGTCTGCGCGGCGGCGCGGGCGCTGTCGTATCAGCTGGCCCGCGCCCAGGCGTAGCGGTGCTCGGGGCGGCCGGTGTCGCCGTACTTGAGGGTGAGGCTGATGCGGCCCGCGCTCTCCAGGTACTTGAGGTAGCGCTGGGCGGTGGAACGGCTGAGCCCGGCCCGTTCGGCGACCTCGTGGGCCGACAGCGGATGGTCGGCCTCGTTGAGGACGCGGCGGATGAGGTCGGCGGTGGGCGCGGAGTGGCCCTTGGGCAGCCCGGCGGCGGGTGAGGTCTCCGGGGTGCGCAGCGCGCCGAAGATGCGGTCGACCTGCTCCTGGCCCGCCTCGCCCCGGCCGCCGCCGACGCCGTCGAGGGTGCGGCGCAGCGCGGCGTAGCCGTCGAGCTTGGCCCGCAGCCCGCCGAAGCTGAAGGGTTTGACCAGATACTGCAGGGCGCCGTAGCGCATCGCGGTCTGCACGGTCGCGACATCGCGGGCCGCCGTCACCATGATCACGTCGGCCGTGTGGCCGAGTTGCCGCATCCGCCGCACCAGGGTCAGCCCGGTCTCGTCCGGCAGGTAGTGGTCGAGCAGCACCAGGTCGACGTGGACCCGCTCCAGCGTGGCCAGCGCCTGCGCGGCGGTGTGAGCGCGGGCGGTGACCCGGAAACCGGGGACCTTCGCCACGTACGCGGCATTGATCTCGGCGACGCGGAAGTCGTCGTCCACGACCAGGACGTCGATCATCGGGACTCTCCCCCTGGGGTGATTGCGATGAGTTCGCGGACGGCCAGCGCCTCCGGCAGCACGACGGTGAACACCGCGCCG
The DNA here is from genome assembly GCF_042751495.1 of Streptomyces sp. NPDC059373. Taxonomy (NCBI): domain Bacteria; kingdom Bacillati; phylum Actinomycetota; class Actinomycetes; order Kitasatosporales; family Streptomycetaceae; genus Streptomyces; species Streptomyces sp. NPDC059373. The sequence goes on along the minus strand of NZ_JBHYXC010000021.1, from coordinate 19,471 downwards.
CCGCCCGCCCTGGCGGTGACCCGGGCCATGCCGCCGTAGCGCTCGGCGAGCCGGCGCACCAGGGCGAGCCCGAGGCCCCGGCCACGGTGGGCGGGGGACTGCTTGGTGGACCAGCCCTCGGCGAAGATCCGCTCGCGCATCTCGGGCGGCACCCCGGGGCCGTTGTCGCTGACGCGCAGCACCGCCGTGGTGCCCTCGGCGAGCAACTCGACCTCGACGAAGGAGGCGACGTCCAGCGCGTTGTCGATGAGATTGCCCAGGACCGTCACCAGGTCGCGCGGGTCCACCACCTGGTCGGGCAGCAGCGTCGCGGGGGAGATCCGCAGGGACACGCCACGCTCCGCCGCGATGGCCGACTTGCCGACCAGCAGCGCCGACAGCAGCGGGTCATGGACCCGTTCGGCGACCTGCTCGGCCGAGGCCCGGTGGCCGTCGGCGACCTCGGCGACGAAGTCCACGGCCTCGTCGTGCAGGCCGAGTTCGAGCAGCCCGAGCAGGGTGTGCAGGCGGTTGGCGTGCTCGTGGTCCTGGGCGCGCAGCGCGTCGAGCAGGCCGTGCGTGGAGTCCAGCTCCCGGCCGAGCAGCTCGAGTTCGGTGCGATCGCGCAGGGTGGCCACCGCCCCGCCGTCGCCGGTCGGCATACGGTTGGCGACCAGCACCCGGCCGCCGCTGACGGTCAGCAGGTCGGCGCCGTCGACCCGGCCGGCCAGCACGTCGGTCGTACGGCCCGGGGGCAGCACGTCGTCCAGGGCGCGGCCGGTGGCCTCCGGGCCCAGGCCCAGCAGCCGCTGCGCCTCGTCGTTGAGCAGCCGGACGCGGCCGTGGCGGTCGAGGGCGACGACTCCTTCGCGGATGCCGTGCAGCATCGCCTCGCGCTCGTCGAGCAGCGCCGAGATGTCGGCGAAGGCCAGCCCGTGGGTGCGCCGCTGCAGCCGCCGGGAGACCCCGAAGGCGGCGAGCACACCGACGGCCAGCGCGGCGCCCGCGTAGAGCAGCAGGCTGGGCAGGGTGGCCATGAGGCTCTCGTGGACGCTGCCGTAGGCGATGCCCACCGAGACGGCGCCGACGATGCTGCCCTCGTCGTCGCGGAGCGGGACCTTGGCGCGGGCCGAGCGGCCCAGGGTGCCGCGGTCGATCTGCATGATGTCCTGGCCGGCCAGGGCCACGCTGGGGTCGGTGGATACGTGCCTGCCGATCTGGGCCGTCTCGGTGTGCGACCAGCGAACCCCGTTGGTGTCCATGACCACGATGTAGAGCGCCCCGGTGGCCCGCCGGATCCGCTCGGCCTTGACCTGGACCGCGCCGGCCGGGGACGGCTCGGTGCTGGTCACGTCGGACGCGAGGCTGGGTTCTGCGGCGGTGGTCTGGGCGATGGACAGCGCCTGGCGCATCGCCTGGTCGTCGAGCTGGGAGCTGAGCTGGGCGAGGAAGAGCCCGGTGGCCAGCATGATCACGCCGGTGGTGATGGCCAGTTGGACCAGCAGGACCTGCGCGAAGACACGGCGGGGCCATCGGATCCGCATGCCTTCACTCCTGCCTTCCGCCGCACCTCCGCGTCGCGGAAGGGGCTGCTCCGTTTTGCCTCGCTGTGAACGCAACGTAAACGTCCGTGGGGGTATTGCCCAGCCCTCGTATCGCTTTCGTTGTCCTGGAGCGAGCAAAACGAGCAGAACGGGGGGTTGTGGGCAGAAGCCGGAGTTGTGATCGCAAGGCTGCCGCTGTGGTCCGGGCCACATCTAGCGTCCCGCTCCATGAACAGCCAAACGAGCCCCGCCATCGAGCTGCGGGGGGCGAGCAAAGCGTTCCGGACTCCGTCGGGGGCGCTCCACACCGCCGTACGCGATCTGGACCTGACCGTCGGCCGCGGCGAGTTCGTCGCGGTGGTCGGTCCCACCGGATGCGGCAAGTCGACGACCCTGACCCTGGTCAGCGGCCTGGAGGAGCCCACCGAGGGCGAGGTGCTGGTGGCCGGCGAGCCGGTCCGGGGCATCGGCGACAAGGTCGGCTTCGTCTTCCAGCAGGACGCGGTCTTCCCCTGGCGCACCGTGCTGTCCAACGTGATGGCAGGGCCGCGTTTCCGTGGCGTACCGAAGGCCGAGGCGAGGGAGCGGGCCCGCGAATGGCTCGCCCGGGTCGGGCTGAGCTCCTTCGAGGACCGCTACCCGCACCAGCTGTCCGGCGGCATGCGCAAGCGCGTCGCGCTCGCGGCCACCTTCGTCAACGACCCCGAGATCCTGCTCATGGACGAGCCCTTCTCGGCGCTCGACGTGCAGACCAGGGCCCTGATGTCGGACGAGCTGCTGGAGCTGTGGGCCGGGACCGGCGCCTCCGTCGTCTTCGTCACGCACGACCTGGAGGAGTCCATCGCGCTCGCCGACAAGGTCGTGGTCATGACCGCGGGCCCGGCGACCGTCAAGGAGGTCTTCGAGATCGACCTGCCCCGGCCGCGCAAGGTCGAGCAGGTGCGGATGGAGCCACGGTTCATCGAGATCTACCGCGAGATCTGGTCCTCGCTCGGCGAAGAGGTCCGGATCACCCGTGAGAGGGGTGCCGTCAATGTCGCCTGAGACCGTCACGGCTCCGGCCGCCTCCCCGGTCAAGACCGAGCGTACGCAGGCCAGGGCGCGGGCCGCCCGCAATCGCAAGTACCTCGTCCTCGCCAGCCGGGTCGCCCTGCTCTTCGCCGTACTCGGCCTGTGGGAGTGGCTCGCCCGGGCCGCCGTCATCGACCCCTTCAACTTCTCGATGCCGTCGAAGATCTGGGACCAGATCCACACCTGGGTCGTGGACGGCACCGCCCAGGGATCCCTGTGGGAGCAGATCTGGTACACGCTCTACGAGGCCCTGCTCGGCTGGATCATCGGTGTGGTCGCGGGCGTGCTCCTGGGCATCGCGCTGGGCCGGATCCGCTTCCTCGCCGATGTGCTGGGGCCGTACATCAAGGTGCTCAACGCGCTGCCGCGCATCGTGCTCGCGCCGATCTTCCTCATCTGGTTCGGCCTCGGGCCGGCCTCGAAGGTCGCCTCGGCGGTGGTCCTGGTCTTCTTCCCGGTCTTCTTCAACGCCTTCCAGGGTGCCAGGGAGGTCGACCGGAATCTCGTCGCCAACTCCCGCATCCTCGGCGCCAGTAACCGGCAGGTCACCTTCCAGGTGGTCATCCCCTCGGCCACGTCGTGGATCTTCACCAGCCTGCATGTGAGCTTCGGCTTCGCGCTCATCGGCGCCATCGTCGGCGAGTACATCGGCGCCACCAAGGGCCTCGGTCTGCTGGTAGCCGCCTCGCAGGGCACCTTCAACGCCGCCGGCGTGTACGCGGCCATGGCGATCCTCGCGGTCGTAGCCCTGCTCGCCGAGGGGCTGCTCACCTTCCTCGAGAAGCGGCTCTTCCGCTGGAAGCCGGCCGAAGCGGGCGCCGACCGCTGACCCGTACCTCCTCCGTACCTCTTTCGCACCTCTCCTTTCCCAAGGCTCCACTTCACAAGGACGTGAACCAGATGCGCAGAATCGCCAAGATCTCGGCCGCCGCCGTCGTCGGAGCGCTCGCCCTCTCCAGCCTCACCGCGTGCGGCGACTCCTCGGCCTCCGCCTCCGGGGGCAAGGGCGGCAAGGTCAAGATCATGGTCGGCGGGCTCGACAAGGTCATCTACCTGCCCGCGATGCTCACCCAGCAGCTCGGCTACTTCAAGGCCGAGGGCGTCGACGTCCAGCTGCTCACCGAGCCGGCCGGCGTCCAGGCCGAGACGGCCCTGGTCTCCGGCGACGTCCAGGGCACCGTCGGCTTCTACGACCACACTCTCGACCTGCAGGTCAAGGGCAAGCAGGTCGAGTCGGTCGTGCAGTTCTCGCAGGCTCCGGGCGAGGTCGAGATCGTCTCCAACAAGGCGGCCGGTGAGATCTCCGGCCCCAAGGACTTCAAGGGCAAGAAGCTCGGCGTGACGGGCATCGGCTCGTCGACCGACTTCCTCACGAAGTACCTGGCGGTCAACAGCGGCGTGCAGACGAGCCAGTTCACGCCCGTCGCGGTCGGCGCGGGCCAGACCTTCATCTCGGCGCTCCAGCAGGGCTCCATCCAGGGCGGCATGACCACCGACCCGACGGTCGCCACGATCCTGGACAAGAAACTGGGCAAGGTGCTCATCGACATGCGCACCCCGGAGGGCTCGAAGGCCGCTCTGGGCGGGCTGTACCCGTCCTCCAGCCTCTACATGCAGACCGAGTGGGTCAACAGCCACAAGGACACCGTCCAGAAGCTCGCCAACGCCTTCGTCAAGACCCTGAAGTGGATGTCCACGCACAGCGCGGCCGAGATCGCCGCCAAGATGCCGGCCGACTACGCGCAGGGCGGCGGCAAGGAGCTCTACGCCCAGGCCATCAAGAGCACCCTGCCGATGTTCACGACGGACGGCGTCATGCCGGCCGACGGCCCGGCGACCGTGGAGCGGGTCCTGAAGTCCTTCAACCCGAACCTGAAGAACGCCGAGGTCGACCTCAGCAAGACCTACACCACCGAGTTCGTCAAGAACGCCGGCTGACCGCGCGCACGCCGGTCACCTCCATACGGACCGGCGTCCCCGGAGCCGCCCCGCAACTCTCCGGCCGGGGCGGCTCCGCCGCGATCTGGACTACGTCGACGTCCCATTGCCGGCCGTCCACATGCGTCACCCGGGTGCCCTCCACGGTGAGCGCGTCCGCCCGGTCCTCCCCGGTCAGCGCCCGTACGGCCAGATCCGCCGCCTGCCCCGGCCGGTCGTACGCCGACCTGCCCCGGCACCCGTCCAGGACGACCCGGCCGTCGCGGGCGGCGGCCAGAACCGCCCCGGCCCGATCCGGATCGAGCCGGCCATAGGCGTAGCCGTACGGCAGCACCAGCATGGTCGGCGCGAAGCGGTGCCCGCCGAGGTGCGTGGTCTCCCAGACCTGGCCCACGCCCCAGCCGGCCACCAACTCCGCGGCGAGCGGCCTCCCGTACAGCGCGCAGCAGCGGTCCCGCTTGCCGTTGGTGCACACGAGGGCCAGCGGCTCACCCTCGTACGGCTCTGCCAGCTCGGCCGGCGCCGTCAGATCCCACCCGAGCAGCTCGCCGGGATCGTCCACCACCGCCGTCCGCACCCACGACGCCCCGGCCACGTACACCCGGCGCGGCTGCGGCTCGTGGGCGTCCGCATGCCGCCCGGGCCGCCGGATCAGTCCCACCCGCACGTCCGCCTCCGCCGCCAGCTTTTCCAGCGCCAGCCCCACATCCGGGTCCAGATGGCTGCCCCTGAGTGCCTTCGCGCCCCACGGCCCCGGCTGCTCCACCAGCAACCAGGTCCGGGCGGTGGCCGCCGTCGCGGCAATGGGCTCGCCGAACTCGGCGGAGGCGGCGGTGCACGTGCTCATGCGCGGAGCCTAATACCCACGCCGCTGACAATTGGTTTGCGCACGGGTGCAAGCCGCTTGCAGAGGCTGTCGTATGCTTGCGCACATGACGCGACGGCTTGCCGAAGTAGCGAAGAAGGTCGGGGTCAGCGAGGCCACCGTCAGCCGGGTGCTGAACGGGAAGCCCGGGGTGTCCGAGGGCACCCGCCAGGCGGTGCTGACGGCGCTCGATGTGCTGGGGTATGAGCGGCCGACTCAATTGCGGGGCGAACGGGCCCGGTTGGTCGGGTTGGTGCTGCCGGAGCTGCAGAACCCGATCTTTCCGGCGTTCGCGGATGTGGTGGGCGGGGCGCTGGCACAGCAGGGGCTGACGGCGGTGCTGTGCACGCAGACCGCCGGCGGGGTGTCGGAGGCGGACTACATCGAGCTGCTGCTCCAGCATCACGTCTCCGGGGTGGTGTTCGCCGGCGGGCTGTACGCGCAGGCGGACGCGCCGCACGATCACTACCGGATGCTCGCGGGACGAAATCTGCCGGTCGTGCTGATCAACGCGGCCATCGAGGACCTGGGCTTCCCCCGGATCTCCTGCGACGACTCGGTGGCCGTCGAGCAGGCGTGGCGCCATCTGGCCTCCCTCGGGCACGAGCGGATCGGGCTGCTGCTGGGGCCGTTGGACCATGTGCCGTCGCAGCGCAAGCTCGCTGCCGCGCGCGCCGTGGCCGCGGCGGCGGGGGCGGACCTGCCGCAGGAGCGGGTGGGGCGGGCGATGTTCACGCTGGAGGGCGGCCAGGCGGCCGCGGCGAAACTGTGGGAGCGCGGGGTGACGGGGATCATCTGCGCGAACGACCCGATGGCGCTCGGCGCCGTACGGGCCGCGCGGCGGCAGGGGTTGTCGGTGCCCGGTGACGTATCGATCGTGGGATTCGACGATTCGGCGTTCATGACCTGCACCGAACCGCCGTTGACGACGGTGCGTCAGCCGATCGAGGCGATGGGGCGGGCAGCCGTGGAACTCCTCGCGCTGCAGATCTCGGGCAAGGCGGTCGCTCCGGACGAGTTGCTGTACGAACCCGAGCTGGTTGTGCGCGGGACGACCGGGCCCGCCCGCCGCTGAGCTGCGCAAGCCGGTCAATCTTTTGCGGAATCTGCGCGACATCTTGCGGGCTTCTGTCGTGAGTGCTTGAGTGTGCGGCGCCCCCGCTGCGCACAGCCGCGGGCCTTCCACGCTCATGCTCGAAGGGGACCACCGATGAGAAGCTCCTGGTTGCGCCCTCCCCGCCGCTCCGCCGCGGCTGTCCTCGTCTCCGCACTCGCCCTGACCACGGTCGCGGCCTGCGGTACGAGCAGCAGCGGCGGCGGCGACAACTCAGGTGGCGGAGGCTCGACCGACGCGTCCGCCCCGCTGGACCCGAAGACCAAGGTGACGCTCACGATCGACTGCATGCCGCCGGCCGCCAAGGCGGCGGAGCTGAAGGAGTGGCAGGCGGATGTGAAGACGTTCAACAAGACGTACCCGAACGTCACGATCCAGGGCAGGTCGACGCCAGGTCAGTGTGAGGAGCCGGCCCGCTTCACCGCCGCCCTCAAGGCGCAGTCCCAGCCGGATGTCTTCTACACCTACTTCACCGACCTCCAGCAGGTGCTGGACAACAACGGCGCCGCCGACATCACGGCGTACGTCAACAACAAGTCCGTCCCCGCCCTCGGCGACATCGACCCCAACGTGCTGGGCGTCCTCAAGCAGGGCGGCAAGCTCTACGGCCTGCCCACCAGCAACTACCGCATGGGCCTGCTGATCAACCGCAAGCTCTTCACCCAGGCCGGACTCGACCCCAACAACCCGCCGACCACCTGGGACGGGGTCCGCAGCGCCGCCAAGGCCCTCGCCAAGCTCGGTAAGGGCATCGCCGGTTACGGCGACTACAGCACGGCCAACACCGGCGGCTGGCACTACACCGCCGCCATGTACGGCCTCGGCGGCGACATCGTCTCCTCCGACGGCACCAAGGCCGCCTTCAACACCGACCTGGGCAAGCAGATCGTCAGCAATCTGCACGCCATGCGCTGGGACGACAACAGCATGGGCCAGACCCAGCTGCTCAAGTGGGGCGACCTGCAGAAGCAGATGGCGACCGACAAGCTCGGCATGTTCCTCGCCGCCCCCGACGACATCACCTACATGGTCCAGCAACTCGGCGCGAAGTACGACAACTTCGGCATGGGACCGATCCCCGGCGGCAAGGCGACGCTCTTCGGCGGCAACGACTACATGATCAAGAAGGGCAGCTCGCCCGACAAGATCAAGGCCGCCATCGCCTGGCTGAACTTCAAGACCCTCACCCCCGGGAAGGGCCAGTTCGAGTACGCGCGCTCCAAGACGGACAGCCTGCCCGTCGGACTGCCCCAGCCTGCCTTCTTCACCGGCGCGAGCAAGACCAAGGACGACGCGCTCAAGGCCGCGAGCGCGACCATGCCGGTCGAGAACTTCAAGGCCTTCATGGACAACCCGGTCCCCGGCAAGGCTGAGCCCCCGAAGGCCCAGGAGATCTACAAGGTGCTGGACAACGTGATGTCCGGCGTGCTCACCAACAAGAACGCCGACGCAGGCAAGCTGCTCTCCGACGCGGAGAAGCAGGTCAACCAGGTCCTGGCGAACGGCTGACGATGTCGGCACCCACGCTGGCCACGAACGAGACGGCGCGGCAGCGCCCCGGGCAGCCCGGCGGCGGCCGGGCGAAGACCTCCCGTGAGGGGTTCGCCCGGGCGCTGCGGCGCAATCTGTCGGCCCACGGCTTCCTGATCGGCGCCGTCCTGTGCTTCGCGTTCTTCTCCTGGTTTCCGATGGTCAGGGAGTTCATCCTGGCCTTCCAGAAGACCAAGGGCGGCCACACCACCTGGGCCGGCTGGTCCAACCTGACGTACATCTTCAACGACCCGGCCTTCTGGCAGGCGTGGCGCAACACCGTGCTCTTCACCGGCCTCGCGCTGGTCTTCGGCTTCGCCGTGCCCTTCCTCGTCGCCGTCACGCTGAACGAGTTCCGGCACGGCCAGGGCTACCTGCGCATGCTGGTCTATCTGCCGGTGATGCTCCCGCCGGTCGCCTCGGTCCTGCTCTTCAAGTACTTCTACGACCCCGGGTACGGCCTCTTCAACCGCATCCTGCAGATCCTGCACCTGCCCCAGCAGCAATGGCTGCAGGACACCCACACGGCGATGCTCTCCGTGGTGATCGCCGCCACCTGGATGAACATGGGCGGCGCGACCCTGATCTACCTCGCCGCACTGCAGGGCATCCCGGGTGAGCTGTACGAGGCGGCCGAACTCGACGGGGCCGGACTGCTACGGAAGATCTGGCATGTGACGATCCCCCAGACCCGGCTCATCCTCTCGCTGATGCTGCTGATGCAGATCATCGCGACGATGCAGGTCTTCACCGAGCCCTTCCTGCTGACCGGCGGCGCCGGCCCCGAAGGCGCCACGACCACCGTGGTCTACCTGATCTACCAGTACGCGTTCAGCTTCAACAACTACGGCAGCGCGGCAGCGCTCGGCCTGGTCCTGCTCGTACTGCTCGCGGGGTTCTCCGCGGCGTACGTACGACTGAGCCGCAGCAGCGAGGACTAGGAGGCGGACGATGACAACGAGAACGCTGATTTCGCCCGCGCAGCTGGGCCGGCCCCGCGGCAAGGTCGTGTACTGGATCGTGTTCGCCGTGGTGATCACGGTCTTCACGCTGGTCTTCCTCGGCCCGCTGTACTGGATGGCGACCGGGGGTCTGAAGACCACCCAGGAGTTCGTCCAGACGCCGCCAACCGCCTTCCCCAAGTCACTGCACCCGGAGAACTACTCGCACGCCTGGCACGTGATGGACCTCTCCCATCTGCTGTTCAACACACTCTGGTACGCCTTCGGCGCGCTCGCCTTCCAGCTGGTGTTCGACGTGGCCGCCGCCTACTCGCTCTCCCGGCTCCGGCCGGTGTTCGGCAAGCTGATCCTCGGGATGATGCTCGCCACGCTGATGATCCCGGCGACCGTCCTGGTCGTACCGCAGTACCTCACAGTGCTGGACGTGCCGATCTTCCAGCGGAACCTGCTCAACTCGCCCTGGGTGATCTGGCTGCCGTCCGTCACCAACGCCTTCAACATCTTCCTGCTGAAGAGATTCTTCGACTCGATCCCGGGCGAGCTGCTGGACGCCGCGGCCATGGACGGGGCGTCGCGGCTGCGGACCCTGTGGTCCGTCGTGCTGCCGATCTCCCGGCCGATCCTGGGCGTGGTCTCCATCTTCGCCGTGGTCGGTGTGTGGAAGGACTTCCTCTGGCCGATGCTGACGCTGCCCGACCCGGGCAAGCAGACACTCAACGTCGGCATCTACTCGCTGGCCAGCGGGGTGCCCGAGAACTGGCTGGTCGCCGCACTCGGCATCGCATCGCTCCCGACGCTGCTGATCTTCCTCCTCTTCCAGCGCAACATCATGGGCGGCCTGACCGCCGGCGGTCTCAAGGGCTGAGTCGCCTTGTGCCGGTTTCCCAGAGCTGAGCCGCCGAGGGCTGAGCCGCCAAGGGCTGGTTTCCAAAGGGCTGAAAGGAATTCGTGTGCTCACGTCGGACTGGTGGCGCGGCGCCGCCATCTACCAGGTGTACGTACGCAGCTTCGCCGACAGCGACGGGGACGGCACCGGCGATCTCGCCGGGGTCCGCGCCAGGCTGCCGTACCTCGCCGAACTGGGCGTCGACGCCCTGTGGTTCAACCCCTGGTACCCCTCGCCGATGGCCGACGGGGGCTACGACGTCGCCGACTACCGCGCCGTCGACCCGGCCTTCGGCACCCTCGCCGAGGCCGAGAAGCTGATCTCCGAGGCCCGCAGCCTCGGTATCGGCACCATCGTCGACATCGTGCCGAACCACGTCTCCGACCAGCACCCCTGGTTCCGGGCGGCGCTGGCGGCCGGCCCCGGCAGCCCCGAGCGGGAGCTCTTCCACTTCCGTCCCGGGCGCGGGGAGAACGGCGAACTGCCGCCCAACGAATGGCCGTCCCAGTTCGCCGGGGCGACCTGGACCCGGGTCGAGGACGGCGAGTGGTACCTCCACCTCTTCACGCCCGAGCAGCCCGACCTCAACTGGGACCACCCCGCGGTCCGCCAGGAGCACGAGGACGTGCTGCGGTTCTGGTTCGAGCGAGGCGCCGCCGGGGTGCGGATCGACTCGGCCGCACTGCTGGCCAAGGACCCGGACCTGCCCGACTTCGTGGAGGGCCGAGACCCCCACCCGTACATCGACCGCGACGACCTGCACGGCATCTATCGCTCCTGGCGCGCGGTCGCCGACTCCTACGGCGGCGTGCTCATCGGGGAGATCTGGCTCCCCGACACCGAGCGCTTCGCCCGCTACCTGCGCCCCGACGAGCTGCACACCGCCTTCAACTTCGCCTTCCTGGCCTGCCCCTGGGACGCGCCCCGGCTGCGCGCCGCCATCGACGACACGCTGGCGGCCCACGCGCCCGTCGGCGCACCCGCCACCTGGGTACTGGCCAACCACGACGTCACGCGTACGGTCACCCGCTACGGCCGGGCCGACACCGGCTTCGACTTCGCCACCAAGGCGCACGGCATCCCCACCGACCTGGCCCTCGGCACCCGCCGGGCCCGGGCCGCCGCCCTGCTGACCCTCGCCCTGCCCGGCTCGGTCTACCTCTACCAGGGCGAGGAATTGGGGCTCCCCGAGGTCGAGGACATCCCCACCGACCGGCTCCAGGACCCGATGTACTTCCGCTCCGGCGGGACCGACCCGGGCCGTGACGGCTGCCGGGTGCCGCTGCCCTGGTCCGGAACGACGCCTCCGTACGGCTTCGGCGGCGCCGACACCTGGCTGCCGCAGCCGGACGACTGGGCCGGGCTCACCGCCGAGGCGCAGGCCGCCGACCCGGACTCCATGCTCGGCCTGTACCGCACGGGCCTGCGCGTCCGCGGTACGGAAGCGGGCCTGGGCGACGGCCCGCTGCGCTGGCTGGACGCGCCCGACGGGGTGCTGGCCTTCGCGCGGGACGGCGGATTCGGCTGCGTACTGAACACCTCGCCACACCCGGTGGCGCTCCCACGGCACCGGCAGATCCTGCTGGCCAGTGGTCCCTTGGGCGAGGGGCTGCTGCCGCGGGACACGGCGGTCTGGCTGCGCCTGGACGAATAGGGCACCGCTGTCACCCGGCTCTCCCCCCAATGGGAGGAGTGTCATGCGCGAGACAATTCTGCACCCCGGACGCGCGGGAACCCTGCCCCACCACCGACGCCCGGTACCTGCGGTGACCTTCACGGGCAACACCGGCCGGCCCGCCACCCGCAAGCTGGGCGAGCTGGAGGCGTACGCGTCCTGACAGCGCGTACGCCGAGGGGCGCGGCACACGCATCGTGCCGCGCCCCTCACATCTGTCCGTCAGGCACCGCCCGTCACACCGGTCCGGAGACCACCGCGACCGGCTTGATCAGCTCAACGCCCGAGCCGTCGCGGCGCGGGTCCTTCGGGGGCAGGTCGGCCGGGAGCCCGGCGGAGGTGGCGGCGCGGGCGGGGGTGGGACCGGCCCAGGCCAGCGCGAGGCCGGTCTCGCCGCGCAGGAAGCGCTGGCAGCGCACGCCGCCGGTGGCGCGGCCCTTGCGGGGGTACTGCTCGAAGGGGGTGAGCTTGGCGGTGCCCTGCTCGCTGCCGTCCAGGGTGCCCTCGGTGCGGGCGACCGTCACCACGACCGCGTCCGCCGAGGGGTCGACGGCGGTGAAGGAGATGACCTTGGCGCCGTCGGCGAGCTTGATGCCCGCCATGCCGCCGGCCGGGCGGCCCTGGGGGCGGACCTGTGCGGACGGGTAGCGCAGCAGCTGCGCGTCGTCCGTGATGAAGACCAGGTCCTCCTCGCCCGTACGGAGCTCGACCGCGCCGACGACGCGGTCGCCGTCCTTGAGACCGATGACCTCCAGGTCGTCCTTGTTGGCCGGGTAGTCCGGGACGACGCGCTTGACGACGCCCTGCTCGGTGCCCAGCGCCAGCCCCGGCGAGGACTCGTCGAGGGTGGTGAGGCAGAGCACCTCCTCGCCGGTCTCCAGCGACAGGAACTCCGAGACGGGCGCGCCGCCCGCCAGATTCGGCGCCCCTGCCGTGTCGGGCAGCTGCGGCAGGTCGATGACGGTGAGCCGCACCAGGCGCCCGGCGCTGGTGACGGCGCCGATGTCGGCCCGGGCGGTGGTCGGCACGGCGGAGACGATCACGTCGTGCTTGGAGCGCTTGCCGTCGCCGGCCTCGAAGGCCTGGCCGTTCATCGTGCGGGCCAGCAGACCCGTCGAGGACAGCAGCACACGGCAGGGATCGTCGGCGACCTCCAACGGGACCGCCGTGACCGGGGCGCCCGCGGACTCCAGCAGCACCGTGCGCCGCTCGGTGCCGTACTTCTTGGCGACGGCGGCCAGTTCGTTGGAGACCAGCTTGCGCAGCTCGGAGTCCGAGTCGAGGATCCGGGTCAGCTCCTCGATCTCCGCGTTGAGCCGGTCGCGCTCGGACTCGAGCTCGATCCGGTCGAAGCGGGTGAGCCGCCGCAGCGGGGTGTCGAGGATGTACTGGGTCTGGATCTCCGACAGCGAGAAGCGCTCCATGAGCCGCTCCTTCGCCGCCGCGGCGTTGTCGCTGGAGCGGATGATCGAGATGACCTCGTCGATGTCGATCAGGGCCACCAGCAGGCCCTCCACCAGGTGCAGCCGGTCCTGGCGCTTGCGGCGCCGGAACTCGCTGCGCCGCCGGACCACCTCGAAGCGGTGGTCGACGTAGACCTCCAGCATCTCCTTCAGGCCCAGGGTGAGCGGCTGCCCGTCGACCAGCGCCACGTTGTTGATGCCGAAGGAGTCCTCCATCGGCGTCAGCTTGTAGAGCTGCTCCAGCACCGCTTCCGGGTTGAAGCCGTTCTTGATCTCGATGACCAGCCGCAGTCCGTGCTCGCGGTCGGTGAGGTCCTTCACGTCGGCGATGCCCTGCAGCCGCTTCGAGCCGACCAGGTCCTTGATCTTGGCGATGACCTTCTCCGGGCCGACCGTGAACGGCAGCTCGGTGACGACCACGCCCTTGCGGCGCGGGGTCACGTCCTCCACCGACACCGTCGCGCGGATCTTGAAGGTGCCGCGCCCGTTCTCGTACGCGTCCCGGATCCCGGTCAGCCCGATGATCCGGCCGCCCGTCGGGAGGTCGGGGCCCGGTACGAAGCGCATCAGGGCGTCGAGGTCGGCGGCCGGGTGTCTGATCAGGTGGCGGGCGGCGGCGATGACCTCGCCCAGGTTGTGCGGCGGCATGTTGGTCGCCATGCCCACGGCGATCCCGGAGGAGCCGTTGACCAGCAGATTCGGATACGCGGCGGGCAGGACACCCGGCTCCTGCTCCTGGCCGTCGTAGTTGGGCGCGAAGTCGACGGTGTCCTCGTCGATCGACTCGACCATGAGCTGCGCGGCGCCCGACATCCGCGACTCGGTGTAGCGCATGGCGGCGGGCAGGTCGTCGAGCGAGCCGAAGTTGCCATGGCCGTCGATCAGCGGGAGGCGCATGGAGAAGGGCTGGGCCATGCGCACCATGGCGTCGTAGATCGAGGAGTCGCCATGGGGGTGGAGCTTGCCCATGACCTCACCGACGACGCGCGCACACTTGACGTAACCGCGCTCGGGGCGCAGCCCCATCTCGTTCATCTGGTAGACGATGCGGCGATGGACGGGCTTGAGCCCGTCGCGGGCGTCGGGCAGCGCACGCGAGTAGATGACCGAGTACGCGTACTCAAGGAAGGAACCCTGCATCTCGTCGACGACGTCGATGTCGAGGATGCGCTCCTCGAAGTCGTCCGGCGGCGGGGTCTTCGTGGTGCGGCGGGCCATCTCGGCGCTGCTCCTTCGGCTGGACCTGTGCGGGTACGGCGTAACGTGATGCGGTCCATTGTGGACCGCCCTACTGACACTGCCGACCACCCCCCGGGTTCAAGACGCCCCGATCGGGAACTTCGCGCACGGTCGGCACGCTGCCTAGAGTGGCAGGACTCAGCACAAAAGACAGAGCATGCGACCGGAAGGACAGCTTGCCCATGGGTCACACGGCCACGCCGGAGGCACAATCCGGCGGCCTCACCGCGACCGAGCACCGCCTGGCCAACGGCCTGCGCGTGGTGCTCTCCGAGGACCACCTCACCCCGGTCGCCGCGGTCTGCCTCTGGTACGACGTCGGTTCCCGCCACGAGGTCAAGGGCCGTACCGGACTCGCCCACCTCTTCGAGCACTTGATGTTCCAGGGCTCCGGGAGCGTCAAGGGCAACGGCCACTTCGAGCTCGTCCAGGGCGCGGGCGGCTCGCTCAACGGCACCACCAGCTTCGAGCGCACCAACTACTTCGAGACCATGCCGGCCCACCAGTTGGAACTCGCCCTGTGGCTCGAGGCCGACCGCATGGGCAGCCTGCTGGCCGCGCTGGACCAGGAGAGCCTGGACAACCAGCGCGACGTCGTCAAGAACGAACGCCGCCAGCGGTACGACAACGTCCCGTACGGCACGGCCTTCGAGCGGCTGACCGCCCTCGCCTACCCGGACGGCCACCCCTACCACCACACCCCGATCGGTTCGATGGCCGACCTGGACGCGGCCTCGCTGGAGGACGCCCGGGCGTTCTTCCGTACGTACTACGCGCCCAACAACGCCGTCCTCGCAGTGGTCGGCGACATCGACCCCGGACAGACGCTGGCCTGGGTCGAGAAGTACTTCGGGTCCATCCCCGCCCACGACGGCAAGCCCGAGCCGCGCGACGGTTCACTCCCCGGAGTGATCGGCGGGCAACTGCGCGAGGTCATCGAGGAGGACGTGCCGTCCCGGGCGCTGATGGCCGCGTACCGGCTGCCGCACGACGGCACCCGGGAGTCCGACGCCGCCGACCTGGCGCTGACCATCGTGGGCGGCGGGGAGTCCTCCCGGCTGCACAACCGGCTGGTGCGGCGGGACCGCTCAGCCGTCGCGGCCGGCTTCGGTCTGCTGCGGCTCGCGGGGGCGCCGTCGCTGGGCTGGCTGGACGTGAAGACCTCCAGCGGCGTCGAGGTGCCCGACATCGAGGCTGCGGTCGACGAGGAGCTGGCCCGCTTCGCGGAGGAGGGCCCGACCCCGGAGGAGATGGAGCGCGCGCAGGCCCAGCTGGAGCGTGAATGGCTGGACCGGCTGGCCACGGTCGGCGGCCGCGCCGACGAACTGTGCCGCTTCGCCGTGCTCTTCGGCGACCCGCAGCTGGCGCTCAGCGCCGTACAGCGGGTCCTGGAGATCACCCCGGAGGAGGTCAAGGAGGTCGCCGCCGCGACCCTGCGACCCGACAACCGGGCCGTGCTCGTGTACGAGCCGACGGGCGCCGCCAATGACGACGACGACCAGGACGAGGAAGGCGCGGACCAGTGACCGACGTCGCACCCACCATGACGTTCCACCCGCAGCCGCAGGCAGGGGAGCCCAAGCCGTGGGACTTCCCCGCGCCCGGCCGCTCCACCCTGCCCAACGGGCTGACCGTCCTGCGCAGTCACCGCCCCGGCCAGAAGGTCGTCGCCGTCGAGGTGCTGCTCTCGGCGCCGCTCGACGCCGAACCCGAGGACCTGGACGGCGTGGCCACGATCATGGCCCGCGCCTTCTCCGAGGGCACCGACAAGCACACCGCCGAGGAGTTCGCCGCCGAGCTGGAGCGCTGCGGCGCCACGCTCGACGCCGCCGCCGACCACCCCGGCGTTCGGGTCTCGCTGGAGGTCCCCGCGTCACGGCTCGACAAGGCCCTGGGGCTGCTGGCGGACGCCCTGCGCGCCCCCGCCTTCCCCGACAGCGAGGTCGAACGGCTGGTCAACAACCGGCTCGACGAGATCCCCCACGAGCTGGCGAACCCCGCCCGCCGGGCCGCCATGGCGCTGTCCAAGGAGCTCTTCGCGCCCGAGCTGCGTTGCTCCCGGCCCCGCCAGGGCACCGAGGAGACGGTCGCCCGGATCGACGCGGCGGCGGTCCGGACGTTCTACGACGCCCACGTGCGGCCCTCCACGTCGACCGTCGTGGTCGTCGGTGACCTCACCGGCATCGACCTCGACGCGCTGCTCGCCGAGACGCTGGGCGAGTGGAGCGGCAAGCCGGCCGAGCGCCGCCCGCTGCCGTCGATCACCTCCGACGACCATGCGCGCGTCGTGATCGTCGACCGCCCCGGCGCCGTCCAGACCCAGGTCCTCATCGGCCGCACCGGCTCCGACCGCCACGACCCGGTCTGGCCGGCCCAGGTCCTCGGCACCTACTGCCTGGGCGGCACGCTCACGTCCCGGCTGGACCGCGTCCTGCGGGAGGAGAAGGGCTACACCTACGGCGTACGTGCCTTCGGCCAGGTCCTCCTCTCCACCCCCGACGGCACCGGCGCCTCCCTGCTCGGCATCAGCGGCTCCGTGGCCACCGACGTCACGGCCCCCGCGCTCGCCGACACCTGGCAGGTGCTCCGCACGCTGGCCGCGGACGGCCTCACCGACGCCGAGCGTGACGTGGCCGTCCAGAACCTCGTCGGCGTCGCCCCGCTCCGCTACGAGACCGCTTCCGCGGTCGCCGGCACGTTCGCCGACCAGGTCGAGCAGCACCTCCCCGACGACTACCAGGCCCAGCTCTACGCCCGCCTCGCCGACACCGGCACCGTCGAAGCCACCGCAGCCGCCGTCAGCGCCTTCCCCCTCGACCGCCTCGTCGTCGTCCTCGTCGGCGACGCCGCGACGATCGCCGAGCCCGTCAAGGCCCTCGGCATCGGCCCCGTGGACGTCGTCTCCTCCTGAGGTCCGGCCCACCCGCACCCCGGCAACGGCGGGGACCAGTGTTCGTGCCCCCCACGCCCCGCCAGGGCGTTGGGGGTCCGGGGTGCGGGCCCGGGAAGGGGCGGGGTGGGGGAGACCGCCCCCTGTGCCCCCTGGTGTGGCATCCCGCACACATGGTCCGATTTTTTTGGTTACCGGCGCAGGACGCGGCTAGCGTCATCGCTCGTTGTCCGGCAGAAGCAGCCGCAGCACGCGGCACCGGAGCAACGATCGCCGAGTCCCCGCAGGGCGTGAGCCTGGGGAGCCGGGGACCCACATCATGTCCCCCTGGGGTGAATCGAGCCTGCTCAGGCAGCTCGTAGGAGACCTTCCTGCTCCGAACCCGTCAGCTAACCCGGTAGGCGAGAAGGAAGGAAAGGACACTCGCCCACCCATGGCGCTCACCATACGTACGACTTTGGCCTGCGCTGCCGTGCTCGCGGCCACCGTGACCACCGGAGCGGCGGCCACCGAGGCCCAGGCGGTGGACACCACCGCCTTCACCCGGGTCGCGACCGTGACCGACAGCCTGGCCACGCACATCGCCGCCCAGGCGGACGCCCAGCAGAAGGCGGCCGACGCGGCGAAGAAGAAGGCCGCCGCCGAGGCGAAGGCCAAGCAGGAGCGGGAGGCGAAGGCCAAGGCGCAGGCTGCCGCCGCGGCCAAGCAGCGCGCGGCCCGCGCGTCGCGCTCGGCGGGAGCCCGGAAGAGCCTGACGAGCTGGGTGAAACCGGTCAATTCGTCCATATCGACGCCGTATCACGCCACGAGCAGTCTGTGGGCGTCCGGCTATCACACCGGCGCGGACTTCATCGCCTCGACGGGGACCCCGGTCCACGCCGTCGGCCCGGCGACCGTCGTCGAGGCGGGCTGGGGCGGCTCGTACGGCAACAACGTGATCCTGCGGATGTCCGACGGGATGTACGTGCTCTACGGCCACCTCTCCTCGATCGGCGTCTCGGTCGGCCAGACGGTGTCCGCAGGTCAGCAGCTCGGCCTGTCGGGCGCGACCGGCAATGTGACCGGACCGCATGTGCACCTCGAGGTGCGCACCACCCAGAGCTATGGCTCGGACGTCGACCCCGTCGCGTACCTGCGGAAGCACGGCGTGACGGTCTGACGCTCCGGCGATCCTCCCCCCACAACGAAGGCCTCGGCGGCCCCCCACCCGCCGGGGCCTTCGTGTGTCCAAAAATACTCGCCGAATTAGGGGCTGCCCTCGGAATCCCGGTTGTGCTGGAATAGAGTCGCCGAAGAAACGTCTAGACCTGCGTTACGCGGCGATTAATCCGGACGGGGAAATGAAGGGACCGGCGATGTGGGATCGGATGTGAACGGGACGGGCGGCGCAGGGCGTCGTATTTCCGCCCAAGCGGTGTGCACGGCGATCCGTGACGACATCATCAGCGGTTTCTATCCGCCGGGCGGCAGGCTGACCGAGGAACTGCTGGCCAAGCGGTACGGGGTGTCGCGGGTCCCGGTGCGCGAGGCGCTGCGGACGCTGGAGTCCGAGGGGTTCGTACGCACGCGCAGACACGCCGGGGCGTCGGTCGCCGAGCCCACCGACCAGGAGGCGGCCGATCTGCTGGACATCCGCGGCGTGCTGGAGCCGCTGGGTGCGGCGCGTGCCGCCCAGCGCCGCACGGAGGCGCACATCAAGGTGCTGCGCGGGCTGGTCCGGCTCGGGCAGGAGCGTTCCCTGCAGGGGCAGTTGTCGGACCTGCCGTCGCTGGACGGCTGGTTCCACGAGACGCTGGCGCAGGCATCCGGCAGTCCCACACTGGTCGCGCTGCTGACGCAGCTGCGGCACAAGATCGCCTGGGTGTACGCGGTCGACTCGCCGGGACGTGCCGTGGAGTCCTGGGAGGAGCACGGGGCGATCGTCGACGCGGTGGCGCGCGGGGACGCCGAGCGGGCCCGCAAGCTGGCGGCGGGGCACGTCGAGCGGTCGGCCGGGGCGCACCGGCTGCGGCGTCCGGAGCGGGTTGTCCGGGGCGCGTCGACGCGCTGACAAGCGCGGTGAGGAATTGGAAACATGACGTACACACACCGAGCGGCCGCGTTTAACAGACGTGCCGTATACAACTGGGGGGAATTGCGTTCGCGCTATTCGCGTGCGTAATTCTGTGGTGCTGTGTGTGGAACTGTGCACCGAATCCTGTGCTGAATGGCGAAGAGGCGGGGAAGGGAGGCTCAGGCGGTCTACGGGTTCGCCTCGAGCCGAGTGGTGGCGTGCGGCGCGATGTGGTAGAGGGCCCGGGGGGCGCCCATGGCGT
>NZ_JBHYXC010000020.1:37084-145531 GCF_042751495.1 Streptomyces sp. NPDC059373 | reverse complement strand
AGGCTCCCAGTAGACGACTGGGTTGATAGGCCGGATGTGGAAGCCCTGTAAGGGGTGGAGCTGACCGGTACTAATAGGCCGAGGGCTTGTCCTCATTTGCTCGCGTCCACTGTTTGGTTCCCGGGTTGCGAACAGTCGCACCGGTGAACACATGAGTCACTAACTAAAAAGTGTGCTTGTTCGCTTGGAGACACCCGATGGTGTTTCGGTGGTCATAGCGTTAGGGAAACGCCCGGTTACATTCCGAACCCGGAAGCTAAGCCTTTCAGCGCCGATGGTACTGCAGGGGGGACCCTGTGGGAGAGTAGGACACCGCCGAACAATCTTTCAGGACCCTCGGTCCCGGCCACAGCGCTGGGACCGAGGGTCTTTTTTATTGTGTTATCGCCGGTGCGCGTTCTCTCCGCGAGTACGAGAGACTTGCACTACAGCAGTACGAACCGACAGGAGTACCCGTCTATGTCCAACTCACCCGAGGAGCGGCCGGAGCGGCCCGAGCGCAGGGATTCGCGTCCGGGTCAGGGCCAGGGTGGCGGCGATCGCGGCGGCTTCCGCAGCAGCGGCCCCCGTAGGGACGGCGACCGGGCCGGCGCTGGCTCCCGCCGGAACGATGGCGGTGGCTTCCGCCGGGACGACCGTCCGCGCGACGACCGGCGTGACGACCGTCCGCGCGGTCCCCGTCGTGAGGACGACCGCGGCGGCCCCCGTCGCGATGACCGACGTGATGAGCGCCCGCGTAGTTTCGACCGCCCGCGCGACGACCGGCGTGATGACCGTCCGCGTGGTCCGCGTCGTGAGGACGACCGCGGTGCCCCCCGCCGCGACGACCGCCCGCGTGATGACCGCGGGGGATTCCGTGGTGGCGACCGCCGTGACGAGCGCCCCCGGACCTTTGACCGTCCGCGCAGCTTCGATCGTCCCCGGGATGACCGGCGCGATGACCGTCCCCGTGGTCCGCGTCGTGAGGACGACCGCGGTGGCCCCCGCCGTGATGACCGTCGTGACGAGCGTCCCCGTAGCTTCGATCGTCCTCGTGACGACCGGCGCGACGAGCGTCCGCGCAGCTTTGACCGTCCTCGTGACGACCGGCGCGACGAGCGTCCTCGTAGCTTCGATCGTCCCCGTGACGACCGCGGAGCTCCCCGTCGCGATGACCGTCGTGATGAGCGTCCGCGTAGCTTCGATCGTCCTCGTGACGACCGCCGTGACGAGCGTCCGCGCAGCTTTGACCGTCCCCGGGATGACCGGCGCGATGACCGTCCCCGTGGTCCGCGTCGTGAGGACGACCGTGGTGGCTTCCGGCGCGACGACCGTCGTGACGAGCGTCCCCGCAGTGGCGATCGGCGGCCGTCGGTGCAGGGTCGGGGGCGGTTCGAGAACCGTGGGCGGGATGACCGTCGGGAGGAGCGGGAGCCGGTCAAGCGGCTGCCGATTCCGGACGAGGTCACGGGCCAGGAGATCGACCCGAGCGTCCGGCAGGAGCTGATGAGCCTGCCGAAGGGGCTCGCGGATGATGTGGCGCGGAACCTGGTGATGGTGGCGCAGTTGCTGGACGAGGACCCGGAGGGCGCGTACGCGTACTCGCGGGTGGCGCTGCGGCTGGCGTCGCGTGTGGCGGCGGTCCGGGAGGCGGCCGGCTTCGCTTCGTACGCGACCGAGCGGTACGCGGAGGCGATCGCGGAGTTCCGGGCGACGCGGCGGATGACCGGAACGGTCGACCTCTGGCCGGTGATGGCGGACTGCGAGCGTGGTCTGGGCCGTCCGGAGCGGGCGCTCGAGATGGCCGGCGCGCCGGAGGTGCAGAAGCTGGACCGGGCCGGTCAGGTGGAGATGCGCCTGGTCGCGGCTGGTGCGCGGCAGGACATGGGTCAGGCGGAGGCCGCCGTGGTGACGCTGCAGAGCTCGGAGCTGGCGTCGAGCGCGGTGCACCCGTGGACGGCGCGGCTGCGCTATGCCTACGCGGACGCGCTGCTGGCGGTCGGTCGCGAGGGCGAGGCGCGCGACTGGTTCGCGAAGGCGCTGGAGGCCGACCAGAACGGTACGACGGACGCGTCCGACCGGCTCGCGCAGCTGGACGGGGTCGAGTTCGTGGACGTCCTCCCCGAGGAGGAGACCTCCGAGGAGCCCGAGGCCGAGGCCGCAACAAAGGCCGAGACAGAGCCGGAGGTCGAGACTGAGGCCGAGGCCGACGTCGAGGTCGACATCACCGATGAGGCCGAGCCGTCGACGTTCCTGGACGACCCGTTCAAGGAGCCGCAGAAGAGCGACGACGAGAGCTGAGTGAATGACGAAGGGCGGTACCCGCAATGAGGGTGCCGCCCTTCGTCATTCCGTGGTCTTTGAAGGTCATTCCAGTTCCAGGCTGCGCAGCACCAGTCCCGTGGCCGGTTTCGGGCCGAACGAGGTCGACTTGCGCGGCATGGTGACGCCCTGCCGGGCCAGCTCGCGTACGACGTCCTCGCGCACGGGATGCATCAGAACCGCCGTGCCGCCGAACCGTGCGGCCTGGTCGACGGCCGCCTGGGTGTCGTGGATGTACTGGATGTGCTCGGGGGCGTCGGGGACCTGCCAGACGCGGTCGAGCAGCAGGCAGTGCAGGACGGTGGCGTCGAGCCGGCGCCAGGCCTCGGGTCGGTCGTGCGGGACGGCCTCGTCGAGGAGCCGTGGGTCGGGGCGGTCCAGGAGGTGGAACCGGCCGTTGCCGCCGGTGAGGAGGAAGGCGTTGCCCGCGGCGGAGGCTGCCGCAAGGGCGTCGAGCGCGCGCTCCAGGGGCCCTTCGGTCTCCTGGACCCGGAAGGCGCCCCGCACCGTACGGATGGCGTCCTCGACGGGCAGGCGCGGTAGCACGCGGTGGATGGCGCGGACCCGGAGCGGGTAGCGGGCGCTGTCCACGAGCAGGACCAGGCCGTAGTCCCAGGGGCTGGGGCCGTGTTGCTCCTCCTGGAGGCGCAGGTAGGTGGCCCAGCGGTGGTGGCCGTCGGCGATGAGGGCCTGGTGGCGGGCGAGGTCGGCGTCGACGGCGGCGAGGTCGGCGGGATCGGTGAGGGTCCACAGGCGGTGCCGGATGCCGTCCTCGGTCGTGGTCTCCAGGAGGGGTTCGCGTTCCTGCGCCGTACGGTCGATGATCTCGGCGGCGGCGCCCCCGCCCTCGTACGTGAGGAGCAGCGGCTCCAGGTTGGCGGCGGTCGCGCGCATCAGCGAGGCGCGGTCCGCGACCGGGCCGGGCATGACGTCCTCGTGCGGGAGGACGACGCGCTCCTCGGGGCGGGTGAGGCGCAGGGCGCCGATCAGGCCGCGCTGGACGAGGTCGCCGTCGCGCTGCTCGTAGACGTAGAGGGCGGGCTCGCGGTCGGCGGCGAGGACGCCCTCCTCCTGCCACTGGAAGAGCGCCCAGGCGGCCTGGCGGTGGCGGGCGGCGGGGTCGGGCTCGTTGGGGAGGATCAGGCGTACGACGTTGTGCGGGTCGGAGGTCTCCAGCTCGCGCTGGCCGCCGGGCCGGACCACGACGTCGTACGGTGGCGAGGTGACGGCGGCCAGGCTGCCGACGCGCTCGGGTACGTAACGGAGCCCGCGGAACGGCGCCAGGCGCAGGCCGCCGGTGGCGGGTCCGTAAGTGCTCATCAGGGCATGTTACGCGGGTTGCACGGGCCCGGGATGATGGGAACAAGCCACCACCACACGAGGAGCGAGCCGTTTATGACCACCCGCACCGTACCGGCCTCCAGCGAGCAGACCCTGGACACGGCGTACGACACCGCGCTGCTCGACCTCGACGGTGTCGTGTACGCGGGCGGTGACGCCATCGCGCACGCCGTCGAGTCGCTCGGCACGGCGCGTGAGCACGGCATGCACCTCGCGTACGTCACCAACAACGCCGCCCGCACGCCGCAGGCGGTCGCCGGGCACCTCACCGAGCTCGGGGTGCCGGCCGAGGCGGGGGACGTGATCACCTCCGCGCAGGCCGTGGCCCGGCTGATCGCCGACCAGGTCCCGCAGGGGGCGCGGGTGCTGGCCGTCGGCGGGGACGGCCTGCTGGAGGCGCTGCGGGAGCGGGGGCTGGAGCCGGTGTCGTCGGCGGACGACGACCCGGCGGCGGTGGTGCAGGGCTATTCGCCGCAGGTGGGGTGGGCGCAGCTCGCGGAGGCCTCGTACGCGGTGAATCGGGGGGTGCCGTGGTTCGCGTCGAACACGGACCTGACGATTCCGACCGCGCGCGGCACCGCGCCGGGCAACGGCGCGCTGGTGGAGGTCGTACGGATCGCCACGGGCGCCGAGCCGCAGATCGCGGGCAAGCCGCTGCCGCCGATGCACCGCGAGACGGTGATCCGGACGGGGGCGAAGCGGCCCCTGGTGGTCGGTGACCGCCTCGACACGGACATCGAGGGTGCGAACGCGGGCGGCGTCGACTCGCTGCTGGTGCTGACCGGGGTGACGGACGCCGCGCTGCTGCTGAGGGCGGAGCCGAAGTACCGGCCGACGTATGTGGACGCGGACCTGCGGGGGCTGCTGGAGCCGCAGCCGGCGGTCGCGGCGTCCGGGGACGGCTTCGAGTGCGGGGGATGGACGGCTTCGGCGGGGGAGAGCGCGCTGGTCCTGGAGGGTGAGGGCGGCGAGCCGATGGATGGGCTGCGGGCGCTGTGCGCTGCCGCGTGGACGGTGGCGGGGGAGGGGTCGTGCGGGCTGGACGCGGGGAAGGCACTGGCCTGGCTGGGGCTGTAGGCGGGATTCCTTCCCCCACCCGGTCGCTGCGCTCGCCACTGCGGAACGCCTGCCCCACACACGGCTCAGGGCAGGGATCGGAAGAAGGCGATGAGGGCTGCGGTGAGCTCGGCTGGTGCGTCTTCTTGGACCAGGTGGCCCGCGCCGGGGATGAGGTCCAGGTGTGCGCCGGGGATGCGGGCGGCGAGGTCGTGGCCTTTGGAGGCGGGGATCCAGGTGTCGTCGGCGCCCCAGAAGACCCGGGCCGGGATGGCGATGTCGGCGTAGTGGTCCTGGACCTCGTCGGTGTGGCGCTGGTCAGCCTGGGCGATCTGCCGGTAGAAGGCGGCCTGGCCGGTTTCGTCGGACGACCAGGGGGCGACGAGCCGGTCGAGGACGGCGGGATGGAGGCCGCGGGCGCTGGCGGTGCCGACGTATTCGCGTACGAGTGCGCGGTGCAGGGCGAGCGGTAGCTGCTCGAAGACCTCGGAGTGCTCGCCGACCAGGCGGAAGAAGGGCGAGCCCCAGGGTGCCAGCGCCACCGGGTCGACCAGGGCGAGTGCGCGGTAGTGGGCGCCGTGCAGCAGGTGAGCACGCAGCGCGACGGCGCCGCCGAAGTCATGGGCGGCGACGAGGGGAAGCCGCTCGGTCAGGCCCCAGTGCGCCAGCAGCTCGGTGAACACCCGGCCCTGGGCGGCGAGGGAGACGTCCTGGCCGGGGAACTTCTCCGATTGGCCGTAGCCGGGCATGTCCCATACGAACACCTGGTGATCGCGGGCGAGGGAGCGGGCGACGGCCCGCCACACGTACGACGAGAAGGGCGTCCCGTGCAGCAGGACCACCGGGTCCCTGCCGGGCGGACCGAGGCGGCCCCAGCGGACCTCGCCGGAAGCGGTGCGGGCGCGTTCGGTGAGCTGCCAGTGGTCGGTCAAGGGCCGTCCTCCCAGGTCTAGAGCAGCTTGCGCAGGCGCAGCAGATCGCGGAGGCCCGCCTCCAGCTTGACGCGGCCGCTGCCCCAGGCCCGCGCGAAGTGCAGCTCGCCGTTGACCAGGGAGACCAGGTCGTCGCCGGCCATGGTGAGGCGTATTTCGGCCCTGCTGGGCGGCGGGCCGTGGAGGGTGGTCACGTCCCTGATGTGGCCGTCGGTGAGCCGTCCGACGAAGGTGATGTCGAGGTCGGTGATGTGGCAGCTCAGCGAGCGGTCCATCGCGGCGGCGCTGCGGACGTCGCCCTCGGCCTTCGCGAGATTCTCCGACAGCTGGTCGAGCGCGCTGCGGCACTCCTCGATGGTCGCCATCGGTGGTGCGTCTCCCGTCCGGGTGCTGAGTGATCGGATCCGACCGTACCGCAGGGCACTGACAACCGGAGATGGCACGGTAGGCGGTAGCGTCAGGGACGGTAGCTTCACGAGCGAGGAGTGAGAAACGATGCGGGACGCGCTGCGCACCTGCCTGCAGATCGCGGGCGGTCTGACCGAGGCCACGCGGCGGCGGGCTACCGCCGCGGCGAAGGATCTGATCGACCAGACCGGAATAGACGTCGACGACCTCCAGCGTCAGGCGCAGGCCTTCGCCGACGATCTCATCGCCTCCGGGCGGGCCAACCGGGATCTCCTGCTCGGGCTCGTACGGGAAGAGGTCGACAAGACCATGACCCGTGTCGGCCGCCTCGCCGACGACGTCACCAAGGTCGGAGTCGTCCTCGAGGCGCTCGAGCGCCGTGTACGCAACCTCGAGCGCGACGAGGCCCCCGCCGACGAGCCCGCGGCTCCGCCGGTGGCCGTGCCGCCTGCGCCTGCCCCGGCCCCCGCTCACCCCGCGCCCGCCCCGGCTCCGACGAAGAACGCGGCCCCAGCCGGGAAGCCCGCCCCCGCACCGCCCAGTGCTGCCGAAGCCGGGACCGCCGCCGCCCCCAAGAGGGCTGTCCCCGCCAAGAAGGCGGCCCCTG
Organism: Streptomyces sp. NPDC059373; assembly: GCF_042751495.1. Classification (NCBI taxonomy): domain Bacteria; kingdom Bacillati; phylum Actinomycetota; class Actinomycetes; order Kitasatosporales; family Streptomycetaceae; genus Streptomyces; species Streptomyces sp. NPDC059373. Next base: position 138,886 of record NZ_JBHYXC010000020.1, on the reverse strand, counting down.
CCAAGAAGGCCCCGGCGGCGAAGAAGGCTGCCCCTGCCAAGAAGGCCCCGGCGGCGAAGAAGGCGGCCCCGGCGAAGAAGGCGACCCCGGCCACGACGGCTGCCTCCGCCAAGACGGCTGCCCCTACGACGAAGACGGCACCCGCCAAGAAGGCCCCGGCCGCGAAGAAGGCGGCCCCCGCCAAGGAGGCCGCCGCCCCCGCCACGACGGCCACCCCCGCGAAGAAGGCTGCCCCTGCCAAGAAGGCGCCGGCCGCGAAGAAAGCCGCCCCGGCGAAGAAGGCCACCCCGGCCACCACGGTCGCCCCCGCCAAGGAGGCCGCCGCTCCCGCCAAGACGGCTGCCCCTGCGACGAAGACGGCACCCGCCAAGAAGGCCCCGGCCGCGAAGAAGGCGGCCCCGGCGAAGAAGGCCACCCCGGCCAAGAAGGCCACGCCCGCCAAGAAGGCGCCCGGCCCGGTCCCGTTGACGCCGGAGGCGGAGGCGGAGGGTGAGTGAGCCGGTGTGGGACGGAGAGGCCGAGGGGACGACCGCCGCTGAGGCGCTTGCCGAGCGCCCCGAACCCGGACCCGGGCCCGGGGTGGACGAGGCGGCCGGCCGGGCCCCGGAAGCGGCCCCGCTGGGGGTAGCAGTGCAGGCTACGGGGCATCCGGAGGTGGACGCGCTGCTGACGAGGCTGGGGGACGCGGACATACTGCCGACGGAGGACCATATCGAGGTGTACGAGGATGTACACCGTGGGCTGCGCGACGCGCTCACCGCACTCGACGACAACAGGAGCTGAACCGCACGTGGCAGTGGCACGACGCCGACTCGACGCCGAGCTGGTGCGCCGGAATCTCGCCCGGTCGCGCGAGCACGCGAGCCAGCTGATCGCGGCCGGCCGCGTGACGGTCGGCGGGGCGACGGCGACGAAGGCGGCCACGCAGGTGGAGACCAGCGCGGCCGTGGTGGTCGTGAAGGACGACACCGACCCGGAGTACGTGTCGCGCGGTGGGCACAAGCTCGCCGGGGCGCTGGCGGCGTTCGTGCCCGAGGGCCTGCGGGTGGAGGGCCGGCGGGCGCTGGACGCGGGGGCGTCGACCGGCGGCTTCACGGACGTGCTACTGCGCAACGGAGCCACGCGGGTCGTGGCGGTGGACGTCGGCTACGGACAGCTCGCGTGGTCGCTGCAGAGTGATGAACGCGTCACCGTCAAGGACCGTACTAACGTCCGCGAGTTGACGCTGGAGCAGATCGACAACGAGCCGGCGGACATCATCGTCGGCGACCTGTCCTTCATCCCGCTGGGACTCGTACTGCCGGCCCTGGTCCGCTGTGCCGCGCCGGACGCGGACCTGGTGCTGATGGTCAAGCCGCAGTTCGAGGTGGGGAAGGAGCGGCTGGGGAGTGGTGGTGTCGTTCGGAGTACGCAGTTGCGTGCCGATGCCGTACGGAATGTGGCGAGGCAGGCGGCCGGGCTGGGGCTTGGCGTGCTGGGCGTGACGGCGAGCCCGTTGCCGGGACCGTCGGGCAATGTGGAGTACTTTCTGTGGCTGCGCGCCGGGGCGCCTGAGCTGGACCCGGCGGATGTCGACCGTGCTGTGGCGGAGGGGCCCCGTTGAGCGATACGGATACGCAAGAGCTACGCACCGTGTTCCTGCTGGCGCACACCGGGCGCCCGGCGGCGATCCGCAGTGCCGAGCGGGTCGTGCGCGGCCTGACGCGCTGCGGCATCGGGGTGCGCATGCTGGCCGACGAGGCGGCGGACATGTCGCTGCCGGGCGAGCTCGTGGTCGAGACGGTGCAGGAGGTCGGCCCGGCGTCCGTCGAGGGTTGTGAGCTGATCATCGTGCTGGGCGGCGACGGCACACTGCTGCGCGGCGCGGAGTTCGCCCGGGCGTCCGGGGTGCCGATGCTCGGCGTCAACCTGGGCCGGGTCGGCTTCCTCGCGGAGGCGGAGCGGGACGACCTGGACAAGGTGGTCGACCGGGTCGCCACCAAGGAGTACGAGGTCGAGGAGCGTATGACGATCGACGTCCTCGTGCGCAACGACGGCCACGTCGTGCATGTGGACTGGGCGCTCAACGAGGCCTCGGTCGAGAAGCAGGCGCGCGAGCGCATGATCGAGGTCGTGACGGAGGTCGACGGCCGGCCGGTCTCGCGGTTCGGCGGGGACGGTGTGGTCTGCGCGACCCCGACCGGGTCGACGGCGTACGCCTTCTCGGCGGGCGGGCCTGTGGTGTGGCCGGAGGTCGAGGCGTTGCTTATGGTGCCGATCAGCGCGCACGCGCTGTTCGCCAAGCCCCTGGTGACCTCGCCGACGTCGGTGCTGGCGGTGGAGGTGCAGCCGCAGACCCCGCACGGCGTGCTGTGGTGCGACGGGCGGCGGACGGTGGAACTGCCCGCGGGTGCGCGGGTCGAGGTGCGCAGGGGCGCGGTGCCGGTGCGGCTGGCGCGGCTGCATCACGCGTCGTTCACGGACCGGCTGGTGGCGAAGTTCGCCCTGCCGGTGGCGGGATGGCGGGGCGCGCCGCACTGACGTCGCCATGGCGGCGTACTGACCTGTGACTGACCAGTCGGGGAGGTCCGTCGCGCGGGGGGTCGTAAACCTCGTATGGTCGTATCCGTGTTGGAGGAGATGCGGATCCGGTCGCTGGGAGTCATCGAGGACGCCGTGGTGGAGTTGTCACCCGGTTTCACGGCGGTGACCGGCGAGACCGGCGCGGGCAAGACCATGGTCGTCACGAGCCTCGGCCTGCTGCTCGGCGGCCGTGCCGATCCCGCGTTGGTGCGGATCGGCTCGAAGTCGGCGTCGGTGGAGGGGCGGATCACCCTGCCGGCGGACTCCCCGGTCGCGGTGCGAGCCGAGGAGGCGGGCGCCGAGCTGGACGACGGCGCGCTGCTCATCGGCCGTACGGTCTCGGCGGAGGGGCGGTCCCGGGCATTCATCGGGGGCCGCGCCGTTCCGGTCGGACTGCTGGGCGAGCTGGCGGACGAGCTGGTCGCCGTGCACGGCCAGACCGACCAGCAGGGCCTGCTGCGGCCCGCCCGGCAGCGGGAGGCGCTGGACCGGTACGCGGGCGACGCGGTGGCGGTGCCGCTGGCGAAGTACGGGGCCGCCTACCGTCGGCTGCGGGAGGTCGCCGCCGAGCTGGACGAGCTGACCACCCGGGCCCGGGAGCGGGCCCAGGAAGCAGATCTGCTGCGCTTCGGGCTGGAGGAGGTCGCGGCGGCCGAGCCGGTGGCCGGCGAGGACGTCGAGCTGGCCGCCGAGGCGGAACGGCTCGGGCACGCCGAGGCGCTGGCCTCGGCCGCCGCGATCGCCCATGCCGCGATGGCCGGCAACCCGGAGGACCCGGAGGGCGTCGACGCCGGCGCCCTGGTCGCGGGTGCGCAGCGGGCGCTGGACGCCGTACGGTCCCACGACCCGGCGCTGGCCGCGCTCGCGGAACGGCTCGGCGAGATCGGCATCCTGCTGGGCGACGTGGCCGGTGAGCTGGCGGGCTACGCGGACAACCTCGACGCCGATCCACTGCGGCTGGCGGCGGTGGAGGAACGCCGGTCGGTGCTCGCGCATCTGACCCGTAAGTACGGCGGCGACATCGACGAGGTCCTGGCCTGGGCGGAGGACAGCGCCGCCCGGCTCGGTGAGCTGGAGGGCGATGACGAGCGCATCGCCGAGCTGGCCGCCGAGCGCGACGCCCTCCGGGGCGAGCTGGGCGACCTCGCGCAGGCGCTGACCGATGCCCGTACGGAGGCCGCGGAGCGGTTCGGCCAGGCGGTGACCACCGAGCTGGCGGAGCTGGCCATGCCGCACGCCAGGGTGGGCGTCGCGATCCGGCAGGCGGACGACGGCGAGGGCATCGAGGTCGGCGGGCGGCTGGTGGCCTTCGGTGCGACCGGCGCAGACGAGGTCGAGCTGCAGCTCGCCCCCCACCCGGGCGCGCAGGCCAGGCCGATCGCCAAGGGCGCCTCGGGCGGTGAGCTGTCGCGGGTGATGCTCGCGGTCGAGGTCGTCTTCGCCGGGTCCGACCCGGTGCCGACCTATCTCTTCGATGAGGTCGACGCCGGTGTCGGCGGTAAGGCCGCCGTCGAGGTCGGCCGGCGCCTGGCCCGCCTGGCGCGTACCGCCCAGGTCGTCGTCGTCACGCACCTGCCGCAGGTCGCCGCCTTCGCCGACCGGCAGCTCCTGGTCGAGAAGACCAACGACGGGTCGGTGACCCGCAGCGGTGTCAAGGTCCTCGAGGGCGACGAGCGCGTACGGGAGCTCTCGCGGATGCTGGCCGGGCTGGAGGACTCCGAGCTCGGCCGGGCCCACGCCGAGGAACTGCTGGCGGCGGCCCGCGAGGCGCGCTGACGGGGCCGGGGTCGGCCGATCCAGGCAATGGTTGCTAACCGGAGAGGTCTCCGCTACCTTCTGAAGGGAAGCGGAGAACTCTCCGGTATGTCTGCCTACTCCCAGGAGCCCTCGTGCGCTACATCAAACTCGGCAACAGCGGCCTGGATGTCTCCCCCGTCGCCATCGGCGCCATGACCTACGGCGAGCCCGACCGCGGCCATCCGGTCTGGTCCCTCGGCGAGGAGGACAGCCGCCTCCTGATCAAGCACGCCCTGGACGCGGGCATCAACTTCTTCGACACCGCGAACATGTACTCCCTCGGCTCCAGCGAGGAGATCCTGGGCCGCGCCCTGAACGACTACGCCGACCGCGACGACGTGGTCATCTGCACCAAGGTCCGCCACACCATGCGCCCCGGACCGAACGGGAAGGGGCTGTCCCGCAAGGCGATCATGACCGAGATCGACCACAGCCTGCGCCGCCTGGGCACGGACCATGTCGACGTCTACATGATCCACCGGCTCGACAACGACACCCCGCTCGAGGAGACCCTCGAAGCCCTGAACGACCTGGTGAAGGCCGGCAAGGTCCGCTACCTCGGTGCCTCCTCCATGCGGGCCTTCGAGTTCTCCAAGTGCCTGCACCTGCAGAAGGAGCACGGCTGGGCCCGCTTCATCACCATGCAGGACCACTACAACCTCCTCGCCCGCGAGGAGGAGCGCGAAATGCTGCCGCTGTGCGCCGACGAGGGCGTGGGCACCATGGTCTGGAGCCCTCTCGCCCGCGGCCGCCTCGCCCGTCCCTGGAAGGCCGAGACCGCCCGCTCCACCAGCGACGGCTTCGCCGACATGCTCTACACCGACCTCACCGCCGACAGCGATCACGCCGTCATCGACGCCGTCGGCGCGATCGCCGACGCGCATGGCGTCAGCCGCGCCCAGATCGCCCTGGCCTGGCTGCGCCACAATCCCGTCGTCGCCGCCCCCGTCGTCGGCGCGAGCAGGACGTCCCAGATCGACGACGCCGTCGCCTCCCTGACCATCCACCTCACCGACGAGGAACTCCTCCAGCTCCAGCGCCCCTACACCCCGCGCCACGACCTCCAGGGCATCTCCGACGACGCCGCACTGGAGCGCATCAAGTCGCAGATCCCCGGCTTCAACCCCGAAGCCTGACGTCAGCTCTCGCGGCTCCAGTAGGCGTGCGCGGTACGAATCCGGGCCAGGGCCGCGTCAGAGTCCGGCAGCCCCTTCAGGTCGTCGAGCAGGTCCGCCAGCAGAAGCACCGCCCGCGCCGGACGGCCCGCGATGCCGGTGGCCGCCGCGTGGTTCAGGCGCACCTGGACGCTGAACTCGTCGGCCGGGCCCAGGGCCTCCACGGCGTCCTCGGCGAGGGCCGCGAGGAGCCGGGCCAGCTGCGCGGACCGTACGGGGTCCGGGACGGGCATGGTGGGGGAGGGCTCGGTCAGGCGCTTCAGCCGCTGGGCGAAGCGGGCCCGGGAACGGAGTCCGGCCCTGCCGCAGGCGGTGCCGAACGCCCGGTTGGGGGCCAGCGCGAGGTCTGCGCTGTCGTCCACCGACCGCTGGTGCGGGACGGGGAGGAACCCCGGGAGAAGTCCTGCGGAGGGCGCGGGGGTGGTGGGCAGCACGACGGACAGCCGCCGGTGGACGGTGGCCAGGTCGAGGTGTTCGGGGCCGTCGGGGATACCCTCGTCCAGGAGCCGCAGCAGCTCGCCGGTGAAGCCGGTGAAGTGCGATGCCGGGTCGAACAGCGCCTTCTCCGTGGGGCCGCACGCGGTGAGCAGGTGGATGCCGCCCGGCGTGTTCAGGGCCCGGCCCGAGAAGCAGCAGTCAAGGACCGCCACCTTGTGCGCCGCCGGGGACTCGTCCATCAGGTGCGCGACCTCGGCGAAGGGCAGGGACTGCGCCGGATCGCCGCCGCCCTGCGCCTCGGCGGAGACCTTGAGGGCCAGGCAGAGCCGGTCGTCGCGCCCGAGCAGCCCGTGCCCGGCGAAGTAGAAGAGCAGCAGCCTGGCCTGCGGGTCACCCGCGAGGTCCCGGAGCGGGTCGAGGACGTCCCGCTGCGTGACCGGGTCGCGTACGAGCCGGACCTGCCGGGGGTCGAACAGCCCGTCTTCACCGGTCAGGGCGGCGGCGAAGGCCTCGGCCGAGTCGGTGGCCTGCGGCAGCGGGGGCAGCCGGCTCGGCGGGACGTGCACGGCCGTACCGACCACCAGCACTCGGCAGGCGTCGGGCTCCGGCAGCCGGACGGCCCACCTCATCACGTCGGGTTCTGGGGCGGCGACGCGAACCTGGACAGCTGTTCCACCAGCGCGGACGCCGCCTCCGGCCCACCCGCCGAGCCGCTGATCCGGGCTCCGTCGGGGCGGGTCGCCTCGAACTCGATGCGCCGGCCGGCGGAACGCTGCTCAAGCCACAGATAGAACGCGTTGGTGATCGCGGCGACCAGCGCGGCCGAGGCGTTGGCGATGTCGACCGCCATGGCCAGGTCGCCCTGTTCGCCGGGGCGCGGCGGTGCCGTCCGCAGCCCTGCCGTCCCCCGCAGCGGGCCGGTGCTGTTGATCCACGCGGCCAGATCCCTGCTGAGCGCGTCGGCCTCGGCAGGTGTTCCCGCGAAGGTGAAGGACAGGGCTTTCCCGGTCATGCTCGTATTTCTCCTGTGTCGTCGTCCTGGAAGTTCTCCCAGCCGGTACGGACGTCCTCCTCGGCAGGACGCGGCACCGGAACCGCCGGCGGCCCGTCCGAGGCCCGCCGCCGGTAGGCGAACAGCTCGGTGCCGCCCGGCTCCTCGTGCGGCAGCCGGAAGGCGGCCGAGGCCTCGTCGGCGTCGACCAGATCGCTCAGCGAGGCCACGAGGCCGGGATCGCTCAGCCAGCGTTGGGGTGCTGCGGGGTCCCGCAACTGCTCGGGGACCTCCTGCCAGTACGTCTCCTCCTGCCACAGGCGGTTGATGCCCAGCAGGTTGGCGCAGGCCGCCTGCCACTCCGCGGAATCCCGGGGTACGCGGACCACCGCCCCGCCCGTCGGGGACAGGGTGCGGGCCAGCGGCTCGGTCAGGGCGGGCGGCACGGGCTCCGGCCCCTCGGTCGCCACGGAGACGCGGATGCGGTGCAGCGGGCCGGGGCCCCGGTAACGCTCGGCGCCCGCCAGGTAGAGCTGCTCGGCGTACGCGGCGAACGGGTCGCCCGGCACGGGGTGCCCGAACAACGGGTCCGGCGGCCCCGGCGCCGCGAGCACCCCGAAGGCCTGCGCCCGGTAGGTCAGCGCTTCGCTCAGCCTGGCGGGGGCGACGCAGGGTTCCAGGCACACGCTCACCACCGCCCGCCGGGGATACCGGGCCAGCTGCGTCCATACCGCCTCCCACGAGGGGTCCTGGGCGTCCAGCCGGGCCACGGCGATCCCGTAGCGCTCGTTGTGCCAGGCCCGGGTCAGCCGGCGGTGCTCGATCAGCTTGCGTATCTCGGCGATGCCCCCCGGGCGCGGGGTGAACGGGGTGAGCAGCCGTTCGATCTCCGCGCTGTCGGTGACCCGGTCGGCCACCGCGTGGCCCGGCGGCCGGCCCAGCACCCCGCACAGCTCCTCGGCGGCCCGCTCGGCAGCCACCGGATCCGCTCCGAGCACCTGGGCGAACAGGACGGACGTGATCCGGCCGTCCGCCGGATCGTTGAGATGGCGCAGCTCCCAGCGGACCGGCAGCCGGTCCGTCCACAGCGCGGCCAGCCAGTCCCGCTCCGCGGCGGCCGTCGCGGCCCGGCGCCGCTCCTGCGACAGCTCCGGGTAGTAGCCCTCGGCCGCGCGGCTCGGGGACAGCCGGAAGGCGACGTACGCCCAGCTGTCCCCACCGGAATCGCCGCGGACGAGCACACCGCCGGCAGCGGACCCGGTCATGAGCCTGCTCCCTCGGCCTCAGTGCTGCTGCGGTCCGTCGGCCTGCGGCGGCGTCGGCGGTGCGCCGCCCGGCCCCCAGGCAGCCGCCTGGGCCGGTACCACCGGGGTACCGAAGCCCGGCACCGGGGCCGCCTTGCTGTCCTCGCGCCCGATCGGCGGCAGCCCCTGCGGGAAGGCGTACGTCACCGGTACGTCGATGCCGTCGACGGCTGTCGCCAGGCCCTCACGGCAGGCGGCGTGCACCGCTTCCCGCATGGCCCGCACACCCTCGGTGCGCATCATCGTCCGCTCCGGCCCGCTGCGGCCCATGATGGACGCGAACAGGTCGGTGACGAACTGGCCGATCAGCGCGTATCCGCGCCGTGAACGCCACATCTGCCAGCCCAGGTAGAGGCTGGTGCCGTAGCTGAACACCGAGACGTACGCCTGGCAGTGGCCCTCTGTCAGGACCAGCCGGTTCTTGGCCTGGTCGGCCCCCAGGCCGGTGGGAATGAGCCGTTCGGCGCTGGAGATCGGGATCTCGCGCCGCTGCAGGGTGCCGGCGATGGTGACGTACGACGAGTCCTTCGATCCCTTGCGGTCCGTCAGCAGGACCCGCCATTCGGCGATCGGCTCGGCCAGTCGCATCCCCAGCAGCGTCACCCAGAAGGCGACGCCCGAGGCGAGATACGCCAGGACGATCATCACACCGAATCCGGCGCCGCTTCCGGCGACCGCGAAGAGCAGGCCGAGGAAGAAGAAGGGCAGGAAAGCCAGAATGGACGCGAGTATCGCGAACACGAAGAGCTGGACCAGTGAGCGCCAGCTCACCGAGTCGTCCAGAGACAGCTCGATCGGCGTGTGCCGAAGATTTTTGTCGAGGTAGGCGGCGTTTGCGTCGCCGCCTCTCCAACCGGGCAGACCGGCATACTCAACGTGACTCATGACGAACACCCCTCCATGTCAGTCCCCCTGACATTCCGTCATTCGGCAGCATGGCAGACGCATTCGGCGCCGGTCTGCATCTTCGTCACAATTGCCGACGAATTCCTCTTACGCACCCTGGCGTTAGGGTGTCCGGATGATCAGGCAGGCGGCGGGAGCGGCAGCGGTGACCCGGGCGGCGTACGCCGTGCTGCGGCACAGCCCGCCGGGCGGGGCGGCCCGGTGGGAGCGGAAGAACTACGCGGGGCGGCAGTTGGAGCTGTACGGCGGCCTCGCCGCGGCGGCCGGGGCCGCCGTGGGAACGGCGCTGGCGCCCGGTGCGCCGGCCCGGGTGCGGGTGGCCGGCGCCGTGGTGACGGCGGTGGCCGCCGCCTGCGGGGCGTACGACGACCAGCGTGGCCGGGCCGGGCAGCGGGGCTTCCGCGCGCACCTCGGGGCGCTGCGCCGGGGCGAGGTCACCTCGGGCGCGGTGAAGTTGCTCGGGATCGGCGCGGCGGGCCTGGCGGCGGGCGCGGTGATGAAGCGGCGCCCCCTGGACAAGGTGCTGGCGGGAGTCGTGATCGCGGGAACGGCGCATCTGGTCAACCTCGTCGACGTCCGGCCGGGGCGGGCGGCGAAGGTGGTGATCGCCGTCGGCGGCGCGATGGGCGCCTCGGCGGCTGTCCCGGTGGCGGCAGCGGCAGCCGTACTGGCGGACGACCTGGACGAGCGCACGATGCTGGGCGACGCCGGGGCGCACGCGCTGGGCGCAGCCCTCGGCGTGGCTGCGGTCGCGTCGAGGGCTGCGAACGGCCGGGCCGGGCCGGCGGTGCACGCCGCGGTCCTGGTGGCGCTTGCGGCGGTGGGTGACAAGGTGAGCTACAGCCAGGCCCTGTGGGGCGCCCCGGGTGTAAGGAGTGTCGACGCCTACGGTCGGCGTGACTCGTACGGGTGATCCCGCGCACGCGCGACCGCGTGAGGCACCGCGGTCGTTGCCGGGATGCCGTGGCGGCCTGGCATCCTTGAAGTCCGAGACAACGCCCTTCGTACGACGCCGTGTCAGGAGCCCGACCCCGAGTGAGCAGCACACCGACCCCGTTGCGTGGACAGCTGCACGCCGTCCATGTGCTGGGTGAGACGGCGGGTGCGCATGTGTCCTCGCTGGCCCGTGGCCTGGTCGCGCGCGGTGTGACGGTGACGGTGTGCGGCCCGTCGGCGGCGGACGGGAACTACGGCTTCGCGGGAGTGGGCGCCCGGTTCGCGCCGGTGGAGATCGCCCGGCGGACCACCAGGGCCGACGCGGCGGTGGTGACGGCCCTGCGGGCGGCTTGCTCCGGCGCTGACGTCGTCCACGCACACGGGCTCCGGGCAGGCCTGCTGGCCTCGCTGGCACTGGGCGGCCGCCGTACCCCGCTGGTCGTGACCTGGCACAGCGCGGTGCTCGCGGACGGCGCCCGGGCGCGGCTGCTCGCGCTTCTGGAACGGCGCGTCTCGCGCGCGGCCGACGTGGTGCTGGGCGCCTCCTCCGATCTGGTCGACCGGGCCCGGACGGTGGGCGCCCGCGACGCACGGCTCGCGCCGGTCGCCGTACCCGCTCCGGTACGGGCGCCGCTGCCCCCGGAGCCGGCGGTGGACACGGAGCTGCGGCGGCAGAAGACCCGGGCCGAATTCGGCGCCGTGGACCGGCCGTTGCTGCTGGCGGTGGGCCGGCTGGAGCCGCACAAGGGGTACGACACGCTGCTGGAGGCCGCCCGTGGCTGGTGCGCGCTGGAGCCGCGCCCTCTGCTGGTCGTCGCGGGCGAGGGCTCGCAGCGGGCGGCACTGCAACGGCGGATCGACGCCGACCGGCTGCCGGTGCGGCTGCTGGGCCGACGCGATGACATCCCCGAGCTGCTCGCGGCGGCCGACGCCGTGGTGCTGCCCAGCCGTTGGGAGGCCCGGGCGCTGATCGCCCAGGAGGCCCTGCACGCCGGGGTGCCGCTGGTGGCCACGGCGGTCGGCGGGACGCCCGAACTGATCGGTGAGGCGGGGGAGTTGGTCCCGTACGGCGATGCCGGGGCGCTGGCCGAAGCGGTCGCCCGGCTGCTCGCCGACCCGGCCCGCCGCGCCGAACTCGCCGCCGCTGGGCGGGCCCAGGCGGCCACCTGGCCGACCGAGGACGACACGGTCGCCCAGGTGCTCAGCATCTACGACGAGTTGGCGGCGGGCCACCGCTGAGCGGCCCGCCGCGGTCAGCCCTGATCAGCCGCCGTACGCCCCGCTCGCCGTCAGCCGCAGCGCGGTGTCGATGAGCGGCACGTGACTGAAGGCCTGCGGGAAGTTGCCGACCTGCCGCTGCAGACGCGGGTCCCATTCCTCGGCCAGCAGACCCAGGTCATTGCGCAGGGACAGCAGCTTCTCGAAGAGCCGGCGTGCCTCGTCGACCCGCCCGATCATCGCCAGGTCGTCCGCGAGCCAGAAGGAGCACGCCAGGAAGGCGCCCTCGTCGCCGGGCAGACCGTCGAGGTTCTCGCCGCCTTCGCCGCCGCCGTCGGTCGGGTAGCGCAGCACGAAGCCGTCCTCCGTCGACAGCTCGCGCTGGATGGCCTCGATGGTGCCGATGACGCGCTTGTCGTCGGGCGGGAGGAAGCCGACCTGGGGGATGAGGAGCAGCGAGGCGTCCAGCTCGCGGGAGCCGTACGACTGGGTGAAGGTGTTGCGCTCCTTGTCGTAACCCTTCTCGCAGACGTCCCAGTGAATCTCGTCACGCAGCTCGCGCCAGCGGTCCAGGGGCCCGTCGGCCTCGCCCGACTCGATCAGCTTGACCGTGCGGTCGACGGCGACCCAGGCCATGACCTTGGAGTGGACGAAGTGCCGGCGGGGGCCGCGGACCTCCCAGATGCCCTCGTCGGGCTCGTCCCAGTGCTGCTCCAGGTAGCGGATCAGCTTGAGCTGGAGCAGGCTCGCGTAGTCGTTGCGGGCCAGGCCGGTCATGTGGGCCAGGTGCAGGGCCTCGGTGACCTCGCCGTAGACGTCGAGCTGGAGCTGGTGCGCCGCGCCGTTGCCGACCCGGACCGGCGTGGAGCCCTCGTAGCCGGGCAGCCAGTCGAGCTCGGTCTCGCCCAGCTCGCGCTCACCGGCGATGCCGTACATGATCTGCAGGTTCTCGGGGTCGCCCGCGACGGCCCGCAGCAGCCACTCGCGCCACGCCCGCGCCTCGTCCCGGTAGCCGGTGCGCAGCAGCGAGGACAGCGTGATGGCGGCGTCCCGCAGCCAGGTGAAGCGGTAGTCCCAGTTGCGTACGCCCCCGATGTCCTCCGGGAGGGAGGTGGTCGGGGCGGCGACGATGCCGCCGGTGGGGCCGTACGTCAGGGCCTTGAGGGTGATGAGTGAGCGGACCACCGCGTCCCGGTAGGGGCCGTGGTACGTGCACTGCTCGACCCACTCGCGCCAGAAGGTCTCGGTGCTCTCCAGGCCGTTCTCGGGCTCGGGGAGCGCCGGGGGCTGCTTGTGCGAAGGCTCCCAGCTGATGGTGAAGGCGATGCGGTCGCCCGGGGCCACGGTGAAGTCCGAGTACGTCGTCAGGTCCTTGCCGTACGTGTCGCACTCGGTGTCCAGCCAGACCGAGTCCGGCCCGGCGACGGCCACCGTGCGGTCGCCGACCTTGTGCACCCAGGGCGTGACCTGGCCGTACGAGAAGCGCATCCGCAGCGCGGAGTGCATCGGGACCCGGCCGCTGACGCCCTCGACGATCCGGATCAGCTGGGGCGCGCCGTCACGCGGGGGCATGAAGTCGATGATGCGGACGGTCCCGCGCGGGGTGTCCCACTCCGATTCGAGCACCAGGGAATCCCCCCGGTAGCGACGCCGGACCGCTGCGGGCGGCTCGGTGCCGGCGGCATGGGCGGGGCCAAGCCGCCAGAACCCGTGGTCCTCGGTGCCGAGCAGGCCGGCGAAGACCGCGGGTGAGTCGAAGCGCGGCAGGCACAGCCAATCGACCGTGCCGTCCCGGCAGACCAAGGCGGCGGTCTGCATATCGCCGATGAGTGCGTAATCCTCGATACGCCCGGCCACGTGTATCTCCAGTCGAACGACGGCGTCGCCCCTGGGGGCGACAAGCGGTCTGGGGATTTCGATGAGCTCTTGTCCGGGAGCGGGCGGGGTGGTGCCGTGCCGGCCGACTCGCATCGAATCGATGTGTCCGAGCAGGATACGACGTGGATGCGGGGGGTGTGGAAGCGACGACCGAAGCCGATGGGCCGGTCGGGTGCATTTTGTCGTACGAGTCTCCTGGTAGCCGGAAAATTCCGCTTCCCGGTAGCGGCAAAATTTACTGACGGTTTCCTCCGGGCGTCGGGAGGAGGTACCGGACGCGGGGGTCCCCGGTCGCTGATACCCTGGTAGCCCGTGGGCCGGTGGGCTGAACCACTGAACCGCCGCGGTGGCGCCTCCCCTGAAACCATGGTGCCGCCCCGACCCTCACCTCGCGACCACGGGAGCCCCCTCTTGGCCATGCCGCCGAAATCCACGACGACCAAGCACATCTTCGTCACCGGGGGTGTCGCCTCCTCGCTCGGCAAGGGGCTGACCGCCTCCAGCCTGGGGGCTCTGCTCAAGGCCCGTGGCCTGCGCGTCACCATGCAGAAGCTCGACCCGTACCTCAACGTGGACCCGGGCACGATGAACCCCTTCCAGCACGGTGAGGTCTTCGTCACCGACGACGGCGCCGAGACCGATCTGGACATCGGACACTACGAGCGCTTCCTTGACGTTGACTTGGACGGCTCTGCGAACGTCACCACCGGCCAGGTCTACTCGACGGTCATCGCCAAGGAGCGGCGCGGCGAGTACCTGGGTGACACCGTGCAGGTCATCCCGCACATCACCAACGAGATCAAGTCCCGCATCCGGCGCATGGCGGCCGGCGACGTCGACGTGGTCATCACCGAGGTCGGCGGCACCGTCGGCGACATCGAGTCGCTGCCCTTCCTGGAGTCCGTACGCCAGGTCCGGCACGAGGTCGGCCGCGACAACGTCTTCGTCGTGCACATCTCGCTGCTGCCGTACATCGGCCCCTCCGGCGAGCTGAAGACCAAGCCCACCCAGCACTCGGTCGCGGCGCTGCGCAGCATCGGTATCCAGCCGGACGCGATCGTGCTGCGGGCCGACCGCGAGGTGCCGGCCTCCATCAAGCGCAAGATCTCGCTGATGTGCGACGTGGACGAGGAGGCGGTGGTCGCCGCCATCGACGCCAAGTCGATCTACGACATCCCCAAGGTGCTGCACACCGAGGGCCTGGACGCCTACGTCGTCCGCCGGCTGAACCTGCCGTTCCGCGATGTGGACTGGACCCAGTGGGACGACCTGCTCGGCCGCGTCCACCGGCCGGACCACGAGGTCACGGTCGCCCTGGTCGGCAAGTACATCGACCTGCCCGACGCCTACCTGTCGGTGACCGAGGCGCTGCGCGCCGGCGGCTTCGCCAACAAGGCCAGCGTCAAGATCAAGTGGGTCACGTCCGACGACTGCCGGACCCCGGCCGGCGCCGCCCGCCTCCTCGGCGACGTCGACGCGGTATGCGTGCCCGGCGGCTTCGGCGACCGAGGCATCGAGGGCAAGGTCGCGGCCATCACGTACGCCCGCGAGAACAAGATCCCGCTGCTCGGTCTCTGCCTGGGCCTGCAGTGCGTCGTCATCGAGGCCGCGCGCTCCCTGGCCGGCATCGCCGACGCGAACTCGACCGAGTTCGACCCCGCGACCGCCCACCCCGTGATCTCCACCATGGCCGAGCAGCTCGACATCGTCGCCGGCCAGGGCGACCTGGGCGGCACCATGCGGCTCGGCACCTACCCGGCGAAGCTCGCCGAGGGATCCATCGTGCGCGAGGTCTACGGCGACCAGCCGTACGTCGAGGAGCGCCACCGCCACCGCTACGAGGTCAACAACGCCTACCGCAGCGAGCTGGAGCAGAAGGCGGGCATCCTCTTCTCGGGCACCTCGCCCGACAACAAGCTCGTCGAGTACGTCGAGTACCCGCGCGACGTGCATCCGTACCTCGTCGCCACCCAGGCGCACCCCGAGCTGAAGTCCCGCCCGACCCGCCCGCACCCGCTCTTCGCGGGCCTCGTCGCGGCCGCGGTCAAGCGTCAGCAGGCATGATCGATACGGTGCCGGTGCGGGCCCTCCCGGCGGGGGCGCGCACCGGCACCGTTTTCTCGTTCCGTACGCACGTTCACGGAGGGCATCATGATCCACGACATCCCCGAGGAATGGCAGGTCACCGCGACCGCCACGCCGTTCGTCGGCAACAAGACCAGTGTCCGTACGGATGATGTCGTCATGCCCGACGGCTCCGTGGTCCGCCGCGACTACCAGGTCCACCCCGGTTCCGTGGCCGTGCTCGCCCTCGACGAGGACGGGCGCGTCCTCGTCCTCCGCCAGTACCGGCACCCGGTGCGCATGAAGCTCTGGGAGATCCCGGCCGGCCTGCTCGACGTCCCCGGCGAGAATCCGCTCGGCGCCGCCCAGCGGGAGCTCTACGAGGAAGCACACGTCAAGGCCGAGGACTGGCGCGTCCTCGTCGACGTCTACACCACCCCGGGCGGCTGCGACGAGGCCGTCCGCATCTTCCTCGCCCGGGGCATCTCCGACGTCGAGGGCGAACGCTTCGAGGTCTCCGAGGAAGAGGCCGACATGGAGTACGCCCGCGTGCCCTTGGCCGACCTCGTGCGCGGCGCCCTCGCGGGCGAGCTGCACAACAACTGCCTGGTTGTCGGCATCCTGTCCCTGCAGGCCGCGCTTGCGGTCGACGGTGGCGTGCAGGCCCTCCGTCCGGCGGACGCCCCCTGGCCCGCGAGGCCCTTCCGGGCATAGGGCCGGACGTGCGTTGTCGGGTGCGGGTCCGTGGCCGGGAATGCAGCCCGTCCGGCGTTTGAGGACACGCCCGAAGGGCGTTCGGGGGTCCAGGGGGCTTGCCCCCTGGTTTCGGGAAGGGGCGGGGCGGGGGAAGACGCCAGCCCCCGGGCGGCAGCACCGGCATGGCGGACGGAGTCCGGCGCGGGCACGGCGCGCTGAAAATAGGCTGGTCCGTTGATCCGATGGGGTGATACTCGGCCGGATCAGGCGCGTCGGTGGCCGGAAGAGGGCGGGGGGCGTGAATTAGGCTCGGGGCGTTCCCCGTACGCAGGGGCGGCGGGGTCGTGCGCAGCAGAACGGGAGTGGGCCCGTGGCGGATCATGTGCTGGACGCCGATGCGGCGGTGGCGGCACCCGGCGAGCCGCGGGAGGCCGGGACCAGCACAGAGCCAGAGCCAGAGCCGGCGCCGACGTCAACCCCGCAGTCGGCGGCCGCCGCAGGCGAAGCCGCGCTGCTGCCGGATCCGCCGTACTTCGTGGGGCGCCGTAGGGAGCTCGACGGGCTGAGGGCGGACATCGACCGGCCGGGCCTGGACGTGCTGCGGGGACAGGCGACCGCCGGAAGCCGGGTGCTGCTGGTGGCGGGGCGGCCGGGGTCGGGGCGGACGGCGCTGGCGGTGCGGTTGGCGCGGGAGGTGGCGGACCGGTACCCGGGCGGCCAGTACTTCGTCCGCCTGGGCAACGGCAACACCGCCGAGCAGGCCGCCCGGACGCTGCTGCGGGCTGTCGGCGTGGAGGCGCGGGACGACGCGCAGGCCGCCGCGCGGACGGCGTTCGCAGGACGCCGGGCCGTCCTGGTGCTGGACGACGTGGCGGAGCCGCAGCAGCTGCTGGACCTGTTGCCCGAGGGCGCCGGCAGCCTGGTGGTGGCGACGTCGGACGGACCGCTTCCCGGGGTGCCGGATGTGCGGCCGTGCACGCTGGGCGGCCTGGACGGACCGGCCGCACTGGATCTGCTGGCGCAGTCGATCGGCCCGGTACGGATCACCAATGACCCGCGCGCCGCCGAGGTGCTGGCCCAGGAGTGCGGCGGCCACCCCGCCGCGCTGCGACTGATCGCGGCCTGGCTGGCCGCACAGCCGAGGATGTCGGTCACCGACGCGACGCGGCTGCTGCGCGCCGTGCCCGAGGAGTCGTCGGATCCGCTGGCCCGCGCCTTCCGGCTGGTGTACGGCGCGCTGGCGCAGCCGGTGGCACGCATGCTGCGGCTGCTGGCGCTGGCCCCGGCCGGGCTGGTGGACGCCCAGATCGCGTCGGCGCTCGCCGGGTGCTCGGTGGGCGCGGCCCAGTCGACCCTGGACGACCTGACCGGCTGCGGGCTGCTGGAGGCGGGGCCCACGCACCACCGGGTGCCGGGCTGCCTCGCGCCGATGCTGCGGGAGCTGCTGGAGACCCTGGACCGCCCCGGCGAGCTGCGGCTCGCCCAGGCCCGGATGCTGGAGCGGACCGTACGACTGCTGCAGGCCTGCCGGGTGGCCCTGGCCCCCGCCACCGGAACCGCCCCCGCCACCGAGGAGATCCCGCCCGCGCTGCGCTTCCCCTCCCAGGCCGCCGCCGGCACCTGGCTGCGGGTCCGGCTGCCGGTGCTGCTCGCCGCCGTACGGACCGCGGTGGCGGACGGCGAGCTGGACACGCTGGCCCGGCGGCTGGTGGCCGGTCTCGTACGGGCCCTGGCCGCCGACCCGGAGGCCCGGGACACCACGGCCGAGCGCTATCAGCTGCACACCCTGGTCCTGGACGTGGCCGGGCGGCGCGGCCTGCACCGCGAGAAGGCGGCCGCGCTGATCAACCTCGGCGACCTGGACGCGGAGGGTGCCCGCCCGCTGGACGCCCTGGACCGCTACCGGGCCGCGCTGGTCGCCGCCCGCGAGGGCTTCGACGGCGACGCGGAGGGCCGGGCCCTGGAGGCGATCGCCGGGACGTATCTGGAGCTGGACGACCCGCAGCGGGCCTCGGACTGGTACGGCAGGGCGCTGGCCCTGCGGCAGACCCGGGGCGAACTCGTACACCAGGCGCGGCTGCACAGCCGGCTCGGCGCGCTGCACACCTACGCCGGGCGGTACGGTCCCGCGCTGCGCGAGTGGAAGGCCGCGGTGGCGGCCCACCGCCGGCTCAGGGACCTGCCGGCCCAGGCCCGGGCGATGAGTGAGGTGGCCCGGGTGCAGGAGTACGCCGGCCACCCGGAGGAGGCTCTGCGGACCTGCCGGGACGCCCTGTACTGGGCGCGGGAGGCGGGGGAGAAGCGACTGGAGGGCGCGGTGCTGCTGCGCATGGCGGACACCCTGGAACGGCTCGGCGACCCGGCGGGCGCCCGGCTGCAGAGGGCGGCCGCCAGGCGGCTCCTGCCGGCCGACGAAGTGCCCGGCGACCAGGGCGTCTGAGCCGTCTACCTACGAAACTGCTAACGCCTTCGCGAAAACTGGTCACTTTGTAAGGCTGGACAGGAAGTCTCCCTTCACTAC
This sequence comes from Streptomyces sp. NPDC059373, assembly GCF_042751495.1. Classification (NCBI taxonomy): domain Bacteria; kingdom Bacillati; phylum Actinomycetota; class Actinomycetes; order Kitasatosporales; family Streptomycetaceae; genus Streptomyces; species Streptomyces sp. NPDC059373. The sequence continues at coordinate 120,400 of NZ_JBHYXC010000020.1, read as the reverse complement.
ACTTGGTCTCGTCGCGGTACATCGCGGTCAGGTCCGGCGTACCCTCCTATCTGCGGGGATGTCCGGAAACATCCCAATTCATCCCCTGAGTCAAGGACTGTGATCCACGTGAAGGTCGGCATCCCCCGCGAGGTCAAGAACAACGAGTTCCGCGTGGCCATCACCCCCGCCGGCGTGCACGAGCTCGTCCGCAACGGCCACCAGGTCTTCGTGGAGCAGGGGGCCGGCCTCGGCTCCTCCATCCCGGACGCGGAGTACACCGGCGCCGGCGCGACCATCCTCGGCACCGCGGACGAGGTCTGGGCCACCGCCGACCTGCTGCTGAAGGTCAAGGAGCCCATCGCGGAGGAGTACCACCGGCTCCGCAAGGACCAGACACTCTTCACCTACCTGCACCTCGCCGCCTCCCGCGAGTGCACCGACGCGCTGCTGGAGTCCGGCACCACCGCCATCGCGTACGAGACCGTCGAGCTCGCCAACCGCGCGCTGCCGCTGCTCGCCCCGATGTCCGAGGTGGCCGGCCGGCTCGCCCCGCAGGTCGGCGCCTACCACCTGATGCGCTCGGCCGGCGGCCGCGGCGTGCTCCCCGGCGGCGTCCCGGGCGTGGCCCCGGCCAAGGCCGTCGTCATCGGCGGCGGGGTCTCCGGCTGGAACGCCGCGCAGATCGCCGTCGGCATGGGCTTCCACGTCACGCTGCTCGACCGCGACATCAACAAGCTGCGCGAGGCGGACAAGGTCTTCGGCACGAAGGTCACCACCATCGTCTCCAACGCCTTCGAGCTGGAGAAGGCCGTCCTCGACGCCGACCTCGTCATCGGCGCGGTGCTGATCCCGGGTGCCAAGGCCCCGAAGCTGGTCACCAACGAGCTGGTCTCCCGCATGAAGCCGGGTTCTGTCCTTGTCGACATCGCGATCGACCAGGGCGGCTGCTTCGAGGACTCCCGCCCGACCACGCACGCCGAGCCGACCTTCGAGGTCCACAACTCGGTCTTCTACTGCGTCGCCAACATGCCCGGCGCGGTGCCCAACACCTCGACCTACGCGCTGACCAACGCCACGCTCCCGTACATCGTCGAGGTGGCCAACCGCGGCTGGCGCGACGCGCTGCGCCGTGACGCGGCCCTCGCCAAGGGCCTCAACACCCATGAGGGCCAGGTCGTTTACGGTCCGGTGGCCGAGGCGCACGGCCTCGAGACGGTCGACATCGCGTCGCTGCTCGCCTGAGCGACTTCGCCCCTGGCGTCAACATGTCGCCAATTCGATACCTACGGCCGGGTCTTGAGCGTCAAGACCCGGCCGTAGGTGTAGAACATTACTGTTTTGCCGATTCGTACCCCGTTGAAACATCGGTGATGAGCTCGTTACACCCTTGACAGAGGGGTGTTCGGTTGCCGACACATCGGGCCTTGTCCGGCGGATTGTGTTGCTGTGAACCACCGACACGCCATAGAGTCGCCAACCGTCGGCATGCTCCAACGCTGACGTGTCTAGATGTTTCCTGGTCACCAAGGAGGTAAGACGACTTGTGAACGAGTCGACATTTGCTCCCGGGGGTGGTCAACCAGGAATGACCGTATCTGCCGAAGGTCCCACACGGCTTGAAGCAGTGGGCTCCGTCGCCGTACGCACATTCGAAGCCCGCCGGCCCGGCACCAACCCGGAGACGCAAGCACCACAAGCCATGGCCCAATACGAGGACGATCTGCAGGACGGTCAGTTCTACGACCCCGACGCGGAATACGAACCCGATCCCGAATACGCGGCCACACTCGCCCCTGACGCCGCCCGCCAACGACGCGAGCGCGTCGGCCCGACCGGCCGCCCCCTCCCGTACTTCCCGATCCCCGGACCGCTGACCGACCACGGCCCGGCCAAGATCGTCGCGATGTGCAACCAGAAGGGCGGGGTCGGCAAGACCACTTCGACCATCAACCTCGGTGCGGCGCTGGCCGAATACGGCCGCCGTGTGCTGCTCGTGGACTTCGACCCGCAGGGCGCGCTCTCGGTCGGACTCGGCGTCAATCCGATGGAACTCGACATCACGGTCTACAACCTGCTCATGGAGCGGGGACTGGTCGCCGATGACGTGCTGCTGAAGACCGCGGTGCCGGGGATGGACCTGCTGCCCAGCAATATCGACTTGTCGGCGGCCGAGGTCCAACTCGTCAGCGAGGTGGCCCGCGAGTCCACCCTGCAGCGGGCGTTGAAGCCGCTGATGGCGGACTACGACTACATCGTCATCGACTGTCAGCCGTCGCTGGGCCTGCTCACCGTCAACGCGCTGACCGCCGCCCACTCGGTGATCGTCCCGCTGGAGTGCGAGTTCTTCGCCCTTCGCGGGGTCGCGCTGCTGACGGAGACCATCGAGAAGGTGCGCGAGCGGCTCAACCCCGAGCTCGAACTCGACGGCATCCTCGCCACGATGTACGACTCCCGCACGGTGCACAGCCGCGAGGTGCTGGCGCGGGTCGTCGAGGCCTTCGACGAGCACGTCTTCCACACCGTCATCGGACGTACGGTCCGCTTCCCGGAGACCACGGTCGCCGGTGAGCCGATCACCACGTACGCCTCCAACTCGGTCGGCGCCGCCGCCTATCGTCAGCTCGCCAGGGAGGTGCTCGCCCGGTGTCACGCCGAGTGAGTCTCCCGGGGGCGGACGAGCTGTTCCGGACCACCGGTGGGAGGGCGTTGCAGTCCTCCACCCCGCGGCAGCACGCCAACGGCGAGGCGGCCGGCCCCGAGGCGGCCGAGCGGCTCCGTGCCGTGCCCGGGCCGGCCGCGGGTGAGGAGGAGGACGCCGACGCCGGCGAACGCGCCGAGCACAGCGGCCGTGACGCCGACGCGGGCACCGACGGCGCCGCCACGGCCCGCACGGCGCCGCCCGAGCAGCAGGCCGTCGTGGCCCCGCCCCGCCGCCCGCAGCAGCCCGTCCCGGCGCCGCAGGCACCCAACCCCGCCCAGGCTGCCGCGCAGGCCCAGCAGCAGCCCCGCCGCAAGTCGTCGCGCCCCAACCGCCGCCCCAGCGGCCGCGAGCGCCACGACGAGAAGATCACGGTCTACGTCTCCGCCGAGGAGCTCATGGACCTCGAACACGCCCGCCTGGTGCTGCGCGGTGAGCACGGGCTCGCGGTCGACCGTGGCCGCATCGTCCGGGAGGCCGTCGCCGTCGTCCTCGCCGATCTGGAGTCGCGAGGCGACGCGAGCATCCTGGTACGCCGCCTCAGGGGCCGCTAGCTGTTTTTTCCGCCTGACCGGCGCCGCTCTCGCGGCCTGGGTTGCCCGCCGCAGGGGTTGCTCAGTTGATGGCTGCGGTCACCGAGGCGGCACCGGGGTAATCTGCCCGAGATGACCGTTCCCCACGACTCCACGCCGCCTGCCGCGGTCGCCGGTCGCCGTCCCCTCGGCCGGGGCGGCGGCACGCCCGTGGCCGAAGCCGAAGCGCCGGCGCCCCCGGAGCCGGCTGAGCCCGTCGAGGACTCCGGCCCGGAGCCGGCTGAGCCCGTCGAGGACTCCGGCCCGGCGGCGGCTTTGCCCGGCGGCGGGCCGGAGTCCACTGACGCCGCCAACGGCCGCTTCACCGTGCGGCTGGCGAACTTCGAGGGGCCGTTCGACCTTCTCCTGCAGCTGATCTCGAAGCACAAGATGGACGTGACCGAGGTCGCCCTGTCCAAGGTGACCGACGAGTTCATGGTGCACATCCGCGCCATGGGCGCGGACTGGGACCTCGACCAGGCCACGGAGTTCCTCGTCGTCGCCGCGACCCTCCTCGACCTGAAGGCGGCCCGGCTGCTGCCCGCCGCCGAGGTGGAGGACGAGGAGGACCTGGCCCTCCTCGAAGCGCGGGACCTGCTCTTCGCCCGCCTCCTCCAGTACCGCGCGTACAAGCAGATCGCGGCGATCTTCGCGGACCGCCTGGAGGCAGAGGCACTGCACCACCCCCGCACGGTCGGCCTGGAGCCGCAGCACGCCGAGTTGCTGCCGGAGGTCGTACTGAGCGTGGGCCCGGAGCGGTTCGCGCAGCTCGCGGTGAAGGCGATGCAGCCGAAGCCGAAGCCGCAGGTCTACGTGGAGCACATCCACGCGCCGCTGGTGAGCGTCCAGGAGCAGGGCGAGCATGTGATCGCGCTGCTGCGGGAGCGCGGCCACGCGACCTTCCAGGAGCTGACGGCCGACGCGGCGGACACGCTGACCGTCGTGGCGCGCTTCCTGGCCCTCCTGGAGCTGTACCGGGAGAAGGCGGTGGCCCTGGACCAGGAAGAGGCGCTCGGTACGCTCCTGGTCCGCTGGACGGGCGGCGAGAGCGAGACGGGGCCGCTGGTGACGGACGAGTTCGACCAGCCTGTGAAGCCTGTGACGAAGGACGGCAAGGACGATGACTGACGACGCCCCCTCGGGGCTGCTCTCCGCCGCCGTGGGCGCGCTGGACCTCAAACCCGCCCTGGAGGCGGTGCTCATGGTCGTCGACGAGCCGGCCACCGAGGAGCACCTCGCCAAGGTCCTGGAGCGGCCGCGCCGGGCCGTCGCGGACGCCCTGCGCGAGCTGGCCGACGAGTACGCCGTGGCCAAGCGCGGCTTCGACCTGCGGCTCGTCGCGGGCGGCTGGCGGTTCTACACCCGGCCCGCGTACGCCCCGGCCGTGGAGAAGTTCGTTCTGGACGGCCAGCAGGCCCGGCTCACCCAGGCCGCGCTGGAGACCCTCGCGGTGGTCGCGTACCGCCAGCCGGTGAGCCGGTCGCGGGTCTCGGCGGTGCGCGGGGTCAACTGTGACGGGGTCATGCGCACCCTTCTGCAGCGGGGTCTGGTGGAGGAAGGTGGGACGGAACCCGAGACAGGTGCGATCCTGTACAGGACGACGAACTACTTCCTGGAGCGGATGGGCCTGCGGGGCCTGGACGAACTGCCCGAGCTGGCGCCCTTCCTCCCGGAGGTGGACGCCGTCGAGGCGGACTCTCTCGAAGGGGTTCCGTCATTCGACCCGGATGCACCGGACACGACCTCGATTACGGATTCTTGATGCGAAGCAGTGACAGGAACAGCGGCGACGGCCGGAAGCCCCGGAGCGCGGGCGGCACCGGCGGCACCGGTGGCGGCGCCAAGCGCGGTTCGAAGGACGGGCCGAAGCGCAAGGGCACCCCCCGGCCCGAGGAGCGCCGCTACGACGTCGGCGACACCGGCCAGTCGGGCGCGAACAAGCCCGGCGGCGTCGCGCGCCCCAAGCCGAGCACCAAGCCCACCGGCAACCGCGGCCGCAAGCCCGTGCCCGCCCGCCCCCGCGAGCTGGACGCCCAGATCGAGGAGCGCAACCGCGCCCGCCACGACAAGCCGAAGCTCAACCTGCCCAAGACCTTCCCCGGCGCCGAGCAGGAGGGCGAACGGCTGCAGAAGGTGCTGGCCAGGGCCGGTATGGGCTCGCGTCGCGCCTGCGAGGAGCTGATCGAACAGCACCGGGTCGAGGTCAACGGCAAGATCGTCACCGAGCAGGGCCTGCGGGTGACGGACAAGGACGAGGTCAGGGTGGACGGGCTGACCGTCGCCACGCAGTCGTACCTCTTCTTCGCCCTCAACAAGCCGGCCGGTGTCGTCTCCACCATGGAGGACCCCGACGGCCGCCAGTGCCTCGGCGACTACGTCACCAACCGCGAGACCCGGCTTTTTCATGTTGGCAGGCTCGACACCGAGACCGAGGGCATCATCCTGCTCACCAACCACGGCGAGCTGGCCCACCGCCTCACCCACCCCCGCTACGGCGTCAAGAAGACTTATCTCGCCGCGATCCAGGGCCCCCTCCCGCGCGACCTCGGCAAGCGGCTCAAGGACGGCATCGAGCTGGAGGACGGCTACGCCCGCGCCGACCACTTCCGGATCGTGCAGAACACCGGCAAGAACTACCTCGTCGAGGTGACCCTCCACGAGGGCCGCAAGCACATCGTCCGCCGCATGCTCTCCGAGGCCGGCTTCCCGGTCGACAAGCTGGTGCGGACCAGCTTCGGCCCGATCCCGCTGGGCGACCAGAAGTCGGGCTGGCTGCGCCGCCTCACCAACACCGAGGTCGGCATGCTCATGCGCGAGGTCGAACTCTGAGTGGATCTTCAAGCTAAACCGTTCGATCTTTAACGGGAATCCCATGGTTCCGCGGGCACCATTCCGGAGAAGATGGCGTCCATGACCACCCACCACGCCGAACGCCTCCGTGAGGCCGGGCTCCCCGACCTGAGCCCGGTCCTCGCCGAGCAGAGGCACCCGATGCTGTTCGTCACCGTCTCCGGTGCGCATCTGTACGGGTTCCCCTCGCGCGACTCGGACGTGGACCTGCGGGGCGTCCACCTCCTCCCCCTCGCCGACATCATCGGCCTGCGGGAGGGCGAGGAGACCCAGACCCGCATGTGGGACCGCGACGGCCTCGAGCTCGACCTCGTCACCCACGATCTGCTCAAGTTCGCCCGCCTCATGCTCCGGCGCAACGGCTACGTCCTCGAGCAGCTGCTGTCGCCGCTGGTGGTGCACACCAGCGGCGTCCACGCCCAGCTCGTCGACCTCGCCCCCGGCGTGATCACCCGCAACCACGCCCACCACTACCGCGGCTTCGCCCGCACCCAGTGGGAGCTCTACGAGAAGACCGGCGAACTCAAGCCCCTCCTCTACACCTTCCGCGTCCTCCTCACCGGCATCCACCTCATGCGCAGCGGCTCCGTCGAGGCCCACCTGCCCACCCTCGTCGAGCACGTCGGCGCGCCCCCGTACCTCCGCGAGCTCATCCAGGACAAGGCACTCGCCGAGCACAGCCTCGCCATGGACCTCGACGCCAAGCTCATCCGCGCCGACATCGACGCCCTCCACACCGTCCTCGACGACGCCCACCAAGCCTCCCGCCTCCCCGACGAGGCCACCGCCTACGACGCACTCCACGACCTCGTCGTACGTACCCGCGTGGCCGCGTGAAGGCCGGCGGCCGCTGAGGCGTGCCGGACGCGTATCAGGAAGTCTTCGACGCGGGCCCGGTCCGGCTCGGCGGGGAGGGGCGTACGGAGGGCGGCGGCGTCGGCTTCGTCGCTGAGGCGGATCATGCGGGCCTCGACTTCGGGCCAGGGGACTTCGCCGCGCTTGACGGCGAGGAGGGGCTCTCGTTGGTCGCCGACGTCGATGTGGAGCCGGCCGGTGCGGAGCAGGTCGCGTGAGCTGGCGAGGAGCCGCAGGAGGTGCATGGCGGGCTTCCAGCGGGGCGGCCCGGTGCGGAGCTTGCCGAACTGGGCGGCGGCGTAGCGGCTGAAGGTGTCGTGGACCTGGCGGGAGAGGAACGCGTCGCGGAGGGCGAGGAGTTCGCGACCGGTGGCGTCGATGTGCTCGACGAGCGGGGAGTGCAGGCATTCCAGGACGTTGGGGTTGGCGCGAAGCGCGAGCTCGCAGAAGCGTTCCAGCTCCCAGCTGAACTGCTCGGCGGCGGGGCCGTCCACGTGCGTCGGGGGCTTGGCGAAGCCCCAGAAGAGCGGGGTCGGCGCGACATAGACCCCGCGTCGGTCGATGTCGCTGGCGTCAGTGGCCAGGCCGAAGGCGCGGGAGCCCATCACGCAGGCGTAGACGGTGTGGTGCCGTACGAGGTCGTGGGCGTGCATACGGCGGATCGTAGGGGTGGGCGGGCCAGGATCTCGCCTGCTTTTGCGGTGGTGCGCTACGCGAGGAGGATCTCGCCGCCCTGGACGGTGATCGGTTGCTCGGCCAGTGGGCGAGGGGCGGGACCGGCGGCGACGGAGGCGTCGGTGATGCGGAATCTGCTGCCGTGGCAGGGGCAGTTGATGGTCCCGGAGTTGACGTCCTTGACGGTGCAGCCCTGGTGGGTGCAGACGGCGGAGAACGCCTTGAACCGGCCCTTCGTGGGCTGGGTCACGACGAGCTTGCGGTCGGCCAGGACCGTGCCGCCGCCCACCGGGATGTCGGCGGCTTTCGCGAGGGGGGCACCGCCGGAGGACGCGGGCTGCGCGGGCGAGGCCGGTGCCGTGCCGCCGCCCTCGCCGCCGTACTTGGCGCAGCCGGCCAGTGCGGCCATCGCCGCCAGCAGGACCCGGCGCTTCATGTCGTCACCCCGACCGTGCGGAAGAACCACAGGGCGGACGTGAGCCACAGCACGGTCAGCACGGTGAAGACCAGGCCGCCGATGACGGGCAGCAGCCAGTTGGGGAGGCGTTCGGCACGCAGAAGCAGCATCTTGGCGGTGAAGGCGCCGAAGAAGAAACAGCCGAGGAGGGAGTGCCACATGACGCGGGTGCTGTACGTCTGGTAGCCGAGGGCGTAGAGGCAGTGGACGGCGACGGGGACCGCCAGGAGAAAGGCGATGCGGCCGGACCAGCGGTGCAGGGCTCCCGTCCAGGAGGGGGCGCGCAGGCCTGGCACCTTGCCGTACATGGCGAGGGCGGAGCCGAGCTGGACGAGGGCGAAGGCGAAGGCGGCGCTGGCGAGCCACGACTTCACGGCGCCGGTGCTGGAGAAACCGGCGAGGTTGAAGGCGGTGCCGGCCGGATCGTGGAGCCTGCCGTACGTGCCGAGGCCGACGGCTACGGCGGCGGCGACGAGTGCGGGCACGAGGTAGCGGGCGGCGGGTGAGGTACGCCGGTGGCCCGGCGGCTGGGGCGGGAAGGACGCGGTGCGGGCGTTCGGGTCCACGCTCATCGGGCACCTCTCGCAGCGCTCAGGGGACAACGGGCTTCGCGGTGACCGGCACGCCGTCGATGGTCACGGCGCCGGTCTCCGGGTCGATGGACGGCGCGGCGGACGGCACGCCGTCGCGGTCGACGATGCCGACCTGCTTGCCGCCCGGCAGCACGATCCAGCCGCCGTCGATCTTCGCTCCGCTCACGCGGGCGGTCGCGCGGTAGAGCCCCGACGGCTTGACGGCCTTGGCGGCGGTGAACTTCCAGGTGCGGTCGGTGAGTTCGACGGTGCCGGTGATCCGGCCGTGGTTGTCGCCCAGCGTGCCCTCCAGCTTCGCGCCGTGCTCGCCGGTGAGCCGCACGGCGCCGTCGTCGCCCACGTCGCCGCGCAGCCACGCCTCCTTGCTGCGGCCGTCGCAGGCGTACGCGATCGCCTTCCCCCCACGCAGGGCGATCGCCACGCTCGCGACCCCGTCCGCCGTACGGCCCGCGTAGTCCGCGTCCGGTGGCGGGGACGGGCTCGGGGACGGGCTCGGGCTCGGGGTGGGGGACAGCGAGGCCGAAGGAGAGGGCGACGAAGGGGTGGCCGACGGGGGTGTCTCCCCGTACGAAGCCCCGGCGGAACCGGTCGTCGCGTTGAGCGAAAGCATCACCACCGCGAGCGCCAGCCCGGCGAGAAGTGTGTAGAGCGGTCCGGAGCGCTTCATTGGGGCCTCCCCCGAGGCGGCGTCAAGCCACCACCATGGAAGCGGATCGCGAAAGCCGCGTCCAGGGGCGCAACGTCATGAAACGGCGGTTACGACCACAGCGCGAGCGCCACCGCGCGGCCGTCGGCGTCGCGGCGGACCTCCATCATGCCCGCGACGGCGCTGCGGTTGATACGGCCGTAGATGTGCGGAAAGCGCGTGGCTCCGGGCACTCCGGGAGGCGGGGCGGGGTCGGCGGCTTCCCAGACGACGCCGGTGTCGAGGGCCTGCTCGTCGATGAGGAGCGCCATCAGCGGACCGACGGTGTCGCGGTAGAAGGCGTTGGCGACCGCCAGGGTCGTCGGCTCGTCGGGGGAGCAGTGGACGAAGCCGTCCTCGGCGAGCGACGCCGGGGCGTAGGGGCGGTCCGGATCGCGCAGCCAGTCGTCCAGCGGCACCAGATGGAAGATCATGCGCACCGTTGTACCGGAGCGCCGGGTGCGTATGTGGCCCGTCTCGCAGGGCGGTCCGCGAAGCGGCGCCCGCCGGGCCGCGACTACGCTCAATCACGTACGAGCAGAGCCGAACGAGGAGCAGTGACGTGGCGGTACGAGCGGTCCGCGGAGCCGTCCAGCTGGAACGGGACGAAGCGGAGCACATGCACGGGCAGGTCTCGGAGCTGCTCACCGCCATCCTGGAGCGCAACGGCATCGCCGTGGACGACCTCATCAGCGTGATCTTCACGGCCACGCCCGATCTGCACAGCGACTTCCCGGCGGTCGCCGCGCGCAAGCTCGGCATCACCGACGTGCCGCTGGTCTGCGCGCAGGAGCTGGACATCGCGGGGGCGATGCCACGGGTCGTACGGATACTCGCCCACGTCGAGACCGGGCTCAGCAAGGGTGAGGTCTCCCACGTCTACCTCGGCGCCGCTGCCGCCCTTCGCAAGGACATCGCCCAGTGAGAACCGCCCTCGTCATCGGCACCGGCCTCATCGGCACCTCGGCCGCGCTCGCGCTCGCCGCGCGGGGCGTGGGGGTGCACTTGGAGGACCACGACCCCTCCGCCGCCCGTACCGCGTCCGCGCTCGGCGCCGGCACGGACGAGGCCCCGGTCGGTCCCGTCGACCTCGCGATCATCGCCGTACCGCCCGCGCACGTCGCCACGACGCTCGCCGAGGCGCAGCGGCGCGGGCGCGCCCGCGGCTACCTGGACGTGGCGAGCGTGAAGGGCGGCCCGCGCCGCGACATGGAGGCCCTCGGCGTCGACATGCGCGCCTACGTCGGTACGCATCCGATGGCCGGCCGCGAGCGCTCCGGCCCGCTCGCCGCGACCGCCGAGCTCTTCGAGGGGCGCCCCTGGGTGCTCACCCCCACCCCGGAGACCGACACCGAGGTCCTCAACCTCGCCCTGGAGCTCGTCGCTCTCTGCCGGGCCGTGCCGGTGGTCATGGACGCCGACTCCCACGACCGGGCGGTGGCCCTCGTGTCCCACACGCCGCACCTGGTGTCGAGCATGGTCGCGGCCCGGCTGCAGCACGCCGAGGAGACGGCGGTGCGGCTGTGCGGGCAGGGCATCCGTGACGTGACCCGGATCGCCGCCTCCGAGCCCGGCATGTGGATCGACATCCTCTCCGCGAATCCGGGGCCGGTGGCGGACGTGCTCGCCGACCTCGCCGGGGACCTGACGGAGACCGTCGAGGCACTGCGGGCGCTTCAGTCCGCGGACGAGGTGAAGCGGCGGGAGGGTGCGACCGGCATCGAGGACATACTGCGCCGGGGCAACGCCGGCCAGGCCAAGGTGCCAGGCAAGCATGGCTCCGCGCCCAAGTCCTATGAGGTCGTCGCCGTCCTCATCGGTGACCAGCCGGGCGAGCTGGCTCGCCTCTTCGCCGACGCGGGCCGTGCCGGCGTCAACATCGAGGACGTCCGCATCGAGCACTCCACTGGCCAGCAGGCCGGTCTCGTCCAGCTCATGGTCGAGCCCTCCGCCGCGCCCGGCCTGGCCGCGGCCCTGCGGGGGCGGGGCTGGTCCCTCCGCGCCTAGGGGGTCCTCAAACGCCGGACGGGCTGGATCGCCCGGCCACCCGTGCCGGCGCTGGGCCGTCCGTGGTACGGGGGTGGGTGGGCGACCGGTAACCTTGGGGGATGGCGTGTTGCCATCTCCCACCGCGTACAAGGAAGGTCCCCCGACTGTGTCGAATCCGGTGATCGTGGCGATCGACGGCCCCTCGGGCACTGGCAAGTCCAGCACTTCGAAGGCGGTCGCGGCCGAGCTCGGCCTGAGCTACCTGGACACCGGGGCCCAGTACCGGGCGATCACCTGGTGGATGCTGAGCAATGGCGTCGATGTGAACGACCGGGCCGCGGTGGCGAACGCGGCGGCGAAGCCGGTGATCGAGTCGGGGAGCGACCCGCTGGCGCCGACGATCACGGTGGACGGCGTGGACGCGTCGGGACCGATCCGTACGCCGGAGGTCACGGCGGCGGTGAGCGCGGTGAGCGCGGTGCCGGAGGTGCGGACGCGACTGGTGGAGCTGCAGCGCGAGGCGGCGGAGAAGGCCACGGCGGGGATCGTCGTGGAGGGCCGGGACATCGGCACGACGGTGCTGCCGGACGCGACGGTGAAGATCTTCCTGACGGCCTCGGCCGAGGCGCGGGCCGCACGCCGCGCGGGCGAGCTGCAGGCCAAGGGCCCCGCCGACCTGGCGGCGACCCACGCGGCGCTGGTGAAGCGGGACGCGGCGGACTCGGGGCGTAAGACGTCGCCGCTGGCCAAGGCGGAGGACGCCATAGAGGTCGACACGAGCGAGCTCACCCTGGAGCAGGTCATCGAGTGCGTCGTCACCCTCGTCGAGGAGAAGCGGGTCGCCGCGTGACGGAGACGACCGTCCCGGCGGCACGAGGCGCGGCGGTCGGCCGCCGCATCGGGATCGGGTTGATGAACGGCCTGTGGCGGCCGCGCGTGCTCGGCTCGTGGCGGGTGCCGGCCGTAGGGCCGGTCATCCTCGCCGGGAACCACTCGCACAACGTGGACGGCCCGATGATCATCGGTACGTCGCCGCGTCCGGTGCACTTCCTGGTGAAGAAGGAAGCGTTCGTCGGCCCGATGGACCCGTTCCTGCGCGCGGTCGGCCATGTCGCCGTCGACCGGGAGAGCGCCGACCGTACGGCGATCACCGCCGCGCTCGGCGTCCTGGAGCGCGGCGGGGTCCTCGGGATCTTCCCGGAAGGCACCCGCGGCGAGGGTGACTTCGCCGAGCTGCGGGCCGGTCTGGCGTACTTCGCGGTGCGCTCGGGCACGCCCGTGGTGCCGGTGGCGGTGCTGGGCAGTGCCCGCTCCGGGCGGGTGATATCCGCGCTGCCGCCGTTGCGCAGCCGGATCGACGTGGTCTTCGGTGACCCCTTCGACGCCGGCGACGGCAGCGGCCGGCGCACCCGTACGGCAATGGACGCCGCCACGGTGCGCATCCAGGAGCGCCTGACGGCACACCTGGTTTATGCAAAGCGCGCTACGCAGCGCGTCTGAAAGTGTCTCTGGTGCCGTCGATTACGCTCGACCGACGGAGAAGACGCTTTCGTGACTCCTCCCCCGGCCGATGCCGGGGGCTTCTCGCTCAGCTCGGGGCCGAGCGAAGGGCAAGCCCTGCCCTGCAATGCGCCAAGAGTAGGACTTTGAGGAAAGGAAGCGCACTACCCCTTCAGGGTGAATCAGGGAGTGCGCGGGTGACGTGATGGAGATCGAGAACGAGTACGGCGAAGTCGGCGCGCTCGGCGACGTCGAATACGCCGAGTTCATGGAGCTCGCCGCCGAGGAGGGCTTCGACCTCGACGAGGTCGCCGGTGACCTCGCGGCGGCGGGCCACGGCCCGCTGCCCGTGCTCGCGGTGGTCGGCCGGCCGAACGTCGGCAAGTCGACCCTCGTGAACCGGATCATCGGCCGCCGTGAGGCGGTCGTCGAGGACAAGCCCGGCGTGACGCGGGACCGGGTGACGTACGAGGCGACCTGGAACGGCCGCCGCTTCAAGATCGTCGACACCGGCGGCTGGGAGCAGGACGTACTCGGCATCGACGCGTCCGTCGCGGCGCAGGCCGAGTACGCCATCTCGGCCGCCGACGCGGTGGTCTTCGTGGTCGACTCCACGGTCGGCGCGACCGACACCGACGAGGCCGTCGTCCGGCTGCTCCGCAAGGCCGGCAAGCCCGTCGTCCTGGCCGCCAACAAGGTCGACGGCCCCTCCGGCGAGGCGGACGCCACCGCGCTGTGGAACCTGGGCCTGGGCGAGCCGTACCCGGTGTCGTCGCTGCACGGCCGTGGCACCGGCGACCTGCTGGACGCGATCCTCGAGGCGCTGCCGGAGGCACCCGCCCAGACCTTCGGCGAGGCCCTCGGCGGGCCGCGCCGGGTCGCGCTCATCGGCCGGCCGAACGTCGGCAAGTCCAGCCTGCTCAACAAGGTCGCCGGCGAGGACCGGGTCGTCGTCAACGAGGTCGCCGGCACCACCCGCGACCCGGTCGACGAGCTGATCCAACTCGGCGGCAAGACCTGGAAGTTCGTGGACACCGCCGGCATCCGCCGCCGCGTCCACCTCCAGGAGGGCGCCGACTACTACGCCTCGCTCCGCACCGCCGCCGCCGTCGAGAAGGCCGAGGTCGCGGTCATCCTGATCGACGGCACCGAGTCCATCAGCGTGCAGGACCTCCGGATCATCACGATGGCGGTCGAGGCCGGGCGCGCGGTCGTCATCGCGTACAACAAGTGGGACCAGCTCGACGAGGAGCGCCGCTACTACCTCGAGCGCGAGATCGAGCGGGATCTGGTCCAGGTCCAGTGGGCGCCCCGGGTGAACGTCTCGGCGCTCACCGGCCGCCACATGGAGAAGCTCGTCCCGGCCATCGAGACCGCCCTGGAGGGCTGGGAGACCCGCGTCCCCACCGGCCGCCTCAACGCCTTCCTCGGTGAGATCGTCGCCTCCCACCCCCACCCCATCCGCGGCGGCAAGCAGCCCCGCATCCTCTTCGGCACCCAGGCCGGCACCAAGCCCCCGCGCTTCGTCCTCTTCGCCTCGGGCTTCCTTGAGGCCGGCTACCGCCGCTTCATCGAGCGCCGGCTGCGCGAGGAGTTCGGCTTCGAGGGGACGCCGATCCAGGTGTCGGTGCGGGTGCGGGAGAAGCGCGGCCGGAAGAAGTAGTGCCGGTGACCTGGCTGCGCGGGTGGCCGCGCGGAGGTCTTTCGTGGGGGTCCGGGGGGTCGCTCCCCGGGATGTTGCAGCATCGAGCGCCGGCTGCGCGAGGAGTTCGGCTTCGAGGGGACGCCGATCCAGGTGTCGGTGCGGGTGCGGGAGAAGCGCGGCCGGAAGAAGTAGCCGCTAGAGGCCGGGGAGCCGGTTGTCGGTCGTGCCCGGGGGGAGTGCGGCGGGGACGGCTCCGCGGTGGCGTCCGGCGCGCTGGAGGGGCTCGAAGCCGTTGAAGCGGAGGGACTCCTCGCCGGTGCGGTCGCCGGGCAGGGTGCGGAAGAGGCGGCGGTACTCGGAGTAGAGGGCGTCGTAGATCGGTGTGCCCGAGCCTCCGTAGGTGTCCTGCGACGCGGCTCGCATGGACGGGATCTGGCTGCGGTACTGGGCTCGGGAGGCGTCAAAGGTGTGCACGTCTGTGCCAACGAGTGATGGTTCGTCCTGGATGCGGGCGTACGGCTGATTTACGGAATTCTGTCCGCGCACGACGAGGGCGCGTACGGAATTCCGTACGCGCCCTGTCGATCGCTGCTCGGTCAGGTGCCGGAGAGCGGCATGGTCGCGCCGACCAGGAGGCCGCGCTCGGCCGCGCGGGCGAGGGCGGACTGGAGCAGGTCCTCGCGGGGTTGCTGGCCGATGCTGCCGACCGGGGCCGCGTAGACGTACACCTCGTTGGTCTTGTTGACCGCCACGCGCCAGCCGTCGCTGACGGGCAGTGGCTGGTGCGCCTGCCACCAGGCGCCCGCGGCGCCGGGCTGGAGGATGGCGTGCAGCTGGCCCATGGCGAGCAGCACGGACCAGCCGGCGTTCGGGGACGGCGGTACGGCCAGGTCGCTGACCGGCAGGAAGCCCTGCTCGATCAGGATGGGCAGGAACTCGTCGCCGTTGTCCTGCTGGCCGGGCCGGGAGATCGGGCCCGTGGGCTCGATCACCAGGGCGGGGCAGATCGAGTCCTTCACCAGGACGAGCCCGCAGGTGATCCCGAGCACCGCCTGGCGCGGCTCGGCGTCCACCTCCGGGGCGGCGGCGGCCGCCGCGTCGCCCTCGAAGGTGTGCACCGCGCCCTGGAGCTGCTGCTCGGAGACGGGTACGACCTGCGAGGGGATGCAGGTCGCGTGGGCGAAGGCGAGGACCGCGGTCTCGTCACCCACGAAGAGCACGGTGCTGGTGCGTTCCTTCGAGGTGTCACCCGGAGTGCGGCAGGAGGTGCAGTCGTATGTGCCCGGCGCGCTATCACCGGCCAGCAGACGCTCGGCCTCCTGTTCGCCGATCTCGGCGCGTACCTCGTCGCTGACATCGAGCATGGCCGGCACGAAAGCCTCCCTGACTGTGCGGCTCCTTCGCCGGACGTTGTCCGGCACGTATAGACAACGGACGATCTGTGTCGGGAGTCACGCCTTTCTCCGTTCTCACGTCCGGTGGTGTATGCACACGGTGAGCGGGGGACCGGAGGCGGTCACTCCATGTCCAACCTTGGCCCCGGGTCGGGTGGGTTGGATATGAGCTGGGTCACACGTCGCATATGCAGTGTGTTGATTTAGTACGAAATCAGCTCATCAATCCGGTGTCCGGAAAAGGACTTTACTGCGAGTAACCCTCAACTGGCCTGCAACGACGGGCATTTGTTTGATAGCGGGACGATAGCCCATAGATTCCTCCGCCGTGTGCAAGGAGCACCGCCCGGGATCGCTCGAACGTGGGGCGAAGGGCCGCACCGCACCGGCGTCCGATGCGCCGGGGCACGCGGTCCCGCAACGAAATGCAGGGGGACATCCCGGGTCCGTGGAGAGGGAATCCATGGCCGTCATAGCCAAGTACCGTAAAACCGCAGTGCTCGTGGGCAGCGCCGCAGTCCTGTCCCCGCTGGCCGTCATGGCCACGGCGGGGGAGGCCTCGGCCGCCGGCAGCGGAGTGTGGGACCGCATCGCGACGTGCGAGAGCGGCGGGAACTGGCACATCAACACCGGCAACGGGTACTACGGCGGACTGCAGTTCTCCGCCGGGACCTGGCGGGCCTACGGCGGCACGGCCTACGCGGCCACCGCCGACCGGGCCGGCCGGTCCGAACAGATCGCCGTCGCGACGAAGGTGCAGCGCGCGCAGGGCTGGGGGGCCTGGCCGACCTGCTCCGTGAAGGCGGGAGCGTACGGGGCCGCGCCCCGGGCCACGACAAAGGTCAAGCCCGCCAAGCGGGCCACCACGCACACGGGCCGCGCCCACAGCCGTGCGAAGGTGGCGCACAGCGACGCGAAGCACCGCTACACGGTGAAGCCCGGCGACACCCTCAGCGGGATCGCGGCGGCCCACCACACGGCCTGGAAGAAGCTGTACGCCGCGAACAGGCCGGTCATCGGCGACGATCCGAACCGGATCCTGCCGGGGCAGCGGCTCGCGCTCTGAGGCCCTGAGGCCCCCGGGAGGGCTCTGAGCCGACCGGGTGGGGCCCGGGCGCGGCGGCGCGGTGACCGCCGGGCCCGGGCCTAGCGTGCTGGCGCATGGCCCACTTCCTCAGCGCCGCCGTGCTTGCCGTCTCCGCCGTGATGGCCCCGGCCGCCGCCGTCGGCCACGCCCCGGTCTGGGACGACCTCGCCGCCTGCGAGAGCAGCGGGATCTGGGACGCCGACACCGGAAACGGCTTCTACGGCGGTCTGCAGATCTGGCAGGCCACCTGGACCGAGCACGGCGGCGCCGCCTACGCCCCGCGCCCCGACCTCGCCTCGCGCGACGACCAGATCACCGTCGCCGAGGACATCCTCCGCGACCAGGGCTGGGAGGCCTGGCCCGACTGCTCGGGCCAACTCGGCCTCTCCGGGCGCTGGCACGCCGTACAGCCCGGGGACACGCTGGAGTCGATCGCCGACCGCTTCCAGGTGCCGGGTGGCGCGCAGGAGCTCCAAAGCCTCAATCCCGGTGCGGACCTCACCCCGGGGACGCTGATCCGCCTGCCGTGAGCCGCCTGCCTCCGGGCGGCTCGTCCAGTTCGCCCGGCTCGCCGCGGAAGGCGACCGCCCCGCGCCGCAGTTCGTACACCACCGCCGTCACCGGGCGCAGCGCCGCCGGCAGCCGTTGCTCCGCCACCACCACGGTCCGGGCGCCCTCCGCGCAGAGGGCGGCCAGGACTTCGTACGTACGCGCTGCCGCCGCCGGGGACAGGCCGAGCCCCGGCTCGTCCAGCAGCGCCAGCCGCCGGGCCGGGCCCAGCAGCGCCCGCGACACGGCCAGCATCCGCTGCTCGCCCCCGGACAGGGTCCCGGCGCGGTGGCCCAACAGCGGCCGCAGCGCGGGGAAGGCGTCGAGCGCGGGGTCCGTCGAGCCGCCCGAGCCGGCGAAAACACGCAGATTCTCCGCCACCGTCAGTGACCCGAACACCGGCCGCCGGTCCGGTACGAGCACCAGCCCCCGCCGCGCCCGTCGGTGCGCAGGCAGCCGCGTCACGTCCTGGCCGCGCCAGACCACCCGGCCCGCCGTGAGCCGGGCGGTGCCCGCGAGGGCCCGCAGCACCGTCGTCCGGCCGGCGCCGTTGCGGCCCAGCAGCACGGTCGCCGTTCCGGCGGGGACGGCCAGGTCCACGCCGTGCAGGGCCTCCAGGGGTCCGTAGCGGACGCGGGCGGCGCTCAGCGCGATCTCGACGCTCATAGCCGGGCCAACCCCCTGAGTACGTCCCCGGGGTGGCCGCACGCGATGATCCGGCCGGCCTCCATCGCGTAGACCGTGTGCGCGAGCCCGGCCACCAGCTCCAGGTCGTGCTCGACCAGCAACACCGCCGTCCCGTCGGCCGCCAGCGCCCGCAGCACCGTCCCGAGTGCCTCCACCTCGGCCGTGTCCAGCCCCGCCGCCGGTTCGTCCAGCAGCAGCACCCCCGGCGCCCCGGCCAGCGCCCGGCCCAGCTCGACCCGCCGCAGGGTGCCCGTCGGCAGCCCGGCGGCCGCGGAGTCCCGCACGGCCTCCAGCCTGAGCAGCCGCAACACCCGTTCCACGGCTCCGGGATCCCGCGTTCGCCCCTGTTCCGCCCCGACCTGTACGTTCTCCGCCACCGTCAGCCCCGGGAAGACCGCCACCTCCTGGAACGTACGGGCCACGCCACGCCTCGCCCGCCCGTGCGCCGACACCCGCGTCACCTCCCGCCCCGCCAGCACCACGTGGCCCTTCTCCGGCCGCAGGGTGCCGCACAGGCAGTGGAACAGCGTGCTCTTCCCGGCCCCGTTCGGCCCGACCAAGGCCGTCACCCGTCCCGGCGCGACCGCGATGTCCACCCCGTCCACCGCCGCGATCCCGCCGTACGCCATCCGGATCCCACGCGCCGTCAGCCGAACCCCCGGGGCCGCGGCGGGGCCCGGCACGGTCCGGCGTGGCGACACCGGGGCGGACGGCCGCCGCTCGGCCGTCAGGAACCGGCTCGGCGAGAGGAACGGGAAGATCGCGAGCAGGCCGATCAGCGCTGCGGCCACGCCCTCCTTCGTGCCGGCGTCGAGGCCGATGAGCAGCGCGGCGGCCGCCATCGCGCCGAGCGGGCTGTCCGCGCCCAGAACGATGACGGCGGCGAACCACAACAGCCCCCGTACGGGATCGAAGGCGCCCGCGTCGAAGGCCTGTACGCCCATCCCGAGCAGCCCCCCGCCCAACGCGGCCAGCGCCGCCCCCACCACGAAGGTGACCAGCTTCAGCCCCGCCACCGGCACCCCGGCCGCCGCCGCCCCAGCCTCGTGGTCTGCCATGGCGGCCAGCGCCCGCCCGGTCCGCCCCCTGCGCAGTGCCCGTACGGCCAGCAACGCGGCGCCGAGCAGTACCAGTTCGAGGACGTAGTAGGCCCGGTCCGCGACGAAACCGTCCGGCCTGGCGAGGGCCAGCCCCGAGGTGGCGTACGGCTGGTCGAAGACGAAGCGGCTCACCGCGACCCCCACCGCGAAGGTGGCCAGCGCCAGCGCCAGCCCGCGCCGGCGCACAGCGGGGCCGCCCGTCAGCAGGCCGAGCGGCGCGACGAGGAGCACGGCCACCGCCAGCGCGGCGAGCTGCGGCAGCGCGGGCACCCCGGGGAAGCGCCCGGCCGCGAGCAGCGCGGTGAACAGGGCCCCGAGCCCCGCGTAAGCGGCCTGGCCCAGCGAGATCTGGCCGCCCAGGCCCGTCACCACCACCAGCGACAGCAGGATCAGGCCCATCGCCGGCACCTGCACGGACGTCGTCAGATCACTCCCCGCGAAGCCCAGCGGCAGCAGGAACAGAATCCCCGCGACCACCCACGCAAGCGCCGGCCCCCCGCCCACGCCGGTCCGGGGTCCCCAGGAAGCGACGCGCCGCCGCACCACGGCCGAACCGCCGTCCGAGGCCCCGACCACGGGCAGCGCCGGCAGCACCAGGACCGCCACCAGCAGCGCGACCACGAACAGATTCGACCCGATGGCCTGGACGAGGGGTTCCCAGGCGCCCGGCGGGTGCAGCCGGGTGAGCTGGCTCTGGGCGACGCCCACCCCCAGCGCGACGCCGACGGCCACCGGCAGGCTCCGCATGCCCGCCGCCACGGCGACCGCCATGGTCTCCATGACCAGCAGCGAGAGGCCGTACGGATCGAGCCGCAGATAGGGCGCCAGCAGCACTCCGGCCAGCCCCGCCGTGAAGGCGCCGAAAGCCCAGCCGGCGGCGGCCACCCGGTTCGCGTCGATCCCCGCGAGCGCGGCGAGGCGCCGGTCGTCGACGACGGCCCGCAGCCGCATGCCGAAGGCCGTCCACCGGGTGACGGCCCCCACGGCCGCCGCCAGCAGCACCACCGCCGCGAGCTGCGCCCACGGGTCCCCCGGCACCAGAACCGGCGCGTCGGGCCGGGCGTCGCCGCCCCACGCCAGATACGCGGCGCCGACCAGCAGGACGAAGACGCCGACCGTCGCGACCAGCGTCTCGGCCGGGCCCGCCTCGCGCACCGCGAGCGGCCGGAAGACGAACCGGTCGAGGGCGAGCCCGATGCCGGGGGCGACGACGAGCAGGCTGACGGCGGCCGCGAGCCACAGCGGCCAGCCGTGGACGACGACGAGGCCGCGCAGGACGTAGGCCGTCACCATGGCGATCGCGCCGTGCGCGAGGTTGAGGACGCCGGTGGCCCGGTAGGTGACGACCAGCCCGATGCCGGTGAGCGCGGCCGCGCTGCCGACGGCGACCCCGGCGAGCGTGAGGTCGTACGTCAGCGACGCCATGTCAGTGCGTTTCGCCCTGCGGCTCGCAGACGGGGCATGGGCTCAGGACCGGTTCCCGTCCCGGTACCGGCTCGGCTCCCGGCTTGCCCGCGACCAGGGGGCAGTCCGGCCGGTGGTAGAGCTTCCCGCCGGGCACGCGGACGGGCGGGTCCGTGGAGACGGCCACCGGTCCGGGCGGCTCCGGCGCGGAGGGCTCCGACCCGGTGGACCAGGCCTCGTCCGCTTCCGCCCGCTCCTCCCGTGGCTGCCGCGCGGCGACCAGCACCGAGCCCGCCACGATCAGCGCGGCCCCCGGGATGGTCGACGAGGCCAGATAGGGCAGCTGCCGCGCCACGTACCGCTCGCCGGAGATCCCGTACCAGCCCAGTACGCACAGCACCGCACCGGCGGCGACGGCCACCCAGCCGACCCAGTGAGTACGGGCTGCGGTCCACCTCATGATGTGCCAGTGTATGGGCATGTCCACCGATTAGTGGCAGTATCGATATGCCAACGGGGGCAAGGGATGGTGAGGCAGATGGCCCGCACCGGACGCATCGGACGCCTGACCGGGGGGCTGCTGACGGCGGCACTCCTGATCACGGTCGCAGGCTGCGGCAGCGACAACAAGGGCGGCGGCCAGAACACCTCGACACCCACCGCCACGGTCAGCGCCGTCCCCTCGGCAGCCGCCTCCTCCTCCGCCGCCGAGCAGCAGGTGCGGGAGAACTGGGAGAAGTTCTTCTCGCCGGACACCCCGGTCAAGGACAAGGCCAAGCTGCTGCAGAACGGCGACCAACTCCAGCTGGTGCTCCAGGCCTTCGCCGGGGACAGCCGGGTCGGCAAGGTCAAGGCGAAGGTCAGCAAGGTCGAGTTCACCTCCCCGACCGAGGCGACCATCACCTACACGCTCTCCCTGTCCGGCCAGAACGTACTGACCGACGCCACCGGCACCTCCGTCCTCCAGGACAAGGTCTGGAAGGTCTCCGTCAAGAGCCTGTGCGGCCTGATCAACATGGACAGCAGCAGCGGCACCGGCGGTTCTGTCCCGGGCTGTTGACGTGCGCCGGGCGGCCCGGCCCCTGACGGCCCCGGCTCTCGCCCTGGCCCTCGCCGTACTGTTCCTCGTCGCCTGCGGCAGCCGTCTGCCCGAAAGCGACTTCACCGGCCGCCCGACTCCGGGCCGGAGCGCGGCCACCCTCAAGGTCGGCATCATCACCAGCGCCACCAGCCCCGTCGGCGGCGGCGCCTTCTCCGCCCCGCGCGACGGCGCCCTCGCCTACCTCGACGCCGTCAACGCCGAGGGCGGCGTCAACGGCCACCGCCTGGAGGCCGTCACCTGCGACGACGGCGGCAGCGGCTTCGGCAACAACCAGTGCGTACGCGAACTCGTCGACAAGGCCAAGGTGTTCGCCCTCGTCGCCACCAGCTCCCTGGACTACGCCGGCGCCCCCTACGTCAGCCGCAAGGGCGTCCCCGACATCGGCGGCATCCCCATCGGCACCGAGTACGACACCTACCCGCACCTCTACGGCATCTACGGCAGCGCCGCCCCGCGCGACGGCACCCCCGGCTGGGGCGGCCGGCTCTACGCGGGCACCGAGGTCTACCGCTTCTTCAAGGAGCGGCTCAAGGCCCGTACGGCGGCCGTCGTCTACTACAACCAGGCCTCCTCGGCCCGCTACGCCGACCAGATCCTGCGCGGCCTGAAGGTGGAGGGCTACCGGACCGTCCGCGAGGAGGTCGACTTCGCGCTGCCCAACTTCCGTGCCGTCGCCGCCGATCTGCGCGCCCGTCACGCCGACATCCTCTTCGACGCCATGGACACCCACGGCAACGGCCAGCTCTGCCGTGCCATGCAGAGCGCCGGCGTCACCGTCACCGCCAAGGTCACCAACGTCCAGAACTGGGCGTCGACCGTCCCGTCCGACTACAAGGACGCGGCCGGCTGCCGCAACGCGCTCTGGGCGACCTCGGCCAGCCGCAACTACGACGACACCGCCGACCCGGCCGTCCGCGCCTTCCGTACCGGCATGGCGGCCAGGAAGACGGGCCGGCTCGCCCAGTGGCAGCTGGAGGGCTGGGCCGCCGCCATGTGGCTGACCGACGCGATCCGCTCCTGCGACGGCTCCGTGACCCGCGCGTGCGTGGAACGCTTCGTCGCCGGGAAGCCGTACGACGCGGGCGGGCTGCTGCTCCCGGTGCGCTTCACCTCGACGGCGAAACCGCCGGCCACCGCCCGCACCTGCCTGTCGGTCGCCCAGTGGAGCGACCGTGCGAAGAACGGCCACGGAGGATGGCTCACCAGGGGCGGCGACATGCGGAAGAACTGCTTTGTCGTCCCCCAACTCCCGTACGGTGCTTGACGCGTCGGCCGCCGGAAAGGTTGTCCGGGTCCGGCTACCGATGTGATCACAGCTCCGCCACAAGGAGGTCATGGCGAACAACCAGGTGTGGGGGGAGCGGGTCTTGCCTTCGGAAGGCGGACGAAAGTCCGCGGGGAGCCGCTGAATGACGGGGACGCATGCGCATCACATTCCTGCTCCACAACGCCTACGGACTGGGCGGGACCATCCGTACGACGTTCAATCTGGCCGGTGCGCTGGCCGGGCAGGGCCACGAGGTCGAGATCGCCTCCGTGTTCCGGCACCGCGAGAAGCCGGTCCTCGCACTCGCCCCGGAGGTCCCGCTGCGGCACCTGGTCGACCTGCGGAAGAAGAGCCCGACGTACGAAGGCGAACACCCGCTCCACCAGCAGCCGGCGAAGGTCTTCCCGGTCGCAGAGAGCCGCTACCGGCAGTACAGCAGGCTCACCGACCAGCGGATCGGCCACTGGCTGGCCGAACTGGACACGGACGTCGTGATCGGCACCCGTCCGGGGCTCAACGTCCACATCGCCCGCCAGGCCCCGCGCGGCCTGGTGCGCGTCGCCCAGGAGCACCTCACCCTGGACACCCACCCCGCCCGGCTCACCCTCACGCTGCGCCGGATGTATCCGCGCCTCGACGCGGTGACCACGACCACCGAGGCCGACGCCGCCGCGTACCGCCGCCGGCTGCGACTGCCGGGGGTACGGGTCCGGGCGGTGCCGAACAGCGTGCCCGACACCGGCGCCGCGCCCTCCGACCTGACGGCGAAGTACGTCGTGGCCGCGGGAAGGCTCGTCCCCGTCAAGCGCTACGGCGACCTGATCCGCGCCTTCGGCAAGGTCGTCACCGAACGGCCCGACTGGGGTCTGCGGATCTATGGCGGCGGGGTCCAGCGCGACGAGCTGGCCGAGCTGATCGAGGAACTCCAACTGGGCGAGTACGTACGGCTGATGGGACAGGTCGCCCCCGTCGAACCGGAGATGGCCAAGGGCTCGATCCTGGCGGTCTCCTCCGCCATGGAGTCCTTCGGTATGACCATCGTCGAGGGAATGACGGTCGGCCTGCCCGTCGTCAGCACCGACTGCCCGCTCGGCCCCGGCGAGATCATCGACCACGGCAAGGACGGCCTGCTCGTCCCGCCGCGCGACCTCGACGCCATGGCCGCCGCCCTGCTCGACCTCATCGGCGACGAGGACCGCCGCCGCGCGATGGGCCGTGCCGCCCGGGAGAAGGCCCGGCACTACGATCCCGACCGCATCGCCCGCGTCTGCGCCGACCTCTTCGAGCAGCTGCTCAGGGAACGCCGCGGAATGGCCGGCCTGGCCCGGCGCCTCGGCCGCCGTACGGGCGGGCCGGCCCTCGGGGCGGCCTACCTGTGCAAGGACGTGGCCAGGGCTGTGGCGCGGCGCGCGAGGCGGGCGGTCAGGGCCCGGTAGACATCGTCACCTGCCCTGACGGCGCTCACACCCGCTCGTCGGCCTCGGCCTGCGTGGCCATTTCGGGGTGGTGCAGGTCGAAGGCCGGCGACTCGGAGCGGATCTTCGGCAGGGTGAGGAAGTTGTGGCGGGGCGGCGGGCAGGAGGTCGCCCACTCCAGGGAGCGGCCGTAGCCCCAGGGGTCGTCGACGTCGACCTTCGTCCCGTACCTGTGGGTCTTCCAGACGTTGTAGAGGAAGGGGAGGGTGGAGATCCCCAGCAGGAAGGCGCCGATCGTGGAGACCGTGTTGAGGGCGGTGAAGCCGTCGGCGGCCAGGTAGTCGGCGTACCGGCGGGGCATGCCCTCGACGCCCAGCCAGTGCTGGACCAGGAAGGTGGTGTGGAAGCCGACGAAGAGGGTCCAGAACTGGATCTTGCCCAGCCGCTCGTCGAGCATCTTGCCGGTGAGCTTGGGCCACCAGAAGTAGAAGCCGGCGAAGGTCGCGAAGGCGACGGTGCCGAAGACCACGTAATGGAAGTGGGCGACGACGAAGTACGTGTCGCTGACGTGGAAGTCCAGCGGCGGCGAGGCCAGGATGACGCCGGTCAGGCCGCCGAACAGAAAGCTGACCAGGAAGCCGGCCGCCCACAGCATGGGGGTCTCGAAGGACAGCGAGCCGTGCCACATGGTGCCGATCCAGTTGAAGAACTTCACCCCCGTCGGCACCGCGATGAGGAAGGACATGAAGGAGAAGAAGGGCAGCAGCACCGCGCCGGTGACGAACATGTGGTGCGCCCAGACCACGATCGACAGCCCGGCGATGGCCATGGTCGCACCGATCAGCGACACGTAGCCGAAGATCGGCTTCCGTGAGAAGACCGGGATGATCTCGCTGATGATGCCGAAGAACGGCAGCGCGATGATGTAGACCTCGGGATGCCCGAAGAACCAGAACAGGTGCTGCCACAGCAGCGCCCCGCCGTTCTGGGGCTCGAAGACCACCGCGCCGAAGCGCCGGTCGGCCTCCAGGCAGAGCAGCGCGGCAGCCAGCACCGGGAAGGCGAAGAGCACCAGGATCGACGTGAACAGCACGTTCCAGGTGAAGATCGGCATCCGGAACATCGTCATCCCGGGGGCCCGCATCCCGATGATGGTCGTGATGAAGTTGACCGCGCCGAGGATGGTGCCGAAGCCGGCCAGGGCCAGCCCCACGATCCACATGTCGGCGCCGATGCCGGGGGAGCGGGTGGCGCTGTTCAGCGGCGCGTAGGCGAACCAGCCGAAGGACGCCGCGCCCTCGGGCACCAGCAGGCCGCCGACCACGATGAGGCCGCCGAAGAGGAACAGCCAGTACGAGAACATGTTCAGCCGGGGGAAGGCGACATCGGGGGAGCCGATCTGCAGCGGCATGATCTCGTTGGCGAAGCCGGCGAAGGTCGGGGTCGCGAAGAGCAGCAGCATGATCGTGCCGTGCAGGGTGAACAGCTGGTTGTAGGTGTCGTTGGAGACCAGCTGCAGCCCGGGCCGCGCCAGCTCCGCGCGCATCAGCAGCGCCATCAGGCCGCCCACCAGGAAGAACCCGAACGACGTGATCAGGTAGAGGTGGCCGATCTTCTTGTGGTCGGTGGTGGTGAGCCAGTCCACGACCAGCCGCCCGGGATGGCGGGCCGCTGCCACTCCGGGGTCGGCCGGTGCGGTGTCGGTCCCCATGCGTGCCCCCTCGCCTCGCTACGCAGCATCCGGGCGGAACGCCCCATGATGCGCACGGCGCCGGATCCGTGGCGAGGGTGCCACGCGGAACACCCGAAGACGGCCGGAAATGCACTGGTGCGCCCCGACTCGAACGGACGTACGATAACCGGGTGGTGCATCCCGATTACACCCACGCCGTGCAACACGCGCTGGCGGCCGCCACGCAAGGGCTGGCGGTCTTCCCGCTGGCGCGCTCCAAGCTGCCCGCCCTCCGCTCCCCGCACCGGGACGAGACGGGCCCGGCCGCGGGGCCGTCCCCCTGCCGCGGTGAGTGCGGACGGCTCGGGCACGGCGTGTACGACGCCTCGTCGGACCCGGCGCGGGTGCGCGAGCTGTTCGCCGCCGCCCCCTGGGCCCGGGGCTACGGGGTGGCCTGCGGGCGGCCCCCGCAGCATCTGATCGGCCTCGACCTGGACCGCAAGGGCGCCGCCGACGGCATGCGGGACCTGACCTTGCTGGCCGCCGCCCATGACTTCACGGTGCCGCTGACCCGTACCGTCATCACCCCGAGCGGCGGCCGCCATCTGTGGCTGAGCGGCCCGGCCGGCCTGGTGGTGTCCAACTCCGTACGCCGCATAGCCCCCGGCATCGATGTGCGCGGCTCCGGCGGCTATCTGGTCGGCCCCGGCTCGCGCACCCGCGCCGGCCGCTACCGGCTGGCCCCCGGCACCGCCTATCTGCCCCCGGCCCCCGCCCCGGCCGGGCTGCTGCGGCTGCTCGCCCCGCCACCGGCCCCGCCCGCGCCGCCCGCCCCGGTCCGTATGCCCACCCGGGCCGGCCGGTCCGCCGCTCCGCTGGTCAACTTCGTCCTCGGCTCGGTCCAGGGGGAGCGCAACGAGCGGCTCTACTGGGCCGCCTGCCGCGCCTACGAGACCGGCCACGGGGAGGATGTCGCCGACGCGCTGGTCGACGCGGCCCTTCGTATCGGACTGCCGGAGCGCGAGGCGAGGGCGACCGTGCACTCCGCCGCACGCAGGTTCGGTGGGTACGCCATTCGTGCTCGGATATCTGACGGGCGATGAGTCGAGTGACCACTGGGGCGGTGTTGTGAGGAAAGTGTGTCGGTCGGTGTCCCGGGGCGATCACCGGAATTCCCCGGCGGGTTTTATGAGACCGGTAAGGGAAATTCATGAGAGTTCCCTGAGAGGTCGAAAAACCTACCTCCAACGAGTGAACGGGCTACGCCAAACGCCACTCCGGTTTCTGTGACAGAAGTGTGACGATCACGCCGGGGTGCCGCTTCCACGGCAGCGACTATGCGCCTACGGTGGCCGGTATGGCATCCATTCCGAGCCCCGGACCGCAGCCGCAGGACAACCCGGAGACCTACGTCGGCCTCTCCGCAGAGGAGGCCGAACGGCGCGCCAGGGGGCAGGGCTGGACCACGGTCCGATCCCTACCGCCCGGCGCGATCATCACCATGGAATACCGCTCGGGGAGGCTGAACTTCACGGTCGCGGACGGCACGGTGACCCGCGCCTGGTCCGGCTGAGGGTCAGCTCGTGGCACCCCGGCCGCGCACCGGCGGCCCCAACGGCGCGGGCCGGGAGGGGCGGTCGGCGGGCGGCCGGCGGCTGCCGACCGGGGTGACCGGCGTCCGCTCGTGACGCGCGGTGTGCGGCCGGGGCGGGTGGTGCGGTATCCCGGTGGCCGTGGCGGTGCCGGTCGTCGTACGTCCGGCGAACCCGGCGGTGGCACTGACCGCGTCGCGGACCGGATGCCGGGCCGGGACGGTGGGGACCGCCCGGCGCCCGGCGGAGGCCAGACGCCAGCGCATCCACGCGGACCGCACATAGGCCTCGGCCATGGCGATCGCCGGCTCGAACCAGGGCAGCGACAGCAGGACCAGCAGGCCCGCGGCCCAGCCCAGCATCACATCGCTGACCCAGTGGGTGCCGAGGTAGATGGTGGTGAAGCCGACGCCCAGCGCGAGCAGCGCGGCGATCACCGAAGCGACCCGGCGGACTATCGGCGTACCGGCGAGATAGGCCAGAACGCCCCAGGTCACGACGGCATTGGCGGTGTGGCCCGAAGGAAATATATCGCCGCCGGCGAAGAGCTCGGGGGAGCCCACGGTGGTCGCGTAGTGCGGGCCCAGCCGGCCGAGGCCGACCTTGACCGCGCCCACGGTGATGTTCAGAAGGAGCAGCGAGGCGCCCAGGACCAGCAGCGGACGCAGGGTCCGCTGACGCCACGAGCGCCAGCCCAGCCAGGCGGCGACTATGACGGCGGTCGGCCCGCGCTGCCCCAGGACCACGAAGTAGTCCAGGAAAGCGTGGATCTGCGGCCACTGCTTGTACGGCCGGAACATCATGACCTGCCAGTCGAGTGTGACCAGCTTGGACGAGGTCACGACGGCAACGACGATCGTCACGTAGGCGACGACGGTCGTGCCGAACAACCAGGCACGCGTTCGGCTCATCCGCAGCGGAACGCGGTCGCGTGGTCGCTCCTCTGCCTCAGCGAGCTTGTCTTCGGTGCGCACTCAATCGACGTTACAGCGTGTGATGGGGAAGTCCGGTCGATCCAGCTGCTTTGTAATGACGATGTGATGTGGGGTGTGTCTCGTTCTGCTCGCGGTGGCCAGGATTCGACGCAATGCGCGAAGGCGCGGGGCTTTTATGTTCGAGTGAACTCGGTGAAGCCCGGGTCTCTTTATTTTTTATTGACGTCCTCGTTTATCGGCTATTTACCTTGGCGTTCCGCCGGGTTCATGGCGGACCCGAGCCGTTGAGCCAGAACGCCCCGTACGCGGCCGAGGCCAGCGCCACCGTGACCAGCAGCGAAGCCGCCCTGGCCGGCCGCCACCGGGCCAGCGCCACCGCCGCCGGCAGCAGCAGGACGAACGCCGGCATCAACAGCCGGGGCCGGGACCCGAAGTACCCCGAGCCGGTCAGCGCCAGGGCGACCACCGCGCCGCCGTACACCAGCAGCGGCAGCGGCTGGCCCTGCCGTACGCAGCGCACGTACAGCCAGCCGATCAGCGCCACCGCCGCGCACAGTCCCACCCCGGCCAGGAACACCGGGCCGGTCAGGTTCTTCCAGACGAAGCCGGCGAAGGCGACGCCGCCGTCGAAGCCGTTGCCCCACTGGGCCTGGATGTCCGGGTAGCCGGTGGGGCTGCCGGTGCGCACCCCCACCCAGGCCACGTACCCCAGCCAGCCCAGCGGCGAGACCAGCACCGCGAACAGGGTGCGCCGGTGCCCCCGCCAGACCTCTCGGAAGCCGGGCCACGGTACGAGCGTGACCGCCGCCCCGGCCCAGATCGCCGCCACCACCGCCAGCCCCACCGGCCGGGTGAGTCCCGCCGCCACGGCGAGCGTCCCCGCCCACACCCAGCGGCGGGTCAGCACCGCGTACAGGCTCCAGACGGCCAGCGCCGTGAACAGCGACTCGGTGTACGCCATCGACTGGACGATCCCGACCGGCAGCACCGCCCACAGGGTGGCCAGCACCACCCCCGTACGACGGTCGTGGAGCAGGGCGCCGATCGCGTACAGGCCCCAGGCGGCGAAGAGCGAGGCGAGCCAGCTCACCGCCAGCCCGGCGTCCTGGGGGGTCAGCGGGGTCAGCGCGGCCAGGGTGTGCTCCAGGCCCGGCAGCAGCGGGAAGAAGGCGAGGCTGGAGTGGACGCCTCCGTCGGCCAGGTGGGCGGTGTAGCCGTACCCCTGCTCGGCGACGCGGGTGTACCAGAGCGAGTCCCAGCGGGCGGAGAGCAGCTGGTGGGGGCTCTTGCCCTCCGCCGCGCTCCAGGCGGCCAGCACCGCCAGGCCGAGCAGCCGCACCCCGGCGTAGACCAGGAGGGCGGGCGCGGCGAGGCGCAGGGCGCTCCTCGGCGGGGACTGGCCCGGCGAGGAGGCCGCGGTGTCGGTGGCGAGTGCGGTCACCGGCCCGATTATCCGGCACGGCCGCACAGTGACCGGCTCCACACCCACAGATCGTGACCCGGGCCACGCGCCGGGGCCGGAGCTTCGCGTACGCTGTCCTCTTCACTCGCCTACGCCGCTGGGCATCCACGGGACCGTCCCCCACTGCCCCGCCCAGCGCCGCCCGCGAGCGCACCGCTGGGAGGTACCTACATGACAGGGACGACCTTTGCCGGCAACGTGAGGCCGGCGGACGTCCCACGGCAGCACAACCGGCCGGCCAACCGCTGGACCGTTCTCGTCGTCCTCTGTATCAGCCTGCTGCTCGTCGCTCTCGACGCCACGGTGCTGCACGTCGCGGTTCCGGCCGTCACCGAGGACCTCCACCCCGGCGCGATAGAGCTGCTGTGGATCGTCGACGTCTACCCCCTCGTCGCGGCCTCCCTCCTGATCCTCTTCGGCACCCTCGGCGACCGCGTCGGCCGCCGCCGCGTCCTGCTGCTCGGTTACGGCCTGTTCGCCGTCGCCTCGGCCATCGCCGCCTTCGCGCCCAATGCGCACGTCCTCATCGGGGCCCGCGCGCTGCTCGGGGTCGGCGGCGCGATGATCATGCCGGCCACCCTGTCGATCCTCCGCCAGGTCTTCCCCGACCGCCGTGAGCGCGCCGTCGCGATCGGCGTGTGGAGCGCCGTCGCCGCCGTCGGCGCCGCCGTCGGGCCGGTCCTCGGCGGCTTCCTGGTCGAGCACTTCTGGTGGGGCTCGGTCTTCCTCATCAACATCCCGCTGCTCGCGGTCATCGTGCCCATCGGCCGCTGGCTGCTCCCCGAGTCCCGGGGCAGCCGCAACGGCCCCTGGGACGTACTCGGCGCGCTCATGGCCGCCTTCGGTGTGCTCGGCACGGTCCTGGGCGTCAAGCGGATCGGCGGCCACGAAGGGCTGTTCGACGTCGGCACCTTCGTCCCGCTGCTGGTCGGTGTGGCGCTGCTGGTGCTGTTCGTACGGCGGCAGCGCAGGCGCGAGTTCCCGCTGATCGACATGAGCATGTTCTCGCGGCCGGCCTTCAGCACCTCCGTGGGCTGCATCGTGCTGGCCATGCTCGCGCTGGTCGGCCTGGAACTGATCGCCGTCCAGTATCTGCAACTCGTGCTCGGCCTCAGCCCGCTGGCGACCGGCCTGCGGCTGCTCCCGCTCACCTTCGCCGCGATGGCCGCCGGGCTCTTCGGCTCCCGCCTGCTCCACCGCTTCGGCCCACGCGTCATGGTCAGCCTCGGCTTCGTCCTCACCGCCGTGGCCGTCCTCGGCCTGACCTTCATGGGCCAGCACGACCGGCCCTGGCTGCTCACGACGGGCTTCGTGCTGCTGGGCTTCGGCCTGGAGACCACGCTCTTCGGCGCGTACGAGTCCATGCTGAGCGAAGCCCCCGCCGCGCAGGCCGGCGGCGCCGCCGCCATCGGCGAGACCTCGTACCAGCTGGGCGCCGGCATAGGCATCGCCCTGCTCGGCAGCGTCATGAACGCCGCGTACGGGCCGGGCGTATCGCGGGTGCCCGGCGTGCCCTCGGCGGCCTCCGCCAGCGCCGGCAAGTCCCTCGGCGAGGCCTACGAGGTCTCCGACCGGCTCGGCGGCTCCGCCGGCGCGGCCCTGCGGCACGCCGCCCGGCACTCGTTCGTCCACGGCCTGCACATCACGCTGCTGGTCAGCGCCGGACTGCTGCTGCTCGGCGCGCTGGCGGCGCTGCGGCTGCCGCGCGTGATGGAGTGCGGCGTCGCCGCCTCGGCCGCCGCCACCACGGTGGACATACCGGCTCAGGTCCCGGTCGGCCTTTACGCGGAGAAGGCGCGCACGTAGCGTCTGGCCATGTCCACTGTGTCCACTGCGTTCTCAGCGTTGCCCGCTTTCGACCCGCACGATCCGCTCGGCCTCGACGACCTCCTCAGTGCCGAGGACCTCGCCGTCCGGGACACCGTCCGCCGCTGGGCCGACGACCGCGTCCTGCCGTACGTCGCCGACTGGTACGAGCGCGGCGAACTCCCCGCCATCCGCGAACTCGCCCGTGAACTCGGGTCGATCGGCGCGCTCGGCATGTCCCTGACCGGCTACGGCTGCGCCGGCGCGAGCGCCGTGCAGTACGGCCTGGCCTGCCTGGAGTTGGAGGCCGCCGACTCCGGCATCCGCTCCCTGGTGTCCGTACAGGGCTCGCTGGCCATGTACGCCATCCACCGCTTCGGCTCCGAGGAGCAGCGGCTGGAATGGCTCCCCCGGATGGCCTCGGGCGAGATCATCGGCTGCTTCGGTCTCACCGAGCCCGACCACGGCTCCGACCCGGCAGGCATGCGCACGTACGCGAAACGGGACGGGGCCGACTGGGTGCTCAGCGGCCGCAAGATGTGGATCACCAACGGTTCGGTGGCCGGCGTCGCCGTCGTCTGGGCCCGCACCGACGAGGGCATCCGGGGCTTCGTCGTCCCGACGGACGCGGCCGGCTTCTCGGCGCCGGAGATCAAGCACAAGTGGTCGCTGCGGGCCTCCGTGACCAGCGAACTCGTCCTGGACGACGTCCGGCTGCCCGGCGACGCGGTCCTGCCCGAGGCCGTCGGCCTGAGGGGACCCCTGAGCTGCCTCAGCCACGCCCGGTACGGGATCGTGTGGGGCTCGATGGGCGCCGCGCGCAGCTGCTTCGAGACGGCGCTCTCCTACGCCACGACCCGCGAGCAGTTCGGGCGGCCCATCGGCGGCTTCCAGCTCACCCAGGCCAAGCTCGCCGACATGGCCGTCGAACTCCACAAAGGCATTCTGCTCGCCCACCACCTCGGCCGCCGCATGGACGCCGGGCGACTGCGGCCCGAGCAGGTCAGCTTCGGCAAGCTCAACAATGTGCGCGAGGCGATCGAGATCTGCCGGACGGCGCGCACGATCCTCGGGGCGAACGGGATCTCGCTGGAGTACCCGGTGATGCGGCACGCGACGAACCTGGAGTCCGTCCTCACGTACGAGGGCACGGTGGAAATGCACCAGCTGGTGCTGGGCAAGGCGTTGACCGGCCTCGACGCCTTCCACTGACGGGGCGGCGGCAGGCGGGGGATCCGCGAGGGCCGGGGGGAAACCGATCCCCCGACCCCCGTGGCCTCAGCTCTGGTTGAAGAAGCCGTCGCCGCCGTGCTTGGGGTCGGCGTTGACGACCGTGTAGTCCGCCGGGGTGAGCAGGAAGACCCGGGTGGCGACGCGCTCGATGGAGCCGCGAAGCCCGAAGGTCAGCCCGGCGGCGAAGTCCACGACGCGCTTGGCGTCGTTGGGCTCCATACCCGTGAGGTTGACGATGACGGGGACGCCGTCGCGGAAGAGCTCGCCGATGCCACGGGCGTCCCGGAAGCCGTCCGGGGTGACCGTGGCGATACGGCGCCCCTGATCCTGGGCGGAGTCGGCGGCCACCCGGATCCGGGGGTCGGTGACCCAGGACTCGTTCTGGCCGGCGCCCTCGCCGTAGTCGGCGTAGTCCTCGTCGTAGTAGTTCTCGCCGCCGTTGTCGTCGACGAGGCCCAGCCAGGCACTCGCCTTTCGAACCGAACCCATTGGACGCCTCCTCTCACCCGCGGTCTGTGCTGTCCGCAACACTATGGTCGTCCATGATGCGGATGTTGCGCCAAGGGGATAGCCCCCGCGCGGGGGATTCGTGACAGACCTGGTGCAGAAAATAGTGCTGAATGGTCAGTCGCCGCTAGGGAGCGGGCTGCTGACGGTACGCCAAAGCCTTTTCCCCCGGGAGAGTGACCTACGTCGGCCGGACGGCCGTACGCCGGTACGACAAGTTCACTGGGTCGTACCCGAGAAGCGGCGCACGAACCCGTCGGCGCCATGGACGGTGAAGTCGTACGTGCCGCCCGTCAGCTCCGTATCCCAGGTGTACGCCGCCGTGGCGCCCGGCGCGACCGTGAAGGGCGTGCCGCGGAAGGGGAAATGCGTACGAGGGAAAACCGTGTAGTGGAAGGCGACCGAGCCGCCATTTGTCAGGGTGCAGGTGACTATGCCGGTGGCCCGGTCGACGGTGATTTCCGCACCCGGCGCATAGGGCAGCGGGCGGCGCGGGCGGTTCCCGGGCTCCTGGGCCGGCAGGGCTAGGGGCGAGTCCGGGGGGACCGGCACCGGTAGCGGGACGGCGGGGAGGGAGGCGGCGGCGTCGGCCAGCCTGACCAGGGCCTTGGTGTCGGGGAGCTCCGGGACCGTGAAGTCGGGCCGGTCGAAGTCGAAGCAGCTGGTCAGGTCACCGCATACGGCGCGCCGCCAGGCGGAGATGTTGGGCTCGGCGACGCCGGTGACCAGTTCCAGGAAACGCAGCACGGACGTGTGGTCGAAGACCTGGGAGTTGACCCAGCCGCCGCGCGACCAGGGGGAGATCACCCACAGCGGCACGCGGTTGCCGAGCCCTTTCGGGCGGCCGTCCACGAACTCGTCCGGTGTGCCGGCCGGCGGGAAGGGCGGGACGACGTGGTCGAACCAGCCGTCGTTCTCGTCGTACATCAGCAGGAAGACGGTGTGCCGCCACACCTCGGGGTTGGCGAAGAGCGACTGGAGCGCGGTGTTGACCCAGTCGGCGCCATAGGCGGGGCTCGCGGCGGGGTGCTCACAAGACAGGAACGGGGAGACCAGCCAGGAGACGGCCGGGAGGGTGCCGTCCTTGCAGTGCTGGTCGAAGGCGGTGAGGTCCCAGCGCGTCATCGCGTTGACGTGGCGGGGGTCGTCGGGCGGGAAGGCGTGGAACTGCCGGAAGTAGGACAGCCCGTTGCAGTCGTAGTCGCCCTCGCGCTCGTCCTCGCCGTCCGGATTGTGGTAGACGCGCCAGCTCACGCCCGCTTCGTGCAGCCGCTCGGCGTACGTCGTCCAGTCGGCCAGCGGATTACCCGTGACGACGGAGTTGTCGGTGAACGGGCCCGAGGTGCCGGACCACAGGAAGAGCCGGTTGGGGTCGGTCGGGCCCGCCTGCGAGCAGAAGTAGGCGTCGCAGGTGGTGAAGGCGTCGGAGAGGGCGTACTGGTAGGGGATGTCCTCGCGGGTGAAGTAGCCCATGGTGCGCGGGCCCTTGGCGGCCACCCAGCCGTTCATGGCGCCGTCGTTGATGGCCTGGTGACCGGTGTCCCGGTCGTGCGGGAGCTCTTCGGCGTGCTGGGCGCTGTAGCGGCTGGAGTCCAGCCGGTACGGCAGCAGCCGGCCCCCGGGGGACGGCTGGCGGAAGACACTGCCGCCGTCCGGGAGGACCAGGGCCTCCCGGTCGGCGAAGCCGCGTACGCCGCCGAGCGTCCCCAGGTAGTGGTCGAAGCTGCGGTTCTCCTGCATCAGGATCACCACATGGCGGATGTCCTCGAGGCTCACCGGACGACCACCAGGGAGCGCAGCAGTTCGGGGTCGGCCTGATGGAGGCTGTCGAGGACGATGCGGCCCGGGGCGGGGTCGATCGGCACCATCGAGGGGACGACGAGGACCGGGCAGCCCGCCGCTTCGGCCGAGGCGACGCCGGTGGGGGTGTCCTCGACGGCGACGCAGCGGTCCGCGCGGGCGCCGAGCAGACGGACGGCGGCGAGGTAGGGATCGGGGTCGGGCTTGGTGCGTACGGTGTCGTCGGCCGACACCGACACCGTGAAGTACTCCCGCCCCAGGACGCCCAGGACCAGGTCGACGACCCGGCGCGGGGAGGCCGAGACCAGGGCGGTGGTGATCCCGGCGGCAAGCAGCGCCTCCAGGAGGGCCACCGCGCCGGGCCGGGGGACGACGTCGTGGGCCACCAGCTCGGCGAAGCGGGCGTCGAGCTGGTCCGCCAGGTCGAGCGGCACGGGTTCGGTGGCCGTACGGGCCAGGTGGGCGGCGGTATGGCCGACGGAGCGGCCGAGCACATCGGGGATGTCCGCGTCGCTGAGGTCCCGTCCGAGCCGGGCGGCCGCTTCGGCCGCCGCCTGCCACCACACTCTCTCCGTGTCGACGAGCGTGCCGTCCATGTCGAAGAGGACGGCATCGAGGTGTGAGGGCAGGACGGATCGGGGAGACAACGCTTTCTCGCTCCTTGTTGCGTGCGTGGGGGGACGGGTGGCGAGGGGGGTCAGGCGGTCCGGTCGTCGACGAGCACCGGGCGGTCCGGCAGCCCGACCGTGACGGCGGCACCGGCCGGCAGCTCGGGCGCGCGGTGGCTGGGCACGTCGGCCTTGAGGGTGGTGCCGTCGGCCAGCGCGAGGGTGAGCCGGGTGACGGCGCCGTGGAAGGAGGCGGTGACCACGCGCGCGTCGCCGCCCGGCGTGACGTCCAGGGCCTCGGGGCGGACCAGGGCGTCCACGTCGGTGTCGGGCCGGGCTTCGCCGCGCGACGGCAGCCGGCGGCCGAGGACCTCGACCGTGCCGTCGGTGCCGGTCCGGCCGGGGAGCCGGTTCATGGTGCCGACGAACTCGGCGACGAAGGCGGTGGCCGGGGTGTCGTACAGCTCGGCCGGCGGCGCGCACTGCTCGAGGCGTCCGCCGTGCATGACGGCGACCCGGTCGGCGGTGGACAGCGCCTCCTCCTGGTCGTGGGTGACGAAGAGCGTGGTGATGCCCAACTCCAGCTGCAGTCGGCGGATCTCCTCCCGCAGCGTGACCCGCACCTTGGCGTCGAGCGCGGAGAGCGGCTCGTCCAGCAGCAGCACCTTCGGCTCCAGTGCCAGCGCCCGGGCCAGCGCGATGCGCTGTTGCTGGCCGCCGGAGAGCTGGTGCGGGAAACGGTCGCCGTGCTCGGGCAGCCCGACCAGTTCGAGGAGTTCCGTTGCCCGCTTGCGGCGTGCGGCAGTCCCGACACCGCGCATCCGCAGGCCGAAGGCGACGTTGTCGGCGGCGCTGAGGTGCGGGAAGAGGCTGTACGACTGGAAGACCATCCCGGCGTTGCGGCGGTGCGCCGGGACGCCGGTGACATCCTCGCCGTCGACCAGCACCTGGCCGGCGTCCGGCTGCTCGAACCCGGCCACGATGCGCAGGGCGGTGGTCTTGCCGCAGCCGGACGGGCCGAGCAGGGCGAGGAGTTCACCGGGCCGGACGGTCAGGTCGAGGCCGTCGAGGGCGATGGTGGTGCCGAAGACGCGGCGCAGGCCGCGGAACTCCACGGTGGCCCCGCCCGAGTCGCGGACGGCGGTGGCTTCGGTGGCGGTGGCGGTCACGAGGTCTCCTTGACCTTGGGCTTGCGGGAGGACGTACGGAAGGACGGGCCGCGCCCCGCGGCGGCCAGGATCAGCAGCAGCACCCAGGTCAGCACCAGGCTCAGCACGGACACGGCCACCGACATCTGCGCCTGGCTGCCGCCAATGCCCACGATCCACACCGCGAACGGCGTGAAGCCGAGGATCGCGGCGACCGTGTACTCGCCGAGCACCAGCGCCAGGGTCAGGAAGGCCGTGTTGAGCAGCGCCCCCCGCAGGTTCGGCAGTACGACCCGCAGCACCGCCCGCGCCGGGCTCGCCCCGCAGTTGCGGGCGGCCTCGACGAGGGTCACCAGGTCGAGGGCGCGCAGCCCGGCGTCCAGGGTGCGGTAGGCGAGCGGCAGAGCCATCAGGACGTACGCAAGGACCAGGACCACGGGGAAGGACGGGTTCTGGATCTGCAGGATGGTCTCGTACAGCGGGGTGCGGGACAGCTTCGTCGGCCCCCAGCGCAGGACCGACACGATGCCGGCGGTGAGCGCCACGGCGGGCACCACCAGCGGCAGCGAGCAGACGATCTCGACGAGGGTACGCAGCCGGGGAGCCGAGAGCCGGATGGCGATCATGGCCGGGACGAGCAGGAGCAGGACCACGAGGATGGTGGCGACGGCCAGTTCGAGGGTGAGGCGGAGGCTGGACAGGAAGCCGTCGGCGCCGAGGATGCCGGTGTAGGCGCTGACCGTGAAGCCCTGGTTGGGGACGTCGACGGTGAAGAGGACGGAGGCGGCGAGCGGGCCGAGGAAGTACAGCCCGGCGATGACCGCGACGATGCCCCGCCAGTAGCGGGGGCGGTTCCTCGGCTTCGTGGGTTCGACGGGCTTCACCGGTTCCGCGGTTGTCGCGGTTATCGCAGCCATCGGGCGCTCCTTCGCTGCAGCGGGACGTAGACCGCCATCACCAGACCGGCGATCAGGATCATGTCGAGGCTCAGCGCGAGCGCGACATTGCCCTGCCCGACCAGCACGTTGCCGGACAGTGCGTCGGCGATCTGCAGGGTGATCAGCGGCACCGAGCTGCCGACCATGGCGGCGGCGGTGGCGTAGGCGGCGAAGGCGCTGCCGAAGAGCAGTACGAAGCCGCCGAGGAGGGAGGGGGCGAGGACCGGCAGCGCGACGTGCAGCCAGTACTGGCGGGTGGTCGCGCCGTTGTTCTGCGCGGCCTCGCGCCACTGGACGCGCAGGCCCTCCAGGGCGGGGGTGATGGTGAGCACCATCAGAGGGACCAGGAAGTAGAGGTAGACCAGGGTCAGGCCGGAGAAGGTGTAGAGGCTCCAGCCGTGGTCGCTGAGGTGGAAGAGCTTGGTCAGCTCACCGGAGTTGCCGAGGGTGGCGACGAAGGCGAAGGCCAGCGGTACGCCGCCGAAGTTGGCGAGGACACCGGAGGCGGCCAGAACCGCCTCGCGCAGCGCGCGGAAGCGGGAGGTCACCACGGCTTGCGCAAGGGGCAGTCCGACGACGACGCCGAGGGCGGCGGTGAGCGCGGAGAGCTTGACGCTCCCCAGGAGGGCGGTGAGGTAGGCGCCGTGCATCGACAGGGTCATGTTGTCGCCGGTCCACTGGGCGCCGCCCGGGGCGTCGTCGGTCGTGGTGAAGGCGCC
Organism: Streptomyces sp. NPDC059373; assembly: GCF_042751495.1. Taxonomy (NCBI): domain Bacteria; kingdom Bacillati; phylum Actinomycetota; class Actinomycetes; order Kitasatosporales; family Streptomycetaceae; genus Streptomyces; species Streptomyces sp. NPDC059373. Next base: position 81,474 of record NZ_JBHYXC010000020.1, on the reverse strand, counting down.
GACGGTGATGGCGAACGCGGGCAGGCCGAAGGCGACGGCGATGAACAGCAGCAGGGGCACGACGGCGAGCCAGCCGGTCGACCGGCGGCTCTTCCTGGACACGGGCTTGGACACGGGAACGGGCGCGGCCCCCGCGCCGCCGAGGTCATCGGCGGCGGGGGACGGCGTCGCGGCGGAGGCCGTTGTCATCGGTTTGGGCCTCAGCCGGCCACGGCCTTGGACCAGCCCTCGGTCACGACCTTCTGGGCCTTGTCCGACTGGGCCTGGGTCGGGAACTTCGCGGTGCCGGAGACGGACGGGAGCTTGGCGGCGGCGGTGGCGTCCAGGGTGCCGGCCGACTTGAGGGCGTCCATCAGGACCGGGCGGGCGTAGCCCTGGAGCCACAGGTTCTGGCCCTCGGCACTGTAGAGGTACTCCTCCCACAGGCGTGCGGCGGCCGGGTGCGGGGCCGTCTTGTTGACCGCCTGCGAGTAGTACTGGGCGTAGAGGCCGTCGGACGGGACGGAGACCTTCCAGTCGACGCCCTTGGTCTTGAACTCGTCGGCGTAGCCGGCGTTGAGGTAGTCCCAGTCGATGCTGATCGGCGTCTCGCCCTTCTCGACGGTCGCCGGGGTGGACTCGACGGGGTTGTAGTTGCCGTTCTTCTTCAGCTTGGCGAAGAAGTCCAGGCCGGGCTGGATGTCGTCCAGCGAACCGCCGTTGGCCAGCGCGGCCGCGAAGACGCCGCCGAAGGCGGAGCCGGACTTGGTCGGGTTGCCGTTGAGGGCGACCTGGCCCTTGTACTGCGGCTTGAGGAGGTCGGCGAAGGTCGTGGGACAGGCCGTGACCTTCTTGGCGTCGCAGCCGATGGAGATGTAGCCGCCGTAGTCGTTGTACCAGCGGGCCTGGCTGTCCTTCTGGGCGGCCGGGATCTTGGCGTAGTCCGCCACCTTGTACGGGGCCAGCAGGCCCTGGCTCGCGGCGCTCAGGGCGAAGGTGCTGCCGAGGTCGACGACGTCCGGGGCGCGGTCCTGGCCCTTGCGGGAGGTGATGGCGTTCACCTCGTCCTGGCTGGATCCGTCCGGGTTCTCGCTGGTGATCTTGATGCCGGGGTACTTCTTCTTGAACCCGGCTATGACCGCGCCGTAGTTGGCCCAGTCCGGCGGGAGGGCGATGACGTGCAGGGCGCCCTCCTTCTTGGCCGCGGTGACGAGGGCGTCCAGGCCGCCGGCGTCGGCGGCGGAGGTCGCCGTCGCTGCGCTGCTGGTGGAGGAGTCGGCGCTGGGCGCCGCACCGCAGGCGCTGAGGGCGAGCGCGGAGGCGGTGAGCGCGGCGGCGAGGGCTGCGACGCGGGGGACAGTCACGGGGAGCTCCTGTACGAGCGGAGGGCGGAGGAGGACGGTAAACCCAAGTTGGCTGTACAACTTAGGGACAGTACGGCGGAGCCAGGTGACGGGGAAGTAAACAGACAGGGATTTCTGTGCGGCGCGGATGGGAAAGATCCGGCCACTTCACCGACCAGGTAGGGTCGGTCGCGCAGATGACCAGTGGAAAGACGGGTGGGGCGGGCGTGGGCGGCACCGGGCAGCCGAAGGATCCGAAGGCGCCGCAGACGCTGTACCGCAAGGTCGCGGCCGACCTGAGAGAGGCCATAGCGGCCGGAGCGTACGGGTCCGGGGCCCGGCTGCCCGCCGAGGGCGCCCTGGCCGAGCGCTACGACGTCTCCCGGGGCACCATCCGCCAGGCCCTCGCCCTCCTGCGCGCCGACGGCCTGGTCACCTCCCGCCGCGGCACCCGCCGGGTCGTCCTCAGCGACACCCGTGTCCAGAGCTTCGCCGAGCTCACCAGCTTCGCGCGCTGGGCCCGTTCCATCGGCGAGGAGCCCGGCGGCCGCACCATCGCGGTCGTACGGGAGCCCGGCCTGCCGCTGGAGTGCGAGCAACTGCGCCTGGAGAGCGGGGCGTACGTCTACCGGGTGCTGCGGCTGCGTACGCTCTCGGGGCGGCCGGTGATGGTCGAACGGGCCGTCTACCCGGAGTGGGTGGGGGAGTTGGTCGAGCGCTTCCCGCGCGAGGCCGACTCGCACAGCGCATTGCTGGAGGGCCACGGCGTGCTCTTCACGGACGCCGACCACACGATCGACCTGGCCCCGGCAGATGCCGAGGACGCCGTCCTGCTGGAATGCGGGGTCGGCGACGCGCTGCTGCGCGAGCGCCGCCGCTCGACCGACCCGACCGGCAAACCGGTGGAGTGGTCCGACGATCGCTATCTGCCGGGCACGGTCGCCTTCACCGTGCACAACTCGACGGCGTCGACGGCGCTTTCGCGGCACACGTCGCAGTAGACCGCGTATGCCGCGAGAGATGAGAAAAACGGGTGGGGCGGGTGCTGAGGGAGGGAGTCATGCGTGTGTGAAGGCGGAGAAAGAAGCCATCAGGCAACCGCGGGGCGCGAGAGGCGCGCGGCGAGCTACCGGGTCAGGGGCGACACGACGACGACCACACTCGACCGAAGTCGATGTGGTCGCGGGTGACCAGCTGACAAGTACGCATGGCCACAGTGGAACAGCCACAGCGCGCTCCCGTCAACCACGTGAGACGCGCTGCTCGGCATGTGGACACGCTTGACAGCGGGCGATGCCCTGGGCTTAGCCTCATGGCAGGTCGCCGCTGCGGCCCGCCGCGTTGAGGGACGCGGCTGTGTGTAGGCAAGACCCGTGATCTATCTGTGCATCCACGGAGCCTCCGCATGCCTGCATCCCCGTCCGCACCTTCCTCCTCGCTTCCGCCGCCCCCTTCGCCGCGATCGCTCGTGATCGTCGGCGCAGGCCCGCGTGGCACCGGTCTCCTGGAGCGCATCGCCGCCAACGCCGACGAGCTGTACGACGGCGGCCGCCTCGACATCCACCTCGTGGACCCCTTTCCGCCCGGCGGCGGGCGGGTGTGGCGGCACGAGCAGTCACCGCTGCTGTGGATGAACTCCATGGCGGAGGACGTGACGATGTTCACCGACGCGTCCGTGGAGTCGCAGGGCCCCATACGTCCCGGACCGTCCCTCGCGGAGTGGTCGGAGCGGATCAGGAGCGGCGAGCTCGCGATCACCGGTCTCGATGGCCAACTCGACGCCGAGGCCCGTGACCTGACGTCGCAGAGCTTCGCGAGCCGGCGGCTGCAGAGCGCGTACATGCGGTGGGTCTACGAGCAGGCCACCGCCGCGCTCCCGCCCGGTATCGCCGTGCATCTGCACCCCCACCGGGCGGTCCGTGTGACCGGCTCCCGCGAGGGCCGGCAGAGCGTGTGGCTGGAGGGGCGGGCCGAGCCGGTGACCGGGGATCTGGTCGTCCTGGCGCTCGGCCATCTGGACGCCGAACCGGACGCCGAGCAGCGGGGCCTCGCGGCGTTCGCGGCGGAGCACGGGCTGGTGCATCTGCCGCCGGAGTTCACGGCGGACAGCGATCTGTCGGTGCTGGCCCCCGGCGAGCCGGTGATCGTACGCGGCTTCGGGCTGGCCTTCGTGGACCTGATGGTGCTGCTGACGGAGGGCCGGGGCGGGCGGTACGAGGAGGACGGCGCCGGCGGTGAGCTGACGTACCACCCGTCCGGGCAGGAGCCCGTGCTGCACATCGGCTCGCGGCGCGGCGTGCCGTACCGCTCCAAGATCGGCTACGCCTGGAGCGGCGAACGCCCGCCGCTGCCCCGGTACTTCGGCCCCGCGCAGGTGGACGAACTGCTCGCCCGGCCCGGGCGGCCGGACTTCCGGCGGGAGCTCTGGCCGCTGATCGCCAAGGAACTGGGCTTCGCGCACTACCACGAGCTGTTCAGCGCCCACCCGGAACGTACGACCCTCACCTGGCCGGAGTTCGACGCCCGGTACGCCGCCGCCGAGCCGGACAGCGCCGAGCTGCACACCCTGGTCGCCGCCGCCGTGCCCGATCCCGCCGACCGGCTGGACCTGGCGGCCCTGGACCAGCCGCTGGCGGGGGTGCGCTTCGGCGACCCGGACCGGCTGCAGGAAGGCCTGCGCGACCACATCACCGCCGACCTCGCCCGCCGCCACGACCCGGCGTACAGCCCCGACCTGGCCGTTTTCCTCGGGCTGCTGTCGGTGTACGGGCAGATGCTGCGGCTCGGCGACGTCGGCGAGTGGTGGCACGGCTTCTTCAGCTATGTCGCGTCGGGCCCGCCGGGGCCCCGGCTGCGGCAGCTCCTCGCGCTGTCCCGGGCCGGAGTCGTCCGCTTCCTCGGGGCGGACACGTCGGTCACCGCGGACCCCGCGCGCGGGGTCTTCCGGGCGAGCAGCCCGAGTGTGCCCGGCGCGAGCGTCGAGGCGCGGGCCCTGGTCGAGGCCCGGCTGCCGGGCCCGACCGTGGACCGTACCCGGGACCCGCTGCTGCGCTCGCTGCACGAGCAGTACGGGGAGGACGGCGCCGGGGTGACCTCCACCCCGGCCGGGCTGGTGGCCGTCACCGCCGAGGACGGCCGGGTCATCGACCGCTCCGGCCGCCCGCACCCGCGCCGCTTCGCGCTGGGCCCGCACACCGACGCCCGCTCCGCCGGCGCCTTCACCCGCCCCGGCACCAACGGCCCGGCCTTCCGGCAGAACGACGCGACCGCCCGCGCCCTGCTGGCCTTCCTGCGCGCGCCGTCCTCCTGTACCGGCTGTACCGACGCGCTCAGCGCCTGAGCGCCCCACCCCACCTCTCGTCCCCCCTTTGCCCCCTTTGCCCCCTTTCCGAGGTACGCCCATGTCTCTGACCAGCGATCCACCCATCGACAAAGCCCCGCCGACGCCCGAACCGGACGACTACGCGGCCCTGAAGGTGGTCCCCGCGCGCCATCCGTGGCGCTGGGTCGCCACCTTCGCGGTGGCCGTCCTCCTCGCCCAGTTCGTCCACGGCCTGGTCACCAACCAGGCCTGGGACTGGGACACCTTCGGGCTGTACTTCTCCTCCGAGACGATCATCAAGGCGCTCGGGGTGACCCTGCAGCTGACCCTCTACGGCACTGTCATCGGCTTCGTCCTGGGCGTCGTGCTGGCCTTCATGCGGCTGTCGGCGAGCCCGCTGCTGAAGGGGGTGGCCTTCGGCTACGTATGGGCGTTCCGCTCCATCCCGCTCATCGTCCAGGTCATCTTCTGGTTCAACCTCACGGTCCTGTACGAGCACCTGAGCATCGGCGTCCCCTTCGGGCCGGGCTTCTTCTCCTTCAAGACCCTCGACCTCGGCCCGCTCGGCGCGGCTGTCCTCGGGCTCTCGCTCCACCAGGCCGCGTACTTCGCGGAGATCGTGCGCGGCGGCGTCCTCTCCGTGGACGGCGGTCAGTTGGAGGCCGCGTCCGCGCTCGGCATCCCCAGGCTCCGCCAACTGCGGCGGATCGTGCTGCCGCAGGCGATGCGCTCGATCCTGCCGAGCGCGGCGAACGAGGTGATCTCGCTCTTCAAGGGCACCTCGATCGTCTCGGTGGTCGCGATCGGCGAGCTCTTCTACCAGGTCCAGGTCATCTACGGCCGTAACGGCCGGGTCATCCCGCTGCTGCTGGTGGCGACCTTCTGGTACATCGTGCTGACCTCGATCCTGTCCGTCGCCCAGTACTACGTCGAACGGCACTTCTCGCGGGGGGCTCGGACATGAGCGTCATCATCGACATCCGGGGTGTCCACAAGAGCTTCGGCTCCCTCGAAGTCCTCCAGGGCGTGGACCTCCAGGTCCGGTCCGGCTCCGTCACCGTGATCCTCGGGCCCTCCGGCTCGGGCAAGTCCACGCTGCTGCGGACCATCAACCACCTGGAGAAGGTGGACCGGGGCTGGATCAGCGTCGACGACAGGCTCATCGGCTACCGCCGCTCCGGCGACAAGCTGTACGAGCTCAAGGAGCGCGAGGTCCTCAAGCAGCGCACCGGAATCGGCTTCGTCTTCCAGAACTTCAACCTCTTCCCGCACCTCACCGTCCTCGAGAACATCGTCGAGGCCCCGGTCTCCGCGCTGAAGCGGCCCCGCAAGGAAGTGACCGAGCTGGCACGCGGGCTGCTCGACCGCGTCGGCCTGTCCGACAAGGCCGACGAGTACCCACGCCGGCTCTCCGGCGGCCAGCAGCAGCGCGTCGCCATCGCGCGGGCGCTCGCACTGGAGCCCAAGGTGCTGCTCTTCGACGAGCCGACCTCGGCGCTCGACCCCGAACTCGTCGGGGAGGTCCTCGACGTCATCAAGGACCTCGCCCACGGCGGCACCACCCTGATCGTCGTCACCCACGAGATCGGGTTCGCCCGGGAGGTGGCGGACACCGTCGTCTTCATGGACGGCGGCCGGATCGTCGAACAGGGCCCGCCCGGCGAGGTCTTCGACACCCCCAGCCACGAACGCACCAAGGCGTTCCTCTCCAAGGTCCTTTGAATCCAGGGTCCTCTGAATCCAGGGTCCTCCGAAATCCAGGGTCCTCCGAAATCCAAGGTCCTCCGAAAACCCTCATCAAGCACAGGAGTACGCAAGTGAAGCGCACCGCTGCCATCGTCGCCCTGACCTCCTCCCTGGCCCTGCTCACCGCCTGCGGCGGGAACACCGACGCGGCGGACCAGAAAGCGGCGAACGCCACGGTCAAGGGCACCAAGATCAACCTCGGGCCGAACCAGAACCGGATCAGAGGGACGAAGGACGCCACCATCGCCGCCGAGGTGCCGTCGAAGATCAGCAAGACCGGCACGCTCGTCATCGGCGGCACCGCCGGCACCGCGCCGCCGCTGGGCTTCTACGCCACCGACGACAAGACCCCGATCGGCGTCGAGTACGACCTCGCGACGCTGGTCGCCGACACCCTCGGCCTCAAGCCCAAGTTCAACGTCACGTCGTGGGAGAACCTCTTCATCGGGCTCGACAGCGGCAAGAACGACGTCGGCTTCTCCAACGTCACCGTGACCGAGGAACGCAAGGAGAAGTACGACTTCGCCACCTACCGGCTCGACAACCTCGCCTTCGAGGCGAAGAAGAGCGTCGACTGGAAGGTGACCGGCCCCAAGGACGTCGCCGGTAAGACCATCGCGGTCAGCTCCGGCACCAACCAGGAGAAGATCCTGCTGGAGTGGAGCCAGGAGGACAAGAAGAACGGCCTCAAGCCGGTCGACGTCAAGTACTACAACAACGCCTCCGACTACTACCTCGCGCTCGACTCCGGGCGCATCGACGCCTACCTCGGCCCGAACCCGACCGCCGCGTACCACGTCGCGGTCAGCGGCAAGACGAAGATCGTCGGCACCTACTCGGGTGGCGGCGCGACCATCCAGGGCAAGATCGCCGCGATCACCAAGAAGGACAACGGCCTGGTCAAGGCACTCAACGACGCCCTGAACAAGGTCATCAAGGACGGTTCGTACGCCAAGGTCCTCAAGCGCTGGGGCCTGTCCAACGAGGCCGTCACCTCGTCCGAGCTCAACCCCCTGGGTCTGCCCAAGACCAGCAGCTGACGCCGACCGGAGGCACCACTCCCCATGCCCGCACCAACCCGCCCGCTGCACCTGGCCGTCGCCATCGACGGCCGGGGGCAGTACGGCGCCTCCTCCTACGTGGAGCTGGCACAGCTCGCCGAACGCGGCGCCCTGGACTTCGTCACCCTCGACGACTCCCTCGCGCCGCCGCAGGACGGCACCGGCCGGCTCGACGCGCTCGCCGTGCTCACCCGGGTCGCCCCGGTGACCGACCGGATCGGCCTGGTGCCGACCGTCACGACCACCCACACCGAGCCGTTCCACGTGTCGGCGGCCCTCGCCACCCTCGACTGGGTGAGCGGGGGCCGGGCCGGCTGGACCGTCGACGTGTCCACCACCGAGGCCGAGGCCCGGCACTTCGGCCGCCGTCCGGTCGCTCAGTCCGACGCGCTCTGGCGCGAGGCGGGCGAGGTCGCCGACGTCGTCGCCCGGCTCTGGGACAGCTGGGAGGACGACGCCGAGATCCGCGACATCCCGACCGGCCGCTTCATCGACCGCGACAAACTGCACTACGTCGACTTCCAAGGCACCGGCTTCTCCGTCAAGGGCCCCTCGATCGTCCCCCGGCCTCCACAGGGCCACCCGGTGATCGCCGTGCGCGCCACGGACCTGGGGGCCTTCGACGTCGCCGCCCGCTACGCCGACATCGTCCACGTCCGCGCCGCCGACCGCGCTTCGGCCGTCACGGCCCGCGACACCCTGCGGGCCGGAGCCGTCGCCGCGGGCCGCGACCCCGGCACCCTGACCGTCCTGGCGGACCTGGCCGTCGACCTGAGCGGCGCCGAGTCCGCGTTCGGGGTGCAGCCGGACCGTTCGGCCACGTACGCCGGCGGGCCGGTCGGACTCGCCGAGCTGATCGCCGACTGGCACACCGCAGGCGCGGTCGACGGCTTCCACATCCGCCCCGCCGAGCCCCGGCGCGACCTGGAGCGCTTCGTCAACGGCACCGTGGCCCTGCTCCAGCACCGGGGGCTGTTCCGGGGCTTCCACCCCGGTACGACACTGCGCGAGCACCTGGGCCTCGGCCGGCCGGCGAACCGCTACGCGCTGGAGAGGGAGGCGGCGCGATGACCGCGAAGCCCCGCAAGCAGATCCACCTCGCCGCCCACTTCCCGGGCGTCAACAACACCACCGTATGGGCCGATCCCCGCTCGAAGAGCCAGATCGACTTCTCCTCCTTCGTCCACCTCGCCGAGACCGCCGAACGCGGGAAGTTCGACTTCTTCTTCCTCGCCGAGGGGCTGCGGCTGCGCGAGCACAAGGGCCGGATCCATGACCTGGACGTGGTGGGCCGGCCCGAGTCGATCACCGTGCTCAACGCGCTGGCCGCCGTCACCGACAAGCTGGGCCTGGCCGCCACGGTCAACGCGACCTTCAACGAGCCGTACGAACTGGCCCGGCGGCTCGCGACCCTCGACCACCTCAGCGCCGGCCGCGCCGCCTGGAACGTGGTGACGTCCTCCGACGCCTTCACCGGCGAGAACTTCCGGCGCGGCGGCTACCTCGACCGCGCCGACCGCTACACGCGCGCCGCCGAGTTCGTGGCCACCGCCCGTGAGCTGTGGGACTCCTGGTCGCCCGACGGAAGGCCCCGGCCCTTCGTACACGACGGCACGCACTTCTCGATCAGCGGTGAGTTCGGCGTCCCGCGCAGTCCGCAGGGCCATCCGGTGGTCATCCAGGCCGGGGACTCCGCCGAGGGCCGGGAGTTCGCCGCGTCCGCCGCCGACATCATCTTCACGCTGCACGGCACCCTGGAGGCGGGCCGCGTCTTCTACGCCGACGTCAAGGGGCGGCTGGCCGCGTACGGCCGCCGGCCCGAGGACCTGAAGATCATGCCGGGCGCGACCTTCGTGCTCGGCGACACCGACGAAGAGGCCACGGAGAAGGCCGCCGCGATCCGCCGGCAGCAGGTCTCCGGGCGGACCGCGATCACCTACCTGGAGCAGCTCTGGGGCCGCGACCTCACCGACTACGACCCCGACGGGCCCTTCCCGGACGTGGACCCCGAGCCGGAGGGCAATGTCACCCTCGGCCGGGCCCGGCACGGCGACCGGCTCGCGACCGCCGCCAAGTGGCGGGCGCTGTCGCAGGAGAAGGGTCTGTCGATCCGCGAGACGGTGATCGAGCTGACCGGCCGGCAGTCCTTCGTCGGCTCGGCCGAGACGGTCGCGGCGACGATCGACGAGTTCGTGCAGACCGACGCCTCCGACGGCTTCATCCTCGTTCCGCACCTCACCCCCGGCGGCCTCGACGAGTTCGTGGACAGAGTGGTCCCGCTGCTGCAGGAGCGGGGATCGTTCCGACAGGATTACGAGGGCTCGACGCTCCGTGACCACCTCGGTCTGCGCGAGCCGGTATGGAAGGCTTGAACACCATGAGCAGCGTGAGCACTGATGCACAGCAGGAGTGGAAGGCCTGGCGCGAGCAGCGCGCCGAGTCGGTCGCGGCGCCGTACGGGCCGCTGTCGCTGACCGGCACCTTCTGGCTGGTCGACGCGGTGGACGGCCGCATCGAGGGCGTGCCGGGCCACTGGGCCGAGGCGCCGGACGGCGAGACGGTGATCCTGACCACGGACGCCGGGGACCGCGTGACCCTGGACCCGGACGGGGAGTACCGGCCGGCCGAGGGCGACACCAAGCTCGTGGCCATCAAGCGCGAGGGCCTGTGGGCGGTACGGATCTGGGACCCGGCCGCGCCCACGCGTGCCGCCTTCGCCGGTATCGACGCCTTCGACTACGACAAGCGCTGGGTGCTGCCGGCGGTCTTCCGTCCGTACGGCGAGACCCGCACCATCCAGGTGCCCAACGCCGACGGCGTGCAGCGCGGCCTGGGCGTCGGCGGCGAGCTGTCCTTCACGGTGGACGGCACCGAGCACACACTCACCGTCGCCGTCGAGGCGGGCGGCGGACTGTGGGGCGTCATCGCCGACGCGACCAGCGGGAAGAGCACCTTCCGTTTCCGCTTCATCCGGACCCCGGCGCCCACCGCCGACGACGGTTCCGTGGTGCTCGACCTCAACCGGGCGCTGCTGCCGCCCTGCTCCTTCTCGGACGGCTTCATCTGCCCCTTCCCGCCGCCGGGCAACACCCTGCCGTTCGCCGTCGAGGCGGGCGAGCGGCAGGCCCTCACCAGCTGAGACGACGTCACCGGACAGCGCCCCCAGGGAATCCAGCTTCCCCGGGGGCGCTGTTTCGTGTGGGTGACGCGGCCGAAAGTCGCCCTTGTATCTTCGTTTGCCGGTCTGAATACTCCCGCCCAAGCGCTTTGTCAGGGGCACGTATGCCTTGTCCCTGTCTGCTCCATGACTCCAACCCACAGGAGGAACGAGTGAGACTCAAGCGCACCACCCCCACGACCCCCCGGAACACCTTCGCGAGACGCGCGCGGCTGATCGCCGTGGCATCCGGCCTGCTGGCGGTCACCGCGCTCTCCCTGCCCGCCGCCCAGGCCGCTCCGGCCGCCAAGGTCTCGCCCGGTGCGGCGGCGACCCTCGCCACGTCCCTCGGCTCCTCCGTCACCGCCGGTTCGTACTACGACGCCAAGGCCAAGGCCACCGTCGTCAACGTCACCACCAACGCCGCCGCCCAGTCCGTCCGCGCCGCGGGCGCCGTCCCCAGGCTGGTCACGTACAGCTCCGCCCAGCTCGCCAAGGCCGGCGCCGCCACCAAGGCCGCCGACATCGGCGGCACGGCCTGGGGCGTCAACCCCCGGACGAACAAGCTCGAGATCAGCGCGGACAGCACCGTCTCGCGCGCCGAGCTGGCCACGCTCACGTCCACCACCGCCTCGTACGGCAGCGCGGTGAGTATCCAGCGGGTCTCCGGGAAGTTCAGCCGGCTGATCACCGGTGGCAGCGCCATCTACGGCGGCCAGTACCGGTGTTCGCTGGGCTTCAATGTCGTGAGTGGCAGTACGTACTACTTCCTGACCGCCGGTCACTGCGGCCAGGTCGCGTCGACCTGGTACTCCAACTCCGGTCACACGACGACGCTGGGCACCAACGTCAGCTACAGCTTCCCGACCAACGACTACGCGCTGGTCAAGTACACCAACACCTCGATCACCAAGACCGGCGGCGCCGGCAACACCGACATCACCAGCTCCGCCAGCGCCTACGTCGGCGAGTCGGTGCTGCGCTCCGGTTCCACCACCGGCATCCACTCCGGGTCGGTCACCGGGCTCAACTACACCGTCAACTACGGCAGCGGTGACGTCGTCTACCAGATGATCCGCACCAATGTGTGCGCCGAGGGCGGCGACAGCGGTGGCCCGCTGTACACCTCCGGCGGCATCGCCCTCGGCCTCACCTCCGGCGGCAGCGGCAACTGCACCTCAGGCGGCACGACCTACTTCCAGCCGGTCGTCGAAGCCCTGAACCACTACGGGGTGAGCGTCTACTGACAGGTCGGCTGAGAGGTTTGCCGAGAGGTCTGCTGACACGTCGGCCGGTACGCCGACCGACACCGGCATGACGGACGCCGCGTCCGACCGCCCGCACCGGGGCGGCCGGGCGCGGCGCCTTTCTTTGGCCCTCTTGTGCGGTTCCCGGAAGGTCGCAATACTCCCGGGGAGTGCTTGTCAGGGACATGACCTATAAGGCCTCGCGTCCCGCCTGCGCCTCACGGACCCGCACCCAAGGGACCTCTCCACCCCCCACAGGAGGAAACAAGTGAGGAACACTCGTACAACCAACCCCCACAGCGGCATCGCAAGACGAGCACGGCTGATCGCCGTCGCCGCAACCGGCCTGCTGGCCGCCACCGCACTCGCAACGCCCAGCGCCCAGGCCGCCCCCACGGTCCAGGCGCGCTCACAGGCGGCCGTCGACGTCACCAAGACGCTCGGCTCCGGCGCCACCGCCGGCTCGTACTACGACACCGAGGCCAAGACCTTCGTCGTCAACATCACCGACGCCGCCGACGCCTCGGCCGTACGCGCCTCCGGCGCCGTCCCCAAGGTCGTCAAGTACAGCACCACCCAGCTCAACAAGGCCGGCGACGCCACCAAGGCCGCCGACATCGGCGGCACCGCCTGGGCCGTGCACCCGACGACCAACCAGCTCGTCGTCACCGCCGACTCCACCGTCACCAAGGCCGAACTGGCCAAGCTCAAGAAGGCCACCGCCTCCTATGGCGACGCGGTCGTCATCAAGCGCAGCTCCGGCACCTTCAACAAGCTGATCACCGGTGGCAGCGCCATCTACGGCGGCCAGTACCGGTGTTCACTGGGCTTCAACGTCGTCAGCGGCAGCACGTACTACTTCCTGACCGCCGGTCACTGCGGCCAGGTCGCCTCGACCTGGTACAGCAACTCCGGTCACACGACGACGCTGGGCACCAACGTCAGCTACAGCTTCCCGACCAACGACTACGCGCTGGTCAAGTACACCAACACCTCGATCACCAAGACCGGCGGCGCCGGCAACACCGACATCACCAGCTCCGCCAGCGCCTACGTCGGCGAGTCGGTGCTGCGCTCCGGTTCCACCACCGGCATCCACTCGGGCAAGGTGACCGCGCTCAACGCCACCGTCAACTACGGCAGCGGTGACGTCGTCTACCAGATGATCGACACCACCGTCTGCGCCGAGGGCGGCGACTCCGGCGGCCCGCTCTACACTTCCGGCGGCATCGCCCTCGGCCTCACCTCCGGCGGCAGCGGCGACTGCACCTCCGGCGGCGAGACCTTCTTCCAGCCCGTGACGGAGGCGCTCAGCAACTACGGCGTCAGCGTCTACTAGGGGAGTTCCGCGGACTCCGCCGCCGACCGCGACGGGCCGGGGCCGGCCCGTGCTGCGCCCCGGGCCTGTCGCGGGCGCAGCACGGTCCCGGGCCCGTCGCGACCCCGGGTGTAGCACGGCCCCGGGTCCGTCGCGGCCCCGGGTCCGTCGCGGTCAGTACCTGTCCGTGACGGGTGCCAGACTTGGCGCCATGCTGGAAACCTCGGCCCGCCTGCTGCGGCTCCTCTCGCTCCTCCAGTCCCGCCCCGACTGGACCGGCCCCGACCTGGCCGAGCGGCTCGATGTGACCGCCCGGACCGTTCGGCGTGACGTGGAGCGGCTGCGGGCCCTCGGCTACCCGGTGCACGCCACCCCAGGGACGGCGGGCGGCTACCGGCTGGGTGCGGGGGCGGCGCTGCCCCCGCTGCTGCTGGACGACGAGGAGGCGATCGCGGTCGCGCTGTGCCTGCGTACCGGCACCGACGGCAGCGTGGAGGGCATAGAGGAGACCTCGCTGCGCGCCCTGGCCAAGCTGGAGCAGGTGCTGCCATCCCGGCTGCGATACCGGGTGCAGGCCATGCAGGCGGTCGCCGTCTCGCAGCGCAAGGCACCGGCGGCCGTCGGCCAGGAGGTGCTCACCGTCATCGGCGCCGCCTGCCGTGACCGCGAGCGGCTGCGCTTCGACTACCGCGACCACGGCGGCATTTCGAGCCGCCGCACCGTGGAGCCCTACCGCCTCGTCCACCACGCCCGCCGCTGGTACCTGCTCGCCTGGGACACCGACCGCGCCGACTGGCGCAGCTTCCGCGTCGACCGCATGCACCCCAAGCCCCCCACCGGTCCCCGCTTCACGCTCCGCGAGCCGCCCATGGACGCCGCCGCCTACGTCGCGCGGGGGGTCACCTCGCGTGCGTACCGCTACCAGGCGGTCGTCACCCTGCACACCGACGCCGAGGCCGTCACCCAGTACACCTCCTCCGGTTTCGGCACCGTCGAGGCCGTCGACGCCCAGACCTGCCTGCTGCGCACCGGCGCCGAGTCGCTGGACGCGCTCGCCGTCTACATCGGCATGATCGGCGTCGACTTCGAGGTCCACGAGCCGCCCGAGCTCGTCAAGCACCTACGGACCGTGGCCGACCGACTGGCCAGAGCGACGGACCCCGGGCTGTAAGGGGCTGTCAGCAGACGATCATGCGGCGGAGGGCAACTCCGCCGCGTCCGCCGCCGCGTCCGCGACCCGGCGGCCGGGATGCCGGGGCGAGCTGCCGTAGCCGGGCCGGTCCTACGTGATCAGCCTGACGCGCCGCGCGCGCAGGACCGCCTCGTCCGGTACCGGGCCGAGCCTGCTGCCCGGTGTGCCGTGCAGCAGGAAGACCGGCCTGCCCTCCGGGTCCCCGAAGGCCTCGGCAGCCAGTTCCCGGCCGCCCGATGTCCCGAACAGACGCATTCCGCCATCCTGCCCCAGCGGGGCCCCGAGAGGTACCGTGGAATCACCGCCCCTGCGGGGCTCCGCCGGGGTGACGGGCTCGTGATGCCGCGCGGGGCGCGGATGGCAGGGGGCCGTGATGGTCGTGGAGTTGGTGGCAGCCGTACTGTCGGCCGGTGCGGTGTACGCCCTCGCCGGAATGCGGGTCGTGCAGCAGTTCGAGCGGGGTGTGGTCTTCCGGCTGGGGAAGCTGCGGAACGACGTCCGCGGTCCGGGCTTCACCATGATCATTCCGGGTGTCGACCGGCTGCGTAAGGTCAATCTGCAGATCGTGACGATGCCCGTGCCCGGCCAGGACGGCATCACCCGGGACAACGTCACCGTCAAGGTCGACGCGGTCGTCTACTTCAAGGTCATCAACGCGGCGGACGCCGTCATCAACGTCGAGGACTACCGCTTCGCCGTGTCGCAGATGGCCCAGACCTCGCTGCGCTCGATCATCGGCAAGAGCGATCTCGACGACCTGCTGTCCAACCGCGAGAAGCTCAACCAGGGCCTTGAGCTGATGATCGACAGCCCGGCCATCGGGTGGGGCGTGCAGATCGACCGCGTCGAGATCAAGGACGTCTCCCTTCCGGAAACCATGAAGCGGTCGATGGCGCGGCAGGCCGAGGCCGACCGTGAGCGCCGCGCCCGCGTCATCAACGCCGACGCGGAGCTCCAGGCCTCCAAGAAGCTCGCGGAAGCGGCCGGCGTCATGTCCGAACAGCCCGCCGCGCTCCAGCTCCGCCTGCTTCAGACGGTCGTGGCCGTCGCCGCCGAGAAGAACTCGACCCTCGTCCTCCCCTTCCCCGTCGAGCTGCTGCGCTTTCTCGAACGCGCCGCCCCACCGCAGGGCGTCCAGCCCTCTGCCGCGCCGGCCTCGGCCGCACCGGCCGTTACAGAGCCGCCGGAGTCGCCGGAGCTGCCGGAGTCGGAGTTGCTCGAGCCACCGGAGTTGCTCGAGCCGCCGGAGCCGCCGGCGGTCGAGCGGGAGCCCGAACGCCCCGAGCTGAGCGAGTAGGTTCGCCGGGCTCGTCGGTCACTGCTGGTGTTCTTGCTTCTTGCTTTCTGCTCTCCTGCTTCCTGCTTCCTGCATGCGCTCCAGCCGGTGACCATCGCGCTGGCGGCGGTCGGCGCGCAGATCCGGTGACCCGGGTTCTCCGGGCCCTCAGCGGCCGCGTCCGGAGCTCTCCGTCGTCCGGGCCGTCCGGGTGGCGGTCCGGGCGGTGAGCGGGAACGCCATCACCGTCGCCCCCACATGCACCGCCCCGGGCGTACGGGGCGCCCGCGCCTCCTCGTGGAGGTTGACCAGCAGCGCGGCCAACCGGTGCCGGAAGTCGTCCCAGGCATCCGGCGACAGCCACAACTCCGCGTCGGCGGTGACCGCTTCACCGGGTGCGCGGCGCGCGGCGCGCTCGCGGAGGTTGAGCGACAGCACCTCCGCCAGCATCGGGGCGCCGTCCTGCCGCTGCTCCGGCACCGACGTTCCGTGCACCGCCTGGTAACGGCGTTCCTGGCCACCCCGATTCGGGCGGACCTCCGCCAGTTCCACCAGTCCGACGGCGGCGAGCCGGCGCAGGTGCTGGCTGGCCAGGGCCTGCGATATGCCGAGTTCGCGGGCCAGCTCCGCGGCGGACTGGGGTCCCGTCCAGGTGAGGCTCATCATGCGCAGCCGTACGGGGTGTGCCAGGGCTCTAAGGGTGGGGTCGGTCGCCGTCATGCGCGACAGTAAATCGTGTCGGACCCTTGCCTCCGCAACCCCCTAGCGTTTGGTTGGCGGTCGTGGTTGTGACGTGGGGGACGGCTGTGGAGTGGGGGGCGGTGCGGTGCTGCGGGAGTGAGGCGGCTGCGCTTGTCTCGCGGGGGTTCTGAGCTGCGGGTTCGGTGGTTCGGCGAGGCACGGCGGGGCGGAGTTGTGGGTGAAATCGCTCACGAGGTCAGGCGGCGTGGCCCGGGGTGCCGGACGCGTACCGACTTTCCCCCTTTTTTAGCGGCTCGGTTCGCCTCCGTTGCGCTGAGTCACTGTGGGGGCACCTCCCAGACGGAGTCTGGGGGAAGTCGATCGTGCTCGCTCGCTCGTTCCTCGCGAACTGCGCGCGTTCTCCTTTTCGACAGCGACCGCTCCACTTCGGCTCACTCGCCGACGGCGCACCCGGCGCCGGACACGTACCGCGGTCTCCCGCCCTGTCGGGACCGTAGGGTGGGCGGCCATGGAGTATTCGCCTGAGCGCATCGATGAAGCCGACCGCGAGATCCATGCCTTCGTGCCCGAGCCCGGTAGGGCCGCGCGCCTTGCGGCCGAGGCGGAGTCGCTGCCGCCGGGCGGGCCGTTGCGGGGGGTGCTGGTCGGGGTGAAGGACATCATTCACGTCGACGGGCTGCCGACGGGGGCCGGGTCGGCGGTGCCGCCCGGGGTGTTGGCGGGGGCGGAGGCGGCGCTGGTTACCCGGTTGAGGGCGGCGGGGGCGTTGGTGGCGGGGAAGACGGTGACGGCCGAGTTCGCGGTGACCGCGCCGGGTCCGACCCGTAATCCGCACAACGTGGCGCACACGCCCGGCGGTTCGAGCAGTGGGTCGGCGGCGGCTGTCGCGGCCGGGATGGTGCCGCTGGCGGTGGGCACCCAGACGGTGGGGTCGGTGATCCGGCCGGCGGCGTACTGCGGGGTGGTCGGCTTCAAGCCCACGTACGGCCGCATACCGGTGGACGGGGTGATCGCCAACGCCCCGAGCTTCGACACGGTCGGGGTCTTCGCGGCGGATGTGGCGGGCGTGGTGCGGGGTGCGGCCGTCCTGTGCGACGGCTGGCGGCCGGTACCGTCCGAGGGGCGGCCGCCGGTGCTCGGCGTTCCTGCGGGGCCCTATCTGGAGCGGGCCGGGGCGGAGGCACGGGAGGCCTTCAACGAACAGGCCAAGCAGCTCGGTTCGGCCGGATTCGAGGTCCGGGAGGTGCCGGTGATGGCGGACTTCGACGCCACTGTGCGCCAGCTCTTCACCATGAACCGTTACGAAGTCGCCCGCACCCACGCCGAGTGGTTCCCGCGCCACGGGCACCTCTACCGCGAGCAGACCGTGGCCGCGATCCGCCAGGGCCACGCCGTCGACCCCGCCGACTACGCCCGGGCGTCACGCGACCGCGAGGACTTCCGCGACCGCCTCCTCACCGCCATGTCCGACCACTCCGTCGACCTCTGGCTCACCCCCGCCGCCACCGGCCCCGCCCCCCTGGGTCTCGGCACCACCGGCGACTCCGTCATGTGCCTCCCCTGGAGCAACGCGGGCTTCCCGTCGCTGACCCTCCCCGCCGGCCGCGCCGCGAACGGCCTCCCGCTCGGCCTGCAGTACGTCGCCCGCCCCGGCGCCGACGAGGAACTGCTGGCCTGGGCGGCGGCGCTTCAGGCCCTTCAGCCGACCTCGAGCCGCAGCCGCAGGTAGTCCGCCCCGCCGGGCCCCGGGATGCGGTGCCCGGCGGGGCGCCAGCCGTGGCGGGTGTAGAAGGCGCGGGCGCGGGTGTTCCGCTCCCAGACGTCGAGGGTGCCGTGGGGGAGGGCGGCGGCGCGGAGGGCGTCGACGTAGGCGTCGTGGAGGCGGGAGCCGATGCCGCTGCCCCAGGCGTCGGGGTGGACGTGGATCTGGTACAGCTCGGTGTCCGCGGGCGGCCCCATCGACAGGACGCCCACCACCGCGCCGTCGGCGTGCACGGCGCACAGGGTGGTCCGGTCGGCCCGTTCGATGGCGCGGGCCCAGCCGGCGGCACGCTCGGCGTGTTCGGCGGGATCGGTCAGCTCGGCCTCGCTCAGGCCGCCGGAGCGGTAGTAGGCGGTGCGGGCGGCGGTATGGACCGCGAGCATCGCGTCGAGGTCGGCGGGGGCCGCCGGGCGGATTTCCATGGTGGTCGGGACGCGGCGGGGGAGGCGGCCGGTTCCGCCGGGACCGCCTCGTTCTACCGGAGCGCTCGTTCTACCGGAGGTGGACCAGGACGCGCCCGGTGTTGGTCGCGTCGGTCTCCACGCGGACGTAGAGCTTCTTGATGTGCTTCTGCGCCAGGAAGGCCAGCACCCTCTTCTTCAACTGGCCCGTTCCCTTTCCGGGGATGATCTCGACGATGTCGACCCCGGTACGCGCAGCTCTGAAGAGGGTCTCCCGCAGTGCGAGGTCGATGTCGCGGTTGTTGCGGAAGATCGGGTGCAGGTCCAGCGTGAGCAGGGCGATCGCCTCCGATCGGCTCGAGCATCGGGTCCGCCGTGCGTCCCCTGACGATCGGAGGGTACGTCCTGGGAGCGCGTCGCACAGCCCGCGGGCGCCCCAGGCGCCCCTGCCGGGGTGACGAACGTCATCGCGCCGAGCTGATACGAGCCGCTCAGGGCGGGCCGGTACCAAGTCCGCTGCTCTGTCCGGGAGATGGCCGGGAGGGATCTGTTCCGGCCACGTATTCGAACGCTTCGGGGGCGGACACGCGCCCTGTGAAGTCGCTGACCTGGGATGACCGCGCTAAGCTAATCGAACGAACGTACGAGGAACGTTTCGGGCGAATGGCTGAAAAGGGGTGGAGTGATGGAGGTGTGGCATGGCGGGCTTCGCCCATCTGCATGTCGCGTCCGGTTACTCCGAGCGGTACGGCGCCGCGCACCCCGAGCACCTCGTGCAGCGGGCCGCCGAGCGGGGGATGGAGGCGCTGGCGCTGACCGACCGGGACACCGTCACCGGGGCCGTGCGGTTCGCCCAGGCCTGTGCGGGGGCGGGCATCAGGCCGGTCTTCGGGATCGACCTCGCGGTGGAGGCGCTCGCGCCGGCGCCACCGGCCCAGCGGCGCCGGACGCCGGTGCGCGGGGGCGCCCATGTGGTGGAGCCGCCGTTGCGGTTCGTACTGCTGGCGCAGGACCGGGAGGGCTGGGCGCGGCTGTGCCGGATCACCTCCGCCGCCCACGTGGGCACCGCGAGCCGGGCCGCCCCGGTCCAGGTGCCGTGGGAGGCGCTGCGCGAGCACGGCGGGGCGGGGCTGGCCGTGCTGCTCGGGCCGCTGTCGGAGCCGGTGCGGGCGCTGGCGGCGGGCCGGGAGGACGTCGCGGTGAAGCTCCTCGAGCCGTGGCGGGAGGTCTTCGGCGACGGGGTACGACTCGAGGCGGTCGTGCACGGCCGGCCCGGCACCGGCCCGGGGTCGCTGCGGCTGGCCGCCCGCACCCTGGCGCTGGCCGACCGGACCCGTACCACCGCCGTCCTCTCCAACGCCGTCCGCTACGCCGACCC
The DNA here is from genome assembly GCF_042751495.1 of Streptomyces sp. NPDC059373. NCBI lineage: Bacteria > Bacillati > Actinomycetota > Actinomycetes > Kitasatosporales > Streptomycetaceae > Streptomyces > Streptomyces sp. NPDC059373. Next base: position 61,590 of record NZ_JBHYXC010000020.1, on the reverse strand, counting down.
GGACCAGCACCGCCTCGCCGACGTGCTGGACGCCGCCCGGCTGCTGCGGCCGATCGACCGGCGGCGGCTGGACGGCGGGCAGCGCTGGCTCAAGGGGCCCCAGGAGATGGCGCGGGTCGCCCAGGCGGTCGCCGAACACGCGGGGGCCGGCCCGCGCCGGGCGGGCCGTCTGCTCGCCGACACCGCCGCCACCGCGGCCGCCTGCCGCCTCGACCCCGCGGCGGACCTCGGGATCGGATCCCGGCACTTCCCCGAGGCGGAGGTCGTCGGCGCCGGGCCGGGCGGTGCCGGGGAGCTGTTGCGGCAGCGGTGCGAAACCGGTCTGGTCCGGCGCGGCCTGGACCGCGACCAGGCCGCACTCGGCAGGATGGAGGAGGAGCTGAAGATCATCACCAGGCTGGGGTACGACTCGTACTTCCTCGCCGTCGGCCAAGTCGTCGCCGACATCCGGGAGTTGGGTATCCGGGTCGCCGCTCGCGGCTCGGGCGCGGGCTCGATGGTCTGCCACTCGCTGGGGATCGCCACGGCCAATCCGCTGGACCACCGCCTGCTGTTCGAACGCTTCCTGAGCGAGCGGCGGCCGTCGCTGCCGGACATCGACATCGACGTGGAATCGGCGCGCAGGCTGGAGTGCTACGACGCGATCTTCCGCCGCTTCGGCAGCGAGCGGGTCGCGGTCACCGCCATGCCCGAGACGTACCGGGCCCGCAGAGCGCTGCGGGACACCGGCCTGGCGCTGGGTATCCCGCCGGACGAGGTGGACCGGATCGCGAAGAGCTTCCCGCACCTGCGGGCCTGCGACATCACCAACGCGCTCGCCGAACTGCCCGAGCTGCGGCAGCTCGCAGCGGAAGCGGAACGGTACGGGCCGCTGTGGGAGCTCGCTGAGGGGCTCGACTCGCTGGTCCACGGCATGGCCATGCACCCGTGCGGGGTGATCATCAGCGACGCGACGCTGCTGGACCGGCTGCCGGTGCAGCCCACGCCCCAGGGCGACTACCCGATGGCGATGGCGGCGAAGGAGGAGGTCGAGATCCTGGGAAACATCAAGCTCGACGTCCTGGCCGTACGGATGCAGTCCGCGATGGCCCATGCCGTCGCCGAGATCGAGCGGGCGACCGGCGACCGTATCGATCTGGACGATCCGCGTCAGGTCCCGCTGGACGACGTCTTCGCCTTCAAGCTCATCCAGGAGAGCCAGACGATCGGCATGTTCCAGCTCGAGTCACCCGGTCAGCAGGATCTCCTGTCGCGGCTGCAGCCCCGTGACGTCCAGGACGTCATCGCCGACATCAGCCTCTTCCGCCCCGGGCCGGTGGCCGGCGGCATGCCCGAGCGGTACATCGCCGCGCGGCACGGCGGCGACCCGCACTACGCCCACCCCGCCCTCGAACCCGTCCTCGCCGACACCTACGGGGTGACCATCTGGCACGAGCAGATCATCGAGACGTTGCACGTGATGACCGGCTGCGACCTGGCGGGGGCCGAGATCGCCCGGCGGGCACTCGGCGACAAGGAGCAGCTGCCCGGCATCAAGGCGCGGTTCCACGAGCTGGCCGCCGCCCGTGGCTACAGCCCCGAGGTCCGTGACGAGGTGTGGTCGACGGTGGAGGCCTTCGGCGCGTACGGGTTCTGCCGGGCGCATGCGGTCGCGTTCGCCGTGCCCGCCCTGCAGAGTGCCTGGCTGAAGGCCCACTTTCCGGCGTTTCTGCTGGCCGGCCTCCTGGAGCACGATCCCGGCATGTGGCCCAAGCGGGTCATCGTCTCCGACGCCCGCCGGCGCGGTGTCCCGGTCCTGCCCGTCGACGTCAACCGGTCCCGGGCGGAGCACATCGTGGAGCGGGTCGACGGAGACCGCTGGGGGGTGCGGCTCGCGCTGTCCGGGGTGCGCGGGATCAGTGAGGACGAGTGCGCGCGGATCGCGGCAGGCGGGCCGTACGGATCGCTGTCGGACTTCTGGCAGCGGGCTCACCCCAGCCGGCCGGTCGCCGAACGCCTCGCCGAGATCGGCGCCCTGTCCTGCCTGCACGACGGCACGCTCACCCGGCGGGATCTGCTGCTGCAGATCGCCGAACTCCACCGGCAGTCCCGGGTCCGCACCGCAGGCAAGGGCCAGCTGCCCATCGAGGCGGACGCGATCGGCGGAACGGAGTCGAGCGGTCTGCCGGAGATGACCGGGCGGGAAGCCCTCAACGCGGAGCTGAACACTCTCGGGATCGACGTCTCCCGCCACCTGATGGAGCACCACCACCGGCTGCTGCGGGAGATCGGCGCGACCGACGCCGCCCATCTGGCCGGACTGCGGGCAGGGCAGCAGGTCCTCGTCGCCGGAGTACGCGCTTCGACCCAGACCCCGCCGATCGCCAGCGGCAAGCGCATCATCTTCGTCACCCTGGAGGACGGCTCCGGCCTGGTCGACCTGGCGTTCTTCGAGGACTCCCACGAGGCTTGCGCGCATACGGTCTTCCACAGCGGGCTGCTGCTGGTCCGCGGGACGGTGCAGGTCCGCGGCACCCGGCGGACGATCGTCGGGACCATGGCCTGGGACCTGGACCGGATCGCCGCCGCCCGGCGTGACAACGGTCCCGAAGCTGCCCTCGCCCTGCTCGGTGCCGACCACCCGCAACCGACTCCCGCACAGCCGCAGCGCACCCTTCCCGACGGCACGGCAGGCGCCCGGCTGCATCCCTACGCCGACCTGCAACCCGCCGGCACCCGCTCGGCCGACCTGCGAAAGCTCGGTCACCGCAGCCCGGGGAGCGCGGGATGACCACCCGCCCACGGCATATCGCCCACCTGCACCTGCACGGCGACCTGGACGAAGGACGGTACGCGGAGGTGCTGGACCTGCTGGCCGGTATCACCCCCCGCGTCCAGGCCTTCCCGCCCCATGCCGTCCAGCTCGACCTGACCTCGGCGCTCAGATACTTCGACCTCGACCCGTACGACCTGGTACAGATGGCGAAGATGCGCCTGATGGCCCTCTACGACATCGAAAGCAGCTCGGGCCTGGCCGGCAACCGCATGCTGGCCGCCATGGCGTCCGCCGCGTCCGCACCCGGACGTACTCTCCAGGTCCTCGCCGACCAGGCCGCGGCGTGGCTGCGGCCCCGACCGGTGACCGCGCTGCCCGGAATCGGCCGGGCGACCGCGACCACGCTCGGCAGGTACGGTCTGCACACCATCGGGCAGGTCGCCGACCTCCCGGCGGCGACCCTCCAGCGCCTGCTCGGTGCCGGCCCTGCCCGGCTGCTGGCCGAACGGGCCCGCGGCCACGACCCCCGCCCGGTCACCCCGCAGGCACCCGCGGCCCACCTGACCGCCGACCTCGTTCTCGACCGGGACTGCCTCGACCCGGAGCAGCACCACCGCGCCGTCCTCGCGCTCGCCGAGCAGCTCGGCCAACGCCTGCGGACCGAGGGTCAGGTCGCCGGCCACCTCACCCTCACCGTCCGCTACGCCGACCGCAGTTCCACCAGCCGGGCCCGCACCCTGATCGAACCCACCAGCCACTCACCCGCCCTGGCCGTCACCGCGCTCGGCCTCCTGACGGCCCTGGGACTGCAACGGGCACGCGTGCGCGCCTTCACCCTCCGCGCCGACGACCTGCGGCCGGCCGACGACGCTCACCATCAACTCTCCCTGGACCCCGGCGACGGCCGCGCCCGCGCCGCGGAGGCCGCCGCGGACAGGGCCCGCCGCCGCTTCGGGCCGGCCGCCGTGCACCCCGCCACGCTGGCCGCCGACCGCAGCGGCAGCTGACGCGAGACGGTCGGGCCCGGGGCTCCTTATCGTGCTGTGGAGGTCAAGTGGGGCCACTAGGCCAATTCTTTACCAACGAGTAGCTGGCTCCTTTTGTTACTGGCGCGTAAATTGACGGAAGCTCAGCAACCTTGTGATCCGGATCACAGTTGGACAGGTTCGCTGCCACGGCGGCGACCTCACCCGACCTGCGAGGAGGTCACACGATGCTGCCCTTCAAGCCAAGATCCGTGCTCCGGGCCCTCTCCACCCTGGCCCTGACGGCCGCCCTGACTGCGACGCCCATAGCCGCCAACGCCGACACCGCGACCGCCGCCGACACCGCCACCACCAGCAGCGGTTGGAACAACTACTCCTGCAAGCCCTCCGCCGCCCACCCCCGCCCCGTCGTGCTCGTCCACGGCACCTTCGGCAACTCCGTGGACAACTGGCTCGGCTTCGCGCCCTATCTGGTGAGCCGTGGCTACTGCGTCTACTCCTTCGACTACGGCCAGCTCCCCGGGGTACCGCTCTTCTACGGCCTCGGCCCCATCGCCGACTCAGCCCAGCAGCTCTCCGTATACGTCGACCGCGTCCTGGCCGCCACCGGCGCCGCCAAGACCGACATCGTCGGGCACTCCCAGGGCGGCATGATGCCGCGCTACTACCTCAAGTTCCTCGGCGGCGCCGCCAAGGTGAACGCCCTCGTCGGCCTCGCCCCCGACAACCACGGCACCACCCTCGACGGACTCACCCAACTACTCGCCTACTTCCCCGGCGCGTCCACCACCGTCAACGGCGTCCTCGCACCGGGGCTCAGCGACCAGATCGCCGGATCCGCCTTCCTCCAGAAGCTCAACGCGGGCGGCGACACCGTGTCCGGCGTCCACTACACGGTGATCGCGACCAGGTACGACGAGGTCGTCACGCCGTACACCTCGCAGTTCCTGTCCGGCTCCGACGTGCACAACGTCGTCCTGCAGAACCTCTGCTCGGCCGACCTGTCGGAGCACGTGGCGATCGGCCTCCTCGACCGCATCGCCTTCCACGAAGCCGCCAACGCCCTCGACCCCGCCCACGCCACCCGCACCGACTGCACGTCCGCGCTCAGCTGACACGCGCCGAACGGCGGCGGCCACCCCGCCGCCGGGAGGCGGCGAGCATCAGCACGGACGCGCCGAGCGCGACAGCCGCGGCACCCCCGACCGCGTACGGCGCGGAGCTGCCGGAGCTGCCGGTCTCGGCGAGGCCCAGCGGGGTCGAGGAGGCCTCCGGCGCAGGGGTGTTGGCGACGTCGGCCGTGGTGGGGGAGGCCGAGTGGTGGTGGTGCGTGACGGTGGACTTGCTCGCGCCCGCCGCGATCTGGGCGTCGGAGGGAGTGGACGCGGCGGCGGTCGGGGTGGCCGAAGCCCTGGCTGTAGCCGAGGTGGACGCTGCGGACGAGACGGACGACGACGCGCTGCCCGTCCCGAAGACGACGTCCGAGCAGGAGTAGAAGGCCTCCGGGCTGTCGGAACGCTGCCAGATCGCGTAGATCAGCTGGCGGCCGGACTTCGCCGGTACGTTCGCCGGGAGGACGTAACTGCCGTTCACCACGGTCGGATCGGTCACGGTCGCGAAGGGCGTCGACTCCAGGTCGGACCACTTCAGCGGCTGCGACGGGTCATAGCTGTCGTCGGTGATGTACAGCGCGAAGGTGCCCTTGTGCTGCGCCGTCACCCTGAACGCCAGATTCTGCTGACCGCTGCTCAACTGCGTCGCCGGCCAGTCGGCGCGGGCCAGGTCCAGGCCCTTGAACTCGTCGTTGCCGGCGCTGCACAGCTTGCCGTCCGGGATGAGCTGCTGATGCCGCCCGGCGGCGTCGCCGATCCGTACGCCGTTCCAGTCGTAGAAGGCCTGGGTGCCGCCCGCCGCGACGGCGGCCTTGCAGGCGGCCGAGGTCGGGTTCTCGGGATTCTCCGCGTAGCAGGTGAGTACCCGGCTGACCGGCGTGCCCATGGTGCCGTGGGCGTTCGCGGGGGTGGCGCCCAGTCCGGTCAGGACGAGCGCCGCGATGGCTATGGCAGCGGCTGCGGCGGCTGTGCGGCGTCGTACGGTCCGGGCGGTCATCGTGGGGGCTCCTTCGCGGCGGGACGTGCCGGGCGAGCAGCACGCTAACCCGCGCGGACGGGCGAAACCGCTGCTCGGAGGCCCTGCGACTGATCCTTATGCCGCGTTTAACCCGGCGCTAAGCGTCACCTCAGAAGTCCGGCCACTCCTCGCGGACATGGCAAGGTGTCGGTATGACCGAACCGAGTCAGAGCGACAGCCGCCCCGACGCGCTCCAGCTCATCGACGCCGTCGTCGACCCCGGCACCTGGCACGGCTGGGACGAGCCCGTCACCGCCCTCGGCCTGCCCGAGCCGGACGACGCGAGCTACCGGGCCGACCTCGAGAAGGCCCGCGCCCGCACGGGGCTCGACGAGTCCGTCGTCACCGGCGAAGGGCTCATCCGGGGCCGCCGGGTGGCCGTCGTCGCGGGCGAGTTCCGCTTCCTGGGCGGTTCGATCGGCGTCGCGGCGGGGGAGCGGCTCGTACGGGCCGTCGAGCGGGCCACACGGGAGCGGCTGCCGCTGCTCGCCTCGCCGGCCTCGGGCGGGACCCGTATGCAGGAGGGCACCATCGCCTTCCTGCAGATGGTCAAGGTCGGCGCCGCCATCACCGACCACAAGTCCGCCGGGCTCCCGTACCTGGTCTACCTCCGGCACCCCACCACCGGCGGTGTCCTCGCCTCCTGGGGCTCCCTGGGCCACCTGACCGCCGCCGAGCCGGGCGCGCTGATCGGCTTCCTCGGGCCGCGCGTCCATGAGGCCCTGTACGGCGAGGAGTTCCCGCCCGGCGTCCAGCTCGCCGAGAACCTGCTGGCCAACGGCATCGTCGACGCCGTCCTGCCGGCCGGGCAACTGGCCGAGGTCGCCGCCCGGGCGCTGCACGTGCTGTGCGGCGAGGACACCGCGGCCGCCCCCCAGCCGGACGCGGCCCCCGGCGGCACCGGGCCCGACGTGCCCACGGCCGAGTCGATCCGGCGCTCCCGGCGCCCCGAACGCCCCGGGCTACGGGACCTGTTGGCGGTCGCCGCCACCGAGGTCACCGCGCTCAGCGGCACCGGCGCCGGCGAACGCGACCCGGGGCTCGTCCTGGCCCTCGCCCGCTTCGGACCCACCCCCTGCGTCGTCCTGGGCCACGACCGGCGCAACAGCATCCAGCCCGGCGGCCTGCGCGAGGCCCGGCGCGGCATGCGCATCGCCGCCGAACTGGACCTTCCCCTGCTCACCGTCATCGACACCGCCGGCGCCGCCCTGTCCAAGGAAGCCGAAGAGGGCGGCCTCGCCGGTGAGATCGCCCGCTCCCTCGCCGACCTCGTCACCCTCCCGGCGCCGACCCTCTGCCTCTTGTTGGGCCAGGGCGCCGGCGGCGGAGCCCTCGCCCTCCTCCCCGCCGACCGCGTCCTCGCCGCCCGCCACGCCTGGCTCTCCCCGCTCCCGCCCGAGGGCGCCTCCGCGATCCTCTACCGCACCACCGAGCGCGCCTACGAAGTAGCCGACCGCCAGGGCGTCCGCTCCGCCGACCTCCTCGCCCACCACATCATCGACCGCGTCATCGACGAATCCCCCGACGCCGCCGACACCCCCGGCCCCTTCCTCGCCTCCCTCGCCGAAGCCCTCGGCGCCGAACTCGCCACCCTCCGCACCCAGGACCCCACCGCCCGCATGGCCGCCCGCCGGGCCCGTTACCGCAGCCTGGGCCTGTGAGCCGCCAACAGTGCGGGCAGCTCGCTCATCTTCCGGAAGAGCACGGTCCCCGGCCCGGTCAGCTGCTCGGCGGACGCCACCCCACCGGCGAATCCGAACGTACGCATCCCAGCCGCCCGGGCCGCGTGTACTCCTGACGGGCTGTCCTCGATCACCACGCAGGCCTCCGGGGCGACCCCCATCCGGGCCGCCGCGTACAGGTGCAGGTCAGGGGCGGGCTTGGGCGCGGCCACGTCGTCTGCGCTGAAGAGCCGGCCGGCCAGAAGCGGCAGGAGCCCGGCGCGAGCCAGGGACCGGTGCATCTTCTCGTGGCTGCCGTTGGACGCCACGCAATAGGGCACCGTGAGCTGTTCGATCACCTCACGGATGCCTTGGACGGGCGTGAGTTCCGCCTCCACCAGGGCCCAGTAGGCCTCCTCGAACGGCGCCTGCCAGTTGTCGGGCAGCGGACGGCCCAGCTGCCGCTCGATCTCCTCGCGCATGAACTGCTTGGAAGCGCCCACGAAGCGGCGGGCGATGTCGTCGGGCGTGAGCGGCCAGCCAAGCCGCGTGATCATCGCCGAGTCGACGCGTACCGCGAGGCGCTCGCTGTCCACGAGCACTCCGTCGCAGTCGAAGATGACGAGTCCGACTCCCGTGTTCACCGATAGCCTTTCCGGGTCTTCTCATGCGATGGACGAGGGGTGGAGGTCCGTTGAAGAGTCTGGCGATCGAGGTGGCATTCTCGTCCCCGGAGCTGTCGGACGCGGGGGTGGAAGCGGCCCGGCAGGCCGTGCGCGCACTGCGCGCCGACCTCCAGGAACTGCCCGCTGTGCAGGGGCCGGTCCGGCGGGTTCCGGACGCGGCGGTGCCGGGCCGACAGGGCGGCGAGGTGCTCCAGTTCGCGGTGGCCCTCGTCCCCGTGTACTTCGAGGCGCTGGTGTCGCTGATCCAGTTGCGCCGCGAGTCGCGCACCGCCGGGGCGGAGGCGGTGCCGCTGGAGGCCACGATCCGCGTCACCGGTCCCGACGGCACGCGCGAGGTCGTCCTCAAGGGCGAACCCGACGCCACGGTCCGCACCATCCAGGCTCTTCAGGGCCTCCACCCGCAGGATGGAGGCGGTGGGACCGGCGAGCGGGACGCATCCTGATCTCACCCGGGCGCCTCGCCCTCCAGCGCGGCGATCTCCTCCGCCGTACGCAGTGCGTTCGGGTGCGAGCGGCCGAGAACCTCCCACTGGTCCTCCAGAAGGATCCGCAGCGCGGCCAGAGCGCCCTCCGTATCGCCGTCGGCGGCCTGCCATTTGGCCTCGTTGAAGCGGGTGCGGAGGGTGTCCTGGTGGCTCGGGCCGAGGATCTCCTCCTGGAGCGGGAGGAGTTCGCGGGCGAGTTGCCGGGCTCGGGCGTGATCGCCCGACGCGCCGGTCCAGTCGATGATGTTGTTCACCGTGCGCATCGTGTCGGGATGCGTCGCGCCGAGCGTCCGGGCCCGGCGCTCCTGTACTTCTTCGAGGATGCCGATCGACTCCCCGTAACGCCCGAGAAAGCCGGTCCAGCGGCCGAGGTTGTTCTGCGTGCGCAGGGTGTCCGGATGGTCCGGGCCGAGGACGCGGACGCGGTCGGTGAGCACCCCGGTCAGGATGCGGATGGCTTCGGCGGCGTCGCCGTTGACGCCGGTCCACAGGCCGATGCCATGCCGGGTGCGCAGGGTGTCCGGGTGATCCTCGCCGAGCGCCCGGATCTGGTCGCCGACGAGCTCACGGAAGATCGCCAGGGCCTCTTGCGGGCGACCGGACTCGCCGCTCCAGTAGGCGATGTTGCTGCGGGTGCGCAGGGTCTCCCGGTGCAGTGGGCCGAGCAGCCGGCTCTGTAGCGGCAGCAGCGCGGCGAACTCCGTGACAGCCTCCGCCGGCCTGCCGGACTCACCGGTCCAGCGGGCCAGGCTGTTGCGGGTGGCGAGGGTCTCCGGGTGCTCGTTGCCGAGGTGTTCCCGGCAGGAGGCCAGGACGGCCGCGAGCTCCTCCGTCGCCGTGCGTGGTGCCCCGGCCAGTCCGATCCAGTTGCCCAGCGCGTGCCGGGCCTCCAGGGTCAGTACACCGTACGGGCCCTCGACCCGGCTGATCCGCGGCACCAGCTGACGCAACTGGTCCCGAGCGTCGCTCGCGTGGCCGCTGACGCCGCGTGACAGCGCCGCGTCCAGGGCCACGCGCAGGGCCAGCGAGTCATCGCTTCCCAGCGCTCCTGCCACATCGGGCAGCAGCCGGTCGAAGAGGTCGGACGCGCTGGTGAACATGCCGCACCGGCTGGTCCAGGAGGCCAGCTCCCGCCGGGCGAGCAGGCTGCGCGGATCTGCCGGCCCCAGGCGGTCATTGATCCGCCGGGACCAGCGCACCCAGGTATTCCTGTTGTCGGCGGCCCGCGCCGCCGGGCGGTTGATCAGGGCCTGGATCGCGCCGTCCAGGTCGCCCGCCTCCCACCGGTGGGTGGCCTCCATGACCTCGGCATACCTGCGTATCGGATCGCTGTCACCGCCTGCGCCACGGTTTCGGTCCATGGGGGCGAGAGTAGCCAGTGCCGAGGCGATTGCCGAGTGGGCACGGGGGGCGTCTGGGAGCGGGTAGGCGTTGTCCGTACCGCGTAGATGCTCGATGAGGGTCGGGTGGACCAGGGTGAGTTCTTCCCGGTCCGTGCCGGGGTCCATCCGCTCCACGAGATCGTGCAGGGCGACCGCGGCGGCACGTACGGCCGCGACCGAACCAGGCCCCGCCAGCATGTCCGACGCGGCCCGCACCACCTCCAGCGGAACGGCGACGCCCGGACCGGCGCAGACCAGCACCCCAAGGACCGGGGCGAGCCGCAGGCTCCACGCGGTGGTGCCGGCGTCACCGCCGCAGGCGTCCTCCAGCAGCTCGTTGTACAGGCCGGCCAGTGTCGTGGGCAGGCGCTCGTCGCGGGCGGCCGGCCCGGCAAGACGATTGCCGAGCAGGGTGACGATCAGCCAGTTGCCGTCGGCGATCCGCCCCACGTCGGAAACGTGTTCGGCGGGAATCGCCCGGCGCCGCAGATAGCGTTGGATCTGGTGGTCGGTCACCTTCGGCAGCCGTATGCCGCGGAAGCCGTCCGGCAACTGGGTGGGGAGCGCCCGGCCGTGACGGTGGCGGGCCGACACGAGAAGGCGTACGTGGCTGTACGAGGAGTTGTCGCGCAGTTCGGTGACACAGGCGAGCAGCTCGGAGGCTGCCGGATCCGGAAGTTGGTCCAGTGCGTCGATGACGATCAGTACCTCGGCGTCGGCGCGCAGTCGCCTGAGCGGACCCATCAGCCAGCGCTCCACGGCCGGGAGCCGGTCGGCCTCAGCGGCCGGGAGGCTCTTCAACATGTCCTCCCTGACCCGTCCGAAGAGGCCTCCTGACGAGATGTCGAGCTGATCGGCGACCTCTTCGGCGAAGCGCTCGGGGGTGGTGTCTCCGGCGACCGGGAAGAGCGCCATGGCCTGCGGGGCCTGCCCGGCGCTGCGGGCGTGGCCGGTCCGCCGGGGATCGAGCCGGTCGACCACGGCCATCTGCAAGGTGGCGCTCTTGCCGCAGCCGCTCGGCCCGAGCACGGCCACCGCACGGTGTTTCTCCAGAGCCCGCGAGACCGGATCGTCCCCCTCCGGCTTCTGGTAACGCTCACTGATCCCCTGGAGGCCACGGCTCCTGGTGACCCTGCGGACCATCTGCTCCACCCGGTCGGTGCGGGTCGCGCGGTTCGAGCTGAGCCACAGGCCCGCGTCGTCGCTGTTGTTGCGCGTGAGGTGGTGAGCCGACTGGTCGCGCAGCTCCTTCAGGGCGGAATCGAAATCCGCGGGCCGCAGGTAGTACCCGGCCGAAGGGATGCCGGTCTCGATGCTCTCGCCGACGGCCTGCGTGAACCTTGCGTACCAGGCGGACTCGCGGCCCGTGGCGGTGAACAGGGCCAGCCGGTCCATGTCGTGCGGCATCCACTCGCGCCGTCCCCGCTCCCACATCCTGCCCGACTGGCAGGCGTCGATCGCCAGGATCAGGCCGTCGGTGTCGGGGAACTCGGCGTGCAGAGCCGCGATCCGCTCGCCCAGCGGATAGGCGTGCTCCGGTACGGCGTCGTAGTCGAAGGGATGGTCGGAGGGGATGAGGTGATAGCGGTCCAGGTCGTTGTCCGCGTAGCCGTGGCCGATGAGATAGAGGAAGAGGGTGCTGCCTCCCCACGACGCCGACTCGAAGGCCTGCCGGAGCTTGTCCTCCAGAACGTCCTTCGGCGGATCGTGCAGGACACGTAAGCCCGCGATCGCCGGTATGCAGGCACCCAGCACCGGATCGTAGAGCGCCTCGGCCACAGCCTCGGCGGCATCGCTCATGTACGACTGGTCGTCCGGATACGCGAACCAGCGCGCGCTGACGACCAACCCCATGCGGCCCGACTCGCCCACGCGATCCCCCCGGCACTGATGACCCGCCCTGCCGCGACAGTAACCGTCGAACCCTGCGTTGTCAGTGGTGGCTGGGAAGATCGGAGCATGGTTCAGGACAGCGGGATCACCGACTACTGGGACACGGCGGCGGACACCTTCGACGAGGAGCCGGATCACGGCCTCGGCAGCCCTGAGGTGCGGGCGGCGTGGGCCGCGCGTATGCGGGGATGGCTGCCGGGCGGGCCCTGCGATGTGCTCGACCTCGGGTGCGGGACGGGGAGTCTGGCGTTGCTGGCGGCCGAGCAGGGGCACCGGGTGACGGCCGTCGACAGGTCGGCGCGGATGGTCGAGCGGGCGCGGGCGAAGCTGGCGGGGACGGGGGTGCGGGTGCTGGTGGGGGAGGCGGCAGAACCGCCGGTGGGGGAGGGGCGGTTCGATGTTGTGCTGGTGAGGCATGTGTTGTGGGCGCTGCCCGATCCGGCGAAGGCTCTCCGGCGGTGGGCGGGGCTGCTGCGGCGCGGCGGCCGGATGGTGCTGGTCGAGGGGCGGTGGGGGGAGAGCGAGCCGGTGGGCATCACGGCGGACACCCTCGCCGAGCTGGCCGCGCCGGTCGCGGAGAGCGTACGGATCGAGCAGCTCGCGTACGACAGTGTGCTGTGGGGGCGTGAGGTCAAGGACGAGCGGTACGCGGCCGTGGTGCGGGTGGCGCCGCCGCGCAGGCATGCGGAGGTCGTCGACGTCCATCTGATCCTGCGGCGGGGTGACGAGATCCTGCTCGCCCGGCGGTCCAACACCGGCTATGCGGACGGCCTGTTGAACGCGCCCTCCGGCCATGTCGAGGACGGTGAGGACGTGCGCGCGGCCGTGATCCGCGAGGCGTACGAGGAGGTCGGCGTCGTCCTCGACCCCGAGCGGCTCGCGGTGGCGCTGGTGATGCAGCACAGAGCACCGGGCGGCGATCCCCGCATCGGGTGGTTCTTCGAGGCCCGACTCGAGGAAGGCGAGGAAGGCGACGGCCGGGAGCCGGTCAATCGCGAGCCGGACAAGTGTTCCGAGGTGGGGTGGTTCCCGCTGGAGGCGCTGCCCGACGACATGGTCGCGTACTGCAGGGCCGGGATCGACGCGTACCGGGCGGGGGAGCGGTTCGTGCTGCACCTGCACGAGGCGGGCGACTCGATCGCGTACGACCCGGCCGGATCGGACCGGGCGATACCGCTGGTGGCGGTCAGGGCTCCTGAAAGTGGTCCGGATGGAGGCGGTGGTAGCCGCGCCGGTCGTACCAGCGGGTGATGCCGAAGCCCAGGAGCAGGGCGATCCCCAGTCCCACCGCGAGCATGATCCAGGCACGCCGGAGGCCGGCGTCGGCACGCGCGTCGAAGTAGATGATCGCGCGCACCCCGCCGCCGATCTGGCGCATGGGCTCGAACCAGGCGAGGGTCCGGTAGAACCCGGGTACCGCCTCCAGCGGGATCGTCGCGCCGGCCGAGGGGATGGCCAGCGCGACGAAGAAGAGCATGCTGACGAGCTGCCCCAGGCCACCGAAGGCGGCGATGATGGCCTGGGCGCCCATGCCCACGATCGCGCTGGCGCAGATCGCGAAGACCCACAGCAGGAACAGGTGCGGCATGTCCAGCCGGATGATCACGGCGGTGGCCAGCACGATGACACTGGAGGTGACCACCGACAGGGCGGCCGACATCACCATCTTGATCACCAGTGTCTGGGTCCGGCTGATCAGCAGGGGCGACCGCATGCGCCTCTTGGGCCCGAGCTCGCTGGGAGCGTAGCCGAGTGCGGAGTCCACGCCGTTGCTGACGATGTTCGCGCCCAGGAAGCCCGACAGCACCACCAGCAGGGTGAGGTAGAAGGCGGAGAGCCCCAGGCCGGTACGGACCGCGATGGGATGCCCCAAGGCGGTGGTGAAGGTGATCGGGTCGCTGAGCAGCATGAGCTGGGCGGCATTGGGCTGCGTCCCCGCGCTGCGCATCTGCTGGGACAGGTCGGAGCCGATGCGCTGCGACGCGGTGTGCAGGGCCTGCTGCTCGACCGTGCCGGCCAGGGAGGAGGCGAGACTGCCGGCGCCGGGATTCGTCAGCAACGTCACCTGCGGTCGGCTCGCGCCGGCGGATGGATTCGTGGCGGTGATGCTCTGCAGCGAGGAGGTGAAGTCCGCGGGGACCTCGATGGCACCGTAAATGCGGTCGGAAGCGAACGCGTCCCGCGCCGCGCCCGGACTCATGATCTTCCATGAGACGCGCTGGGCGGAATCCGGCGCCGTGGCGATGCCCTGGACGAACTGTTCGCCCAGGCTTCCGGTGTCGCGGTTGACCAGGGCGATCGGCAGATGGTGCATCGAGCCCTTGGGGTCGGCGATCCCGCCGGTGTAGACGAGAGCGAGGAAGAAGGAGACCAGCGTCACGAGTGCTGCCGGAAAGGCCCACACAGGCCATTTGCCCAGGATCTGTCGCGCCGTGATCCTCGGCTGCCCTTCCCGGGGCTGCTGCTGCGAAGACACAGGTACATCCCCGATCTGCCGTGGCGTCCATCCCAGGGTGCATCGGCCGGGCCCGAGCCGCATCGCGGCGTGGGCCACCGTCAGCAGCCGGTGTCCGCGGCTCGTGTGACGCACAATGGCTGCGACAAAGGCCCGCCTGCCAGGAGTACCGCCGTGACCCTGACCCTCCAGATCACCATCGACCCGGCCTCTGCCACCCCGCCGTTCGAGCAGCTACGGTCCCAGGTCGCCGAACAGGCGCGTTCCGGCGCGCTCCCGGTCGGCCACAAGCTGCCGACGGTACGCGGGCTCGCGGAGGAACTGGGGCTGGCGGCGAACACGGTCGCCAAGGCGTACCGCGCCCTGGAGACCGACGGCGTCATCGAAACGCGCGGCCGCCACGGCACCTTCATCGCCGCCGCGGGTGACGCCGCCGCCCGCGAGGCCGCCGCCGCGGCCTCGGCCTACGCCCAGCGTGTGCGGCGGCTCGGCCTGGACCACGACGCGGCGCGCTCAGCGGTCGAGGACGCGCTGCGCGCCGCGTACAGCGGCTAGGGCCTGTCTTGTGGATCTCCGTGGGAGAAGGAGCGGGGTCTGGCGCCTGTGATCGCAAGGCGGAGGAAGGAAGCGACGCGGAGCGTCGTTGACTGACGACAACGCCGCGAGCGCTGGTGCCAGGGCACGCGACGCCGCGGAGATCCACAAGACAGGCCCTAGGTCTACCGCTACAGCCACCCGGGCTGGTCCGCGCCCAACGGGCCCGGCGGACGGGACCAGTTGGAGGGACCACCGGCGAAGGCGACCGGCGGGAGGGCGTGCCGGAGCAGCCCGACCGGGGTGGGGGTGTCGGTGAGCCAGGGGCTCGGGTCGAAGGCGGCCGGCGGCGGCGCCGGTACCGGAAAGCCGGAGGTCAGCCAGGAGGCGGTCGTGGCCAGGACAAGACGGACGCGGCGCGCCGAGCCGTCGGTCAGCTGGTCGGTGAGCGCCCGCAGGACCGCCGCCGCGAGCAGGTAGCCCGTGCCGTGGTCGAGGGCCTGGGCCGGCAGGGCCCCGGGCCGGCCGTCCGGGCCCGGAGCCTCGGTGAGGGCGAGGCCGGCCGCGGCCTGGACGAGGCTGTCGAAGCCGCGCCGCCCGGACCACGGCCCCTCGAAGCCCCAGGCGGACAGCTGAGCCACGATCAGCCCCGGCCGCCGCTCGCACAGTGCCTCCGCCGACAGCCCGAGACGGTCCAGCGCACCGGGCCGGTACCCGGTGACCACGACATCGGCCGCCGCCAGCAGCTCCTCGAAGGCCGCACTCCGTACGTCCAGGGACACCGAACGCTTCCCGAAACCGGTGTCCGCGTGCGCGTCCGGAGCCTCCGGAAGCCCGGGCGGATCGACCCGCAGGACATCCGCGCCCAGCAGCGCGAGCGTGCGCGTCGCGACCGGCCCCGCGATGACCCGGGTGAGGTCGAGCACCCGCACCCCGGCGGCGGGAAGCAGCGGGCCGCCCGGCAGCAGCCTGGCCAGGGCGCGGGGGCCCGTCGCGTCCAGGAGGTCCGTACGCACCAGGGGCTGGGCGGCGGCCGCCCGACCCTGCGGATGCGCGGCCCACTCCTCCCGCGTACGCACCGCGACGGCCAGCCCGCCGCCCGCGTACACCGTCCGCTCCGCCGCCTCCGCCGGCAGGGAGGCCAGTGCCTTCGCCACCCCCGCCTCGTCGGAGGCTCCCAGCGCGCTGAGCAACCGGGCGCGGTGATGGGGGTAGTTCGCATGCGTACGCACCCACCTCCCGTCGGCCGAAGGCCAGAACCGGGACAGCGGCGCGAAGGTGTCCCCGGGCCGGCCGTCGATCCGCAGATGGCGCTCGCTCACGAATGCCGTGGCCACCGCGCCCTCGTCGACCCGGACCGGGGGCACCGGCACCGCCCCGCCCGCCCGGCGTGCCGCCAGCTCGGCGGCCGCGAGCGAACAGGCGGCCACCGTCGCCCGGGCGACCGGCATCACCGGCAACCGGGACGGCAACAGCCCGGCGGGGCCGCCGTACGACACCTGCTCCAACAGCCCCGGCGCACCGCCGAGGGCGGTCCATGCCTGCCGGGTCACCTCATCAATTTCCTGCGCCATGCACGCGATTAGACCAGTCCCGCCAGCCGGTACAGCACCAGGGAGCCCGCGACCGCCACGTTCAGGCTCGCGCCCGTCCCCACCATCGGGATCTCGACTGCGACGTCGAGCAGGTCCAGCGCCTCCGGCGGAATGCCGTGCTGCTCATGGCCGAGCACCACGACCGTCGGCCGCCGCGCGGCCGGCAGATCGGCCAGTCGGACCGCCTCGTCGGCTAGTTCGACGCCCACGATGTGTGCCCCGCGCTCGCGCTGCTGCCGCAGCCAGCCCAGCGGATCCCCGGTGCGGTGGACGCACGCCGGCCGGCGCAGCGTGTTGCCCCGTGCCAGTGCCTCGTCGACCCACGGGAACGGCGGCACCACCATGCAAGCGCCGACCGCGTCGCACGTACGCAGCAGGGTGCCCAGATTCGCGCCGTGCAGCGGCCACAGCGGGGCGGCGTACAGGTGGTCCCAGCAGCTGTGGGCGCGCGGTCGGCGGCTGCGCCGGAGCTCGGCCCGAGTACGGGGCCGAATCGCCGCCATCAGAGATACAGGCCGTCCGAGGAGACGGCCGTGGTCGGGGAGGGGATGGCGGGGATGGCGGCGGGGGAGGAGCCGCGGCGGAGGGCGTAGAGCTCGGCGAGGGTGGCGCCTTCGCGGCCGATGCCTTCGGGGGTGCCGAGCCAGTTGACCGCTTCGGTACGGGTGAGGGGGCCGACCTCTATCCGGGCGAGGCAGCGGCCGGGGCGGACGACCGCGGGGTGCAGGCGCTCCAGGTCCTCGTTGGTGGTGATGCCGACCAGGACGTTGCGGCCCTGGCCGAGCAGGCCGTCCGTGAGGTTGAGGAGCCGGGACAGGGCCTGGCCGGTCTGGTGCTTGGCCTGACCGCGGATGAGCTCGTCGCAGTCCTCGAGGAGCAGCAGCCGCCAGCGGCCGCCCGCCGTGCCGTCGTCCTCACCGATGGCGATGTCCATCAGATAGCCGACGTCGTTGAAGAGCCGCTCCGGGTCCAGGACGCAGTCCACCTGGCACCAGTCCCGCCACGACCGCGCCAGCGTCCGCAGAGCGGAGGTCTTGCCGGTGCCCGGCGGGCCGTGCAGAAGCAGCAGCCGCCCGGAGATGTCGTCGGCGGTGAGCTTCATCAGCCCGTCCATCGCGTCGGCGACCGGCGCGGTGTAGTTGCCCCGGACCTCGGGCCAGGTCTTGGCGCTGATCTGCCGGGTCGTACGGTGCGGGCCGCGCCTCGGCGACACGTACCAGAAGCCCATCGTCACGTTCTCCGGCTGCGGCTCCGGCTCGTCCTCCGCACCGTCCACACATGACGCGAGCACCTCGTCGGCCAGCTCCCCGCTGACCGCCGCCACCGTCACATCGGCGCCCCGGCTCCACCGGGAGACCAGCACCGTCCAGCCCTGCCCCTCGGCGAGGGTGGCGCTGCGGTCCTTGTCGCGCGCCGAGCGCAGCACGGCCGCCTCCGGCGGGAGCAGGGTCGCCCCCGCCTTGACGCTGTCGAGCGAGGCGCCGCGCGAGTACGGCTGCTCGCCGGACGCGAAACGGCCCAGGAACAGGGCATCCACGACATCGGACGGCGAATCGCTGTCGTCCATGTTGAGCCGGATGGACAGGGCACGGTGGGGAGTCGTCGGGTGTGCTTGCGGCACAGGCCTCCTCGAGTCGGACATGGCGTTCATGATCCGGCACAAGAGCCCCATCCGCACAGTGTTTTTCCGACTCGGACAAGTGGCCCCTTCCGGGCATCTTCGCGGCTACAGTTCTGGGTAATGGGGCGTCATGCGAGCACACGTATGAGGTTGACGGGGAACGGTCGGCCAGGGCGCCGCGGGGTCACCGCCCTGCTGGGCATCGGCGTGGTCGGCGTCGTGGCGCTGGCGCTCCTGCTGTCGATGTGCGGAGGCGGCGACCGTACGAAGAGTGGCACCGGCGCGCACGCCCCCGCCGGGAAGCGGACCGCCGAACTCGGCTTCGGGCTCACCCACACGGAGTTCAGCGCCGACCATGGCGTGACGTACGCGAAGAAGGCCGCGGGCGAACTGCTCTCTCAGAGCCCCCTCCCGCAGGACCAGGCCATCATGGGCTGGGGCGCCGGCAACCCCGAGCCCTCGCCCGGGACGTACGACTTCGCCGAACTCGACGACCGCATCGACCTCATCCGCAGCACCGGCGGCACCCCCGTCATCACCCTCTGCTGCGCCCCCGACTGGATGAAGGGCGGCCAGGCCGGACAGACCGACTGGTCCACCCTCGAGGCCGCCCCCACCCCCGACCACTTCGACGACTTCGCCGCGCTCGCGGCGAAGGTCGCCGAGCGCTACCCCGACGTACGGCACTTCATGGTCTGGAACGAGTTCAAGGGCTTCTGGAACGACGGGCTCAAGCGCTGGGACTACGAGGGCTACACCAGGCTCTACAACCTCGTCTACCAGGCGATCAAGAAGGTCAACCCGGACGACATGGTCGGCGGGCCGTACGTCGTCATGGACAGCTTCCCCCCGGGCGACGGGGGCAACGGCGATGCGTCCACCTCGGTGAAGGGGGACTGGGGAGCCGCCGACCAGCGCTCCCTCGACGTCGTCGACTACTGGCTCAAGCACAAGGCCGGCGCGGACTTCCTCGTCCTCGACGGCTCCAGCATGAACCACGACGACAGCCTCGTACCGGACGAGTTCGCGGCCACCGAGAAACTCGCCGCCCTCAACCGCTGGGCCGCAGCGCGCACCTCGCTCCCCATCTGGTGGGCCGAGTGGTACGTCGAGCCCCCCGCCTCCGGCTGGACCGAGCCCCACCGCACCGCCGTGCAGGCCTCCGCCATGATGCAGCTCGCCGTGTCCGGCGCCGCCGCGGCCTTCTACTGGAACCCCCAAGAGCGCGGCACCTCCTGCCCCGGCTGCCTCTGGACCAGCACGGAGCTCTCCGCCAACGGCGGCGACCAACTCCCCATGCTGGACCTGCTCCGCCGCTTCGCCGCGGCCTTTCCCCCTGGGACCGATTTCCGTACGGTCGCCATCGCCGCCGACGACAAACCCAACGTCCGCGTCCTCGCCTCTGCGAAGGCCGTCCTCGTCGTCAACGTCCTCGGCCGCCCCATCCAGGCGAAGGTCGACGGTCAGTCCTTCGACCTGCCCGGCTACGGCATCCGCTGGCTGCAACGGTGATGCGGCGCGGGGGGTTTGTCCTTCCCCACCCCGCCCCTTCCCGAAACCAGGGGGCAAGCCCCCTGGACCCCGAACGCCCTTCTGGGGGTGCCCCCTCTGGGGGAGTGTCCTCAAACGCCGGACGGGCTGAATCTGGCACAACCCGGCCACCCACCCGCACCCGACAACGCACGTCCGGGGTCCAGGGGCAGCGCCCCCGGCACGGCGGACGGAGTCCGGCGCAGCCGTCCCGAAGCCTGTGAGGCCCCCTGGGGCCGAGCAGTGCGAGGGCGGCGTCCAAAAATCGGGCAGGGGCGGGGTGGGGGAAGACAAGCCCGCTCAACTCAGGGTCAGGAAGCGGTCGACCAGCGCCACCAGGAACAGCACCAGCAGCGGTGCCGCCGCCAGCAGGGAGAGCCGCATGCCACGCCGCCGCCGCTCCAGCGGAAGGGTGACGCGGGCGAGTTCGCGCGCGCCCAGAAGGAGGAGCAGGGCGAGCCCGGCCACGGCGCCCACCACCGTCCAGGCGGTCCAGGTGATGACGGGGAAGACACGCTCGGGCTGCGGAACGCGGACGGGCCAGTCACTGGGCTGCTTGCGCAGTTCGTAGATCGCGGCGTCGTCGTTGACGAGGACGCGCCGCAGATCAGAGCGGGCGTCGAGGGAGCCGAGGAGCTTGCCGGGCCAGTTCGCCGGGAAGCCGGCGTCGAGTTGGAGGTAGGTGGTCTGGCCGCGGGAGACGACCAGGTACGACTGGGGCCCGGCATCCTGCAGAGCCCGGACGAGTGACTGCACCCGCACCGGATCGGTGGGCGCCAGCACCGGAACGTAGGTCACCTTCTCCATGTCCCGGGCGTTCCAGGGCAGGCTGGGGGTGACGTCGTTGACGGGGTCGGTGCTGAGCCAGAGGACGCGGCCGGAGGGGGCGTCGTGGGCGTAGACGTAGTCCATGGCGGCGACTTCGCCCGTACGGACGCGCTCGAAGGGCTCGTTGCCCCAGCGGGCGACGAGGAAGCCGACCATGAGGACGCAGCCGGCGACGAGGGCGGCGAGGGGGCCGAGCCATGGGCGGGCGGAGGTCGTGCGGGGGAAGAAGGCGAGGGCGGCGAGCGCGCAGGCGCCGGGGAGGGCGAAGAGGAAGACGCGGAGGGCCATTTCGCCGCCGTACGACTGCATGCCGAAGCCGCAGAAGGGCACGAGGAGCAGCACAACCAGAGCGCGGTCGTCGGTGCCGGGGACGCGGCGGCGGCGGAGCCAGCCGAGGGCGGCGAGGGTGAGGACGCCGGCGGCGAGGAGCACCCGTGCGTAGAGCACCAGTTTGTGGACGCTGCTGCCGCCCTGGATACGGCCGGAGACGCTGGAGGAGACGTTGCCGCCGAGGGAGCCGAGGCCGCCGAAGAGCTCGTTGAAGTGCCCGGACCAGTAGGGCTCGGCGAGGAAGCCGATCCAGCCGACGAGCAGGACGCCGCACAGCAGTGGGAGGCCGCGCAGCGTGCAGCGCCGCACCAGCACCAGCACAGTGAGGGCGCCCAGCATCATGAACGGGGTGAGTTGGTGGCTGACCACCGACGCCGCGAACAGCCCGAACAGCAGGGCCAGCAGGACCGCCCGGTCGGCGCGCCCGATGGCCGAGGCGGCGGACGGCGAGCGGAAGAAGACCAGCAGGACGGCCACGAACATCAGGTAGATCAGGTAGTTGAGGGACTGCGGTGAGAAGTAGTCCTGCCCGACCCAGCCGCACAGCGCGAAGAGCCAGGCCGCGCACCACTTGGCCCGCCAGTCGGCCCGCACCGTCCGCAGCACAAGCATCAGCGGCGCGAGATAGAGCAGTTGCATGACCAGCGGCCACCACCGGAGGACCTCGGTGAGGTCGGTGACGCCGCAGGCGCGTGCCACGAAGGCGACGGCGGCGAAGAATCCGGGCCAGGAGAAGCGGGCGTCCATGTCGGGGGCGGCGATGCCGGTGCGGCCGATGTAGTCGATGAACCCGGCGTGCTGCCAGGCGGTCGCGAAGCGCGGCTGCGCCTCCAGCACGGCGGGCAGGCTGTGCAGCGACACCACCGTCGCCAGCAGGACGGCCAGCAGCAGCCACGGTCTGGCCGTACGCAGCCTCAGCGCCGCCGCGAAGGCCACGACCAGCAGCAGGGCACCGGCCAACGTGGCCTTCGGGAGTACGGAGATGAGCCCGAGGCCGTCCATGGCGTCGAGCTGGGCGTCGCCCATGCCGTGCAGCGGCAGCCAGTAGAGGGCGAGGGCGCAGGCCAGCAGGCCCCACACGGCGAGCGGCGCCCAGGGCGGCCGCAGGCTGATCGGGGTCCGGGGAGACGTCTGCTCCGCTGTCGGAGCCACAGGAGGGCGCCGCTCGGGGTGATCGAAGTCGAGCCGTACGCCCAGGTGCAGGGTGTCCTGGTCCAGGGCGGCAGCGCGCTTGGCCCACCGGGTGCCGTACACGACCTCCAGGTCGTCGCCGGCCGAGGGGACATCCACCGGAGCTTCCGGGGCCGCCGGGGCCGATGGCGCCGTCGGGGCCGCCATCACCCGCCGCAGTCCGACCAGCGAGATCAGCGCGATCACCACCAGGCTGGCCAGTTCCGCCCAGCCCGCGCCGACGATGCCCAGCGGCGACAGCAGGGCAAGGGTCAGTCCGAGCACCAGCAGGCACAACACGCCCTGCAGCACGGCCAGCAACGCCGTCCGGCTCTGGGCGCGCAGCACCCCGAAGAAGACCTCGATCAGCACCCGGCTGAGCGAGCACAGCGCGAGCAGCCGCAGCAGCGGCGCGCCCTCGTCCGCGTAACCCTGCCCGAACACCCCCAGGATCCGGGGCGCGAAGACCAGCAGGAAAACCACGATCGGCACCATGATCCGGGCCATCCGGCGCAGCGCGGCCCGGCAGTTCTCGGCGATTCGGGAGGGGTCGTGGGAGCCCTCGACCGTCAGTGACGAGCCCATGTTGATGGCGAGCAGGTCGATGGTCCCGCCGATCGTCATCGTGACGTAGAAGTACGCGTTGTCCGCGGAGCTGATCTGCGAGGCGACCAGCACCGGCACCAGGTAGACCACCGCGAGCGCGAAGAGCGAGCCGGTCGAGTCGCCCGCGACGAACCGCCCCATCTCCCGTACGGTCGGCGGCTCTCCCTGGCCCGCCGTGGCCGCGACATGCCGGGGCACGAGCCGCCGGAAGACCAGCCAGCCCAGCGGCAGCACCGACAGCCCGATCGCCGCCACCCACGACACGAACACCCCGGCCGTCGGCACCGCCGCCGCGATCACCACCAGCAACGCCAGCTTGCCGGCCGAGAAGACGGTGTTCCCGACCGGCACCCACAGCGCGCTGCGCAGCCCGGTCAGTACTCCGTCCTGGAGCGTGAGCAGCGACCAGCCGACCACCGCCGCGATGAAGCCGAGGCCATGGGCGGTCCCGTGCAGAAAGCGGTACGACGGCCCCCAGCTGTCCAGCGTCAGCAGGAAGACCGCCGCTGAGAAGGCCACGATCGCCGAACTCCCCGCATACGTCTGGAAGATCAGCCGTCCGGCCCGCCGCCCGGACACCGGGACGAAGCGGGTCAGTGCCCCGGTGAGGGTCACCGCCATCAGCCCGGCCAGGAACTTCATCGCGGCGATCGCCGCCGAGCCCTGACCGACCGCGTCCTCGGTGTAGTAGCGGGCCGCGATCAGCCAGTAGCCCAGGCCCAGGACCGCGGAGACGCCCGTGTTCAGCATCAGGGCGTAGGCGTTGCGGAACAGGTGGTTGGCGGACCCCTCTGCCCCGGGGGTGACGGCGGGTGCCGTCTGCGCCTTCCGGGTCGTCGTGTCAGCCACGGGTCCCGGGTACCTTCCGCATGCACTGGTGCGCTCTGCGGACCATGGCGTAGCCCTTGGTCATCGCCCGGTCCTTCGCAAAATTCCGGCCGACCCCCCGGCCCTCCACCAGCCGCTCGAACTCCTCGATCCCCGTACTCCGCCGCACCGTCACCCTCTCCAGCGCGTACGGTCCCTGGCGCCGCGCCGCCAGCGCGTTCCCCACGGCCAGCGACACGCCGAACCCGGCCGCCCGCACGGTGCGGCGCACCCGGCGGCTGGAATAGCCGTACGGATACGCGAACGACACCGGCGGCGCCCCGCCGTCCAGCTCCTCGCGCAGGATCTCCTTGCACCGCAGCACCTCGAACCACAGCCTCTCGTCACTGAGCTGGTCCATCTGCGGATGGGTGTGGCTGTGCCCGCCGATCTCCACCCCCGCCGCGGCGAGTTCGCGCACCTGGTCCCAGTCGAGCATCCGGTCCAGCGCCGCCCCCGGCACTTCGTGCGCTCCGCGCAGCCAGCCGGTCGCGAGGAAGGCGGTCGCGGCGAAGCCGTGTTCCTTCAGCACGGGGAGGGCGTGCTGGTGCAGGTCCTCGTACCCGTCGTCGAAGGTGATCACCACGGGGCGGGGCGGCAGGGGGCGGCCCTCCCGCCAGGCGGCCGCGAGCGCCGCCGTGGTCAGGGGCGAGAAGTCGTGGTCGGCGAGCAGTCGCATCTGCTCCGCGTACGCCGCCGGGCTGACCGACAGCCCGTACGTCGAGGGTGGAGGTGCGTCGGCGACGGCGTGGTACATCAGGATCGGCACGGCTTCGCTGCGCCGGCTCATCCGGTCACCCTCCTTGCCCGTGGCGGTCCGTCGGGAGCGGCTCCGTGGCCGGGGGTTGTCCTCTCCCCCAGACCTTCGTCTGGGAGGTGCCCCCAGCACCCCGCCCCTCCCCGTAACGCGGGGGGGGGGGGCCCCGCGCCCCACAAACCCCCCCGGGGGGGGTGTGGAAGAAGAAAGGAGGGGGGAGGGCAGGCCCACCACC
>NZ_JBHYXC010000020.1:0-37074 GCF_042751495.1 Streptomyces sp. NPDC059373 | reverse complement strand
CCGCCCCTCCCCGAAACCAGGGGGCCTGCCCCCTGGACCCCCGAACGCCCCTCTGGGGGAGTGTCCTCAAACGCTGGACGGGCTGAACTGCGGCCACGCACCCGCAGTCGCGCGACGGCGTACCCCGCCGCGGTCACCGTCGCGCCCGTGGTGATCGCGGCGGCGCGGCCCGCGCCGCCGGGGCGGCCCCGGAGGGCGTCCCCGAGGCCGCGCGCGGCACCGCGCGGAAGGACCCGCAACGCATAGGCGCGCTCGGTCTCCAGCCCGGCCTCCGTACCGACGCTCCGGGTCACCAGGGCCTTGGACAGCCCCTCCGCATAGCACCGGGTGCGGAAGTACGAGAAGCGCTCGCGGGGCGCGGGGACCCGGTGCCAGATGACGGCCCGGTCGTCGATCAGAAGCAGGGCGCCGGGCTTGGCCTGGGAGAGGCGGATGCAGAACTCGGTCTCCTCGCAGCCCATCGGGCGGCGGTCGCCGTCGCGGCCGATGCCGGTGGCGAAGCCGCCCGCGATGTCGAAGGCGATCCGCCTGAACGAGGCGTTGCCGCCGAGCACATTGCGCACGGGCGCACGCCCGGACGGCTGGCCGAGGTAGGAGGCGCCGACGACCCAGTCGAATTCCCGGGGGAACCAGGGGGGTCGGCGGCCGGAGGCCCAAACGGGTCGGGTGCGGCCGCCGACGCCGAGGACGAGGGGGTCGGAGTAGGCGTCGGCGAACCAGTGCAGCCAGTCGCGTTCGGCGACCGCGTCGTCGTCGAGGAAGGCAACGACGTCACCTTCGCAGGCGGCGATGCCCGTGTTGCGCCCGGCGGAGAGCCCGCGTGGCCCGGCGTTGGCCAGGACGCGGACCGGAGGATCGTCGGCGTACAGCTCCGCAAGCCGGTGCAGCAGCCCGGGATTGTGGTCGACCACGAGCAGAATCTCCCGCACCGGCAGGCTCTGCGCCCGCACCGAGGCGACCGCGGCGAGGATGTCGCCCCAGCGGTCCTCGGTGTAGACGCAGATGATCACCGAGAAGGAGGGGCGCTCCCCGCTCACGCTCACCGCACCTCCTTGCGATGGGCGCGGCGGCGCTCGCGCCGTTCGTGAACGATCACGCGCAGCACCCGAAGACCGTCACGGACGGCCCGCAGATTGCTGACGCCGTGGATCCGTACGTACTCGTGGCTCGGTATCTCCTGCACTCGCAGGCCGGCCTTGACCACTCTGATGTTCATCAGGGTCTCGACCTCGAAACCGGTGCAGTCCAGGGTGATCTTGTCCAGGCAGTGCCTCCAGAAGGCGTTGTAGCCGTAGCAGAGATCGGTGTAGCGGGCTCCGAACTTGGCGTTGACCACCGCGCAGAGCACGTGGTTGCCGAGTTTTCGGATCGGTGTCATGTCGTCCGTGCCACCGCCGTTGGCGAAGCGCGAACCCTTGGCGAAATCGGCCCCCCCGACCAGGGCCGACACGTAGGAGACGATCTCGCTGCCGTCAGCCGAGCCGTCCGCGTCGACCATGACGATGATCTCGCCGGTGCAGGCGGCGAATCCGCTGATGAGCGCGTCGCCCTTGCCCTTTCCGGTCTGTGCGACGACCCGCACGTCCGGCCTCAGCTCGCGTGCGACCTTCACCGTGTCGTCCGTGGAGTGCCCGTCGACCAGGACGACCTCATGGATCCAGGAAGGCAGAGTGGCGAAGACGTGAGGCAGGTTCTCCGCCTCGTTCATCGCCGGGATGACCACGCTGACCAGCGGCGCGATCGCCAAGTGCGAGGAGACCTCGGTGAAATGGGAAGGCAAGACCGAAGGAGCCTGCCCGGTGACTACCGGGCGCAAAAAGGAGCTCATGAGTCCTTTTTCCCTCTCGTCCGGTGGACCGCCCGCCCCGGGCGGTCCAGTGGTGTGTCCGGTTCGAAAGGGGGGTTTCACCTGGCCCCAGCCGGTTCCGCACAGGCGGCATCGACTGTTGGCGGGCAAGGTGAGTTGGCATGCGTCTGGGCCGCGCGGCTCGCAACTCGGTACATGTCCCTGTGACCGAGCACGGCACCCCCCTACCGCGCCCCGCGCCTATCCATCGCGACTGACGAGCCCTCCCCGGAGCCGCTGGCTGTGATGGATCGATGCGGGTTGATGTACGACGGTATTGATGATGGAGACTCTATGGCAATACCTGTGACATGGTTACGTTTGACTGGAATTGAACCTAACCTGTCGCATTGATCTTCCATATCCGGCAATGTCCGTTATTGAGCTCC
Source organism: Streptomyces sp. NPDC059373 (assembly GCF_042751495.1). Classification (NCBI taxonomy): domain Bacteria; kingdom Bacillati; phylum Actinomycetota; class Actinomycetes; order Kitasatosporales; family Streptomycetaceae; genus Streptomyces; species Streptomyces sp. NPDC059373. The sequence continues at coordinate 34,839 of NZ_JBHYXC010000020.1, read as the reverse complement.
GGCGCGCAACCGCCCCACGCGCTTGAGCAACCGGTCCGCCGGCTCGCGCAGCCGGGGTCGTGCCGTCACCGCGTTGCGCAGCGCGCGCACCGGCGCACGCCGGGCCCGGTGCCCGACCGCGACCGGATGGCGGCGGGTCACCCAGCCCTCGGAGACGGTGAGATCGCGGGTCTTGAGCGACTCCTTGTACTCCTTCTCACCGCGCCCGAGATCCAGATACGCCACGCCCTCGGCGGCCGCCGCCTCCGCCATCCGCAGGTGCAGGATCAGCCCCGGCGAGTACTTGGCGTACGCCGGGTCGTACGCCGGAAACCAGCACGCCAGCACCGATGGCGAACGCATCCCGAAGTGCGCGGCGACCGGCCGCCCGTCCGCGTAGAGCACCGACAGCAGCCCCGCGAAGCCCTTGCTGCGTGAGTGGAAGAGCTGCTCGACCAGCTCGACGATCCACGGCCGGGAGAAGCGGTCGCTGCGCCCGGTTCTTCGGTACTGGGCGGACTTCCACTCCATGAGCGTGCGCAGGGCGGCCTGGTCCCGCTCGTCGTGGACGTAGCGGACTCCGCCGAGGTCGCGCGCCAGCTTGCGCTCCTTGGCGAGGGTGGTGCGTACGAACTTGGGGGAACGGGACCGAATATGGCCGAGATACGTCGCGTAGCCGTGCTCCACGTCCATGACGGGTGACGGATACGAGCCACCGGCACCCTCCTCGAAGGGCTTCTGGCCGTCCACCAGGTGGTCGAACTCCCATACGGCGAGCCCGCAGGCCCGCAGCAGCTCCCGGGCGTCCCACTGGAAGCCGGGCCGGTGCACGAGGCCCTGGCAGTCCGAGAGGCCGAGGCCCACCGCGCGGCCGACGCCGGCGGCGGTGCGCTGGAAGGGGAAGAACGCGACCGGTTCGCCTTCCTCGCGCAGCACCGCGATCCGCACCCCGCGGCGGTGCCGCCCCACGGCGAGGGCGAATTCCGGTGCCAGGAAGGGATTGTCGAGCTGCGGGCTGCCCATGGCGGCGGCCTGCGCCTGCGTTTCCGCCCACGCCGCCCGGTCGGCCGCGGTCAGATCGCCGGGGCGGTACACCGAGATGTCCACGGTCAAGGGGTCTGCCTTTCCGCGTCACGGCCGCTGTCACAGCCGCCGTCACGGCTGTACGCCCGCCGCGCGAGCGGCAGCAGGAACAGGGTGGCGCTCACCGCCGTGACGACGCCCACCCCGCCGCGTACGGACCAGATGTGCAGGGCCAGCATCCCCTGGGAGACCAGGAGGTCCACCACGACGGCCCCGGCCGCCGCGATGACCACCCGGCTCAGCGGATCGAGGCCGCGCAGCGCGGCGGCGAGCGCGGCCCCGGGCGCGACCAGGAGGAAGAACAGGGTGAACGGGGCCCGTATCGGCGAACCGATGTCCGCAAGGGCGAGCACCGCGCCGACGCCTCCCACTCCGACGGCGGCGCCGGCGAGCAGTGGGAGTGATTCCTTGCCGAGCGTCTGTTTGCGCGTTGGTTGCATTGGCGACTTTGCCCCCCAAAACGCCGGATGCAGGGCTTCAATGTCGCGCAGCCCCGGCAGGCGCGTCAAGAAAACGGCCAGGAAGCAGCCAGCGGCCGCCGCTCCGAGGGGACGACGGCCGCCGTTCTTCGCTTGCGGTTACGAGATGAGCTGGAGCAGCTTGTTCGGCGAACCGGTGCCGACGCTGGTCAGCTTGTTCGACGCGGCACCGGCGACCAGGGCGCCGGCGACGGTGGCCGGGGTGGCGCTGGTGTGGCCGGCCAGGTAGACGGCCGCGGCACCGGCGACGTGGGGGGTGGCCATCGACGTACCCGAGAGGGTCGCGGTGGCCGTGTCGCTGGTGTTGTAGCCCGCCAGGATCGACGAGCCCGGGGCGAAGATGTCCACGGTCGAGCCGTAGTTGGAGTAGCTGGCCTTGGCGTCCGCGCTGGTGGTGGCGCCGACGGTGATCGCCGTGCCGACCCGGGCGGGGGAGTAGCCCGACGCGTTGGCGGAGGAGTTGCCGGCCGCGACCGCGTACGTCACGCCCGAGGAGATCGAGTTGGCCACCGCGGTGTCGAGCGAGGTGCTGGCGCTGCCGCCCAGCGACATGTTGGCGACCGCCGGGCTGGTGTGGTTGCTGGTCACCCAGTCGATGCCGGAGACCACACCGGAGGTGGTGCCGGAGCCGTTGTTGTCGAGCACCCGGACGGCGACGATCTTGGCCGACTTGGCGACACCGTACGTCGAACCGGCGATGGTCGTGGCGACGTGCGTGCCGTGGCCGTTGCCGTCCTGCGCGGTGCTGTCGTTGTCGACGAAGTCGTAGCCGTACGAGGCCCGGCCACTGATCTGGGTGTGGGTGATCCGCACGCCGGTGTCGATGACGTAGACCGTCACGCCACTGCCCGCGGTGTCCGGGTAGGTGTAGGTGCCGCTCAGCGGCAGGCTCGCCTGGTCGATCCGGTCCAGGCCCCACGGGGCGCTCGACTGGGTGGCGTCGGCGTGGACGACCTGGTCCTGCTCGACATAGGCGACGGACGGGTCGGCGGCCAGTCGCTTCGCCTCGGTGGCGGTGAGCTTGGCCGAGTAGCCGTTCAGCGCGGTCTTGAAGGTCTTCTTGACCGTGCCGCCGTAGCCGGATATCAGGCTCTTGCCCTGCGTGGACGCCGACTTGAAGCCGGCCGACTGCTTCAGCGTGACGATGTAGCTGCCCTTGATCGCTTCGGGCGAGTCGGCGTGCAGGACTTTGCCTTCCGCCGGAGCTGCGGCGTGGGCGGGGAGTGCGGTTCCGGCGCCGAGTGCGGCGGCGGCCGCCGTAGCGGCGAACGCTGCGGCGATCCGCCGCTTGGTGGTGCGCATCACTGCCATCGCGAGGGAGTCCTCCTCGATCGGTGGCGCGCTGTGGTGGTGCGTGCGCGCTCTTGTGGGGGGTGCGCGGTACGCGGGATCGCGAACCTGGCCGAGAGTCAGAATTGGGTATTCCTGGTCTCTCGTCTTGCTAAAGATTCACCGAACTACGCCTGTAGAACAAGGGTGTTGAACGGATGTCATAGCCCTGTCATACGACTGCAATCCCACGCATGTCCATGTCAGGAAATTCTGGCATGAACACTTCCCGAACGGGTTACCGCTTGGTACGACAGATGCGGCAGAGATCCTGCTAAGGGAGGTTTCATGAGACTGTCCCGATTCCTGGCGGCCGCATCCGCGCTGCTCCTTACCGCCGCTCTCGCCCTGTTCGGTGCGGGTTCGGCACACGCCGCAGGCCCTGTGTACGTGGCCCTCGGCGACTCCTACTCCTCCGGCGTCGGCTCCGGCAGCTACGACAGCGCCAGCGGAAGCTGCTACCGCAGCACCAGGGCGTACCCCGCGCTCTGGGCCGCCGCGCATACTCCGTCCGGGTTCTCTTTCACGGCCTGTTCCGGCGCGAAGACCACCGACGTGATCAACAGTCAGCTGGGCCCGCTCAGCTCCGCCACCACCCTCGTCAGCATCAGCATCGGCGGCAACGACGCGGGCTTCTCGGACGTCATGACCACCTGCGTCCTCTACTCCGACTCCACCTGCCTCAGCCGGATCAACACCGCCCGCGCCTACGCCACCAACACCCTCCCCGGCCAGCTGGACGCGGTCTACAACGCCATCACCGCCAAGGCGCCCTACGCGCACGTCGTGGTGCTCGGCTACCCCCGCTTCTACAAGCTCGGCACGACCTGCATCGGCCTGAGCGAGACCAAGCGCTCCGCCATCAACTCCGCCGCCGACCTCCTGGACGACACCACGGCCAAGCGCGCCGCCGACCACGGCTTCACCTTCGCCGACGTCCGCTCCGGCTTCACCGGGCACGAACTCTGCTCCGGCTCCGCCTGGCTGCACAGCCTCACCTATCCCACCTACGAGTCCTACCACCCCACCGCCTCCGGCCAGTCCGGCGGCTACTTCCCCGTGTTCGCGGCAGTGGCGTAGGGCTCAGCCCCACCTCCGCCTCGGCTCCGTCCCGGCCCCACCGGCCCCCGGCCCGTGCCGGGGGCCGGCGGCTACCATGCGGGTGGTGGGGACATCGCTGACGCTGGCCGAGATCATGCCGTGGGCGGTCGCACCGCTGCGGCTCGGGCGCGGTTGGGTGGTGGCGGCCGAAGCGGCCACCCTGCGGGCCCGCTGGGACCGGCTGGTCACAACAGAACCGACCGAGCGCGACACGCTGTTCCAGGTCACGAGATCGCGCAGCCCGCGCTCAGCGGTGCCGCAGCTGCCCGGACACCCCGCCCCGGGCGGGCGCCTGGCCAGGGAGGACGGGCCCTGCCCCGAGCCGGTCCAGGTCATGCACGAGCCCTTCGACCGGCAGTGGCTGATACCGGACAACCGCGTGATCGACTCCGCCCGCCCGGAGTTGTGGCGGGTCGCCGACACCACGCACCAGCTGTACACCGTGGAAGCGGCCGAAGCCCCGCCCGCCTACTCCGCGCTCCTCCCGGTGGGCCGCCAGGGCCCCATCCGCCCCCTCTACCGCCGTCCCGGTGGCCTGGACCCCAACCTCGCCCCCGGCCTCCTCGGCCACCTCACCCACCGCCTCGGCCTGCCGGTCACGCCGGAGGACGTACTCGCCTGGACAGCCGTCGCCGCGACCCCCGAGGTCACCCTCACCGCGTCCCCCGCGCTCTGGGCGGAGGGCGTCTCGCTGGGCCGCGAGATCGTATGGCTCCACACCTACGGCGCACGGTTCGGCACGGGCGGCCGACCGCGCATGCCGGGCGGTCGGCGCCCCTACGTTCGTTCCGCGATCCCCGGCATACCCGACGCCGCCACCTACGACCCCGCCGAGCAAGCGCTCCGCCTCGGCACCGGACTGGTCTCCCCGGTCCCGCCCGCCGCCTGGCCGTTCGCCGAGCCCTGGTGCGAGCGCCGCACCTCCCCCGGAGCCCCCGGCACCCTCGAGGCCATCCGCCCCCCGACCTGGCCTCGCTCCCGCACCTCCGAACTGCTCGAACTGGTCACCGTGCTCGCCCTGTTGGCCGATCTGGAACCCCGCCGCACTGACCTCGCCGCCCGCGTGGACGCCGCCGAGCCCATCGGGGCGGAAGAACTGCGCGCCTTGGGAGTCCTGCCGGTTCCGGACACTGCCCGGCGCCCCGCCTCCGTACTGGACCACCACGAGGAAGGCCCGGACGGCCAGTACGCCCTTCTTTGACCTGGACCCGGCGCCGCCAGCTATTCGTCCACCCGCTCCTCAAGGCGGACGGTCACCGTGTCTCCCTCCCCCTTGCCGATCGCCTTGCGCACGTCCGCCTTCACCGGCAGCTTGTGGGTGCCGTCCCCCAGGGCCATGAACGAGCTGCGGAACGGATGACCGTCGATCGTGCCCCGGACCTTGACCAACCCACGGGTGCCGAAGAAGTCGGCCGCCTCGGGCCAGACGACATAGGTCCAGCCGCCCTTGTTCGGGCTCTTCTGCAGGGTCGCGGTGAATTGCCTGTCCAACATGGCTGCCCTCTGATCAGCAGATTTCAGTGTCTCCAGGTAAGACGGAAGCGGGCGGGAAAACTCATCGCCGACCCGCGAGGACAGGCCCCCACTGACCCGCAGCCGCGAGGATACGTAGGAGGGGGTGCGCCGGGTTGCCCCCGGAAGCGACGAGAACACACGGGGGGCAACCCAACGCCCCCGGTCACGTTCGAGCGCTGAGGAGGCTGCCCGGTGGCGGCCCCGACCCCAGAACGGACAGGGCGCACCCGGTGCAGGCGGCACGGCCGCGCGGTGAGCGCGGCCCGCCGGGAGCTGTTCGGCAACGGGACGGCAGGCACGGCGGGCGCGGCCTGGCCGGTGGCGCACCCGGTGGTGGCGTCGGGGGGGAGGGGCCACTCGCGGCGTGTGCGCCGCTGGCGGTGGCGTCGTTACGACAAATCGACAAAGTGACAGGTCCGGACGATCGCACTGACGCGCCGAGGGGTGGCACGGCGCGGTGCCGGGACAGTGCGGTCTTCCGGACCCGTCAGGAACCGATGGCTCAGCCGCGGCTGCCGAACAGCGAACGGCGCAGCCGTCGCAGCGGTGCGAAGAGCGAGACGCGGGCACCACGGCTGGCCTTGGTGTGCGAGCGGTCGCGCGAGGTCAGCTCGCGCATCAGCAGCGTGGCTTCCTCCGTCTCGCGCTGGGGCAGGGCAGGGCCGCCCAGTATCGCGAGATGACGGTCGACGCGCGCGCTGGACGCACTGTTTCCGCAGTTGATGGCAGGCACGCGCGGCCTGCTCCGCATAGCTATCTGTTCCATGACACTCCCCACCCGTTCGAGGGCACCCGGCACCGGGCAGGGTAACCCTATCGCCTGGCTGCGTCACCCGCGCATCCCCTGCCTCGGATTCACCTCTGAGTCAAGGCTGTTGACGCGATAGTGCCGGTTTCCCGCACCGTCAGGGGGAGTTGGGCGACGGGGGTGGTGGTGGGCTGCTGAGATCCGCCATCCGGCTCAACAGTCACCGCAAATGCCGTGGAACGGTCATTCAGTGCGGTAGCGACCAACGGACCGCCGTTCGACGGCAGGAGGCCCACCGATCGTACGGAGGCCGCGTCGCCGCCCATCAGCCACAGCTGGTAGACCCGCCCGGCCGGCGCCGACGGCAGTCCGTGGATGGTCACCACCGCCCGGTGCAGCGAGTTCGACACGACGGCGGTGATGCCCCGGCCCTGGCTGTCGCTGCCGCTCCTGGCGGTCGCGTCGGGGGCGGCCAGCACCTGGTTGACGGCAGCGGAGGCGTCGCGCTCCCGGCCCAGCTCGGCATCCGTACGTACGAACAGCACACCCAGCACGACAGCCGCCGCCAGACAGAAGCCGGCCGCGACCGTCGTCAGCCGGATCCGGGGCTTGGCCCGCGACCTCGGGCGTGTCGCGGTGGCGGCCGGCCGGGCCGCGCGCACCGGCGAAGCACTCTCCTGCGGCGTCGTACGCACCGCCGTCAGCACCCGGTCACGCATGAACAGCGGCGGCGGGAAGGAGGCGGCGCGGCCCAGGCGTACGGCGTCCTGGCCGAGCATCCGCACCTCGTAGGCGCAGGGCTCGCAGCGCGTCATGTGCCGCTCGAAACGGCGCAGTTCACGCGGCTCCAACGCGTCCAGCGCGTAGGCCGCGGCGAGTTCGTGGATTCGGCGACTCATGCCGCGCTCCCCAGGCATTCGCGCAGCCTCGTGAGGCCGTCGCGCATGCGTGTCTTGACGGTGCCGAGCGGCACGGACAGGCGGCCGGCCACCTCGCGATAGGTGTAGCCCTCGTAGTACGCCAGGGTCACCGACTGCCGCTGCAGTTCCGTCAGCCGCTCGAGGCAGCCGCGTACCCATTCGCGTTCCAGGGTGCCCTCGACGGCCTCCGCGACCTGGTCGAAGGCGGGCCCGTCGGACCGCCGGCCGACCCGCAGCTCCCGCTCGGAGGCGGCGCGCGCCGACCGTACCCGGTCCACCGCCCGCCGGTGGGCGAAGGTCAGGATCCAGGCCAGCGCCGTGCCACGCCCCGGGTCGAAACGGGGGGCGCTGCGCCACACGTCGAGCAGCGCCTCCTGGGCGACCTCCTCGGACTGCGCGGGATCCCGCAACACCCGCCGCACCAGCCCGTACACGGGGGCCGCCACCAGGTTGTACAGCTCCTCGAAGGCCTGATGATCGCCGCGCCCGACCAACGGCAGCAGCCGGTCGGCCTCTTGGCTGTCCCGGATGTCCTTACGAACCACATGCACCGCGTCTCCTCCCCTTTCAGGCCTCGTCATTGTCCTCACAACAGGCATTCGTAGGGAGGGATCTCAGCGGATTGCCCCATCGACCAATCCGTTGCCGCCCGGTCTCCGAACACCCCCGTGAGCGCCTCTGCCACAGGGCACCGGCACTTGAAGCCAAAGGACCGACGCGATGACCGCAGACATCAGGAGCAGGCTCAGGCTCAAAGCCCGGATCCGGGCGGGGGGAACCCGCAGGATCGCCCTGCTCACCGTGGCCGCGCTGGCCGCCGGTGGACTCGCCACGGCCGGCGTCGCCGCACTCCGGCCCGGGACCGCCGTCGCCTCCAGCCACCGCGAGGCCCCGCTGATCTCGGGCCAGCCGCAGTTCGACAACACGGACCTGTACGCCTTCGTCAGTCCCGACCACGCGGACAAGACGACCCTGGTGGCCAACTTCATCCCCTTCGAGGAGCCGGGCGGCGGCCCCAACTTCTACAAGTTCTCCAACGCCGCCCAGTACGACCTCCACATCGACAACGACGGCGACGCCCAGAGCGACTACGTCTACCGCTGGACCTTCAAGGACCACTTCCGCAGCGGCGACACGTTCCTCTACAACACCGGCGAGGTCACCAGCCTCGACGACCCGGACCTCAACTTCTTCCAGACGTACAACGTCGACCTGCTGAAGGTGCACAAGTCGCGGGTGGTGAAGAAGACCCGGATCGCCCGCAACGTGCTCGTCGCGCCGTCCAACGTCGGCAAGGCCTCCATGCCGAACTACGCGACGCTGCGCGACCAGGCCGTCAAGGGCATCGGCGGCGGCACCAGCGTCTTCGCCGGCCAGGCCGACGACTCCTTCTTCGCCGACCTGCGGGTCTTCGACCTGCTCTACGGCGGCGACCTGTCCGAGGTCGGCAACGACACCCTCAAGGGCTACAACGTCAACACCCTCGCCATCCAGGTCCCCTCCACGTACATCCGCGAGTCCAAGAAGCAGCCGATCCTCGGCATCTGGGCCACCACCCAGCGGCTCAACTCCAGCGGCCACTACGTGCAGGTCTCCCGGCTCGGCAACCCGCTGGTCAACGAGGTCGTCAACCCGCTCAAGGACAAGGACAAGTTCAACGCGTCCTCGCCCTATGACGACGCCCAGTTCCTTGACAACGTCACCAAGCCGGAGCTGCCCAAGCTGATCGAGGGCATCTACAAGATCAAGGCCCCGGCCGAGCCCCGCGACGACCTGGTCTCGGTCTTCCTGACCGGCGTCGACGGGCTCAACAAGCCGCCGTACGTGCGCGCTTCGGAAGAGCTGCGGCTCAACACGTCGATCAAACCGGCCAAGTCACCCAAGCGCCTGGGCGTGCTCGACGGCGACAACGCCGGCTTCCCCAACGGGCGGCGGCTCACCGACGACGTGATCGACATCTCGCTACAGGTCGTCGAGGGCGAACTCGTCGGCAGCAAGAACGACCTCGGCGACGCGGTCGACGCCAATGACGTGGACTTCCAGCACAGCTTCCCGTACGTCGGGCTGCCCGCGTCCGGCTCCGACGGCCCCACGGCGAAGAACGCCACCACCCAGTCCGACCGCACCCTGCTCAACGGCGGCGCCCTGGTCCCCTCCGGTGACAACCGCACGCTGGTCGTGTCCGCCGTCTCCGGCGGCATCGGCGTACTGCTCATCGGCTCGGCCCTCGCGTGGTGGCGCATGCGGCGCCCCCGTCGCGCGCACGCCGGTCGCTGACCCCCACCACCTGGCGCGGCCCGGACACTCCCGCCCCCAGCCTTCGGCCGGGGGACCCCCACCGAGCCACGCCCGCCCGCCCGGCACCCGCCTGCCGGGCACGGCTCGGCCGCCCCCCCGTTCCCCGGGGCGGCCGAGCCGCAACCGCCTGAACCCCGTCGGTCCGTCCCACCCAGGAAGGCACATGCGATGCCCGCATCGGCAGAAACCGTGACCACGTCGGCGCAGCCCCGGCCGCCGTGGCGGCGCAGGCTCGGCGCCGCGGGCGTCGTCGTGGCGCTCGCGGCGGCGCTGACCGCCGGGGCGATCGTCATCGGCGGCACCGGTGGGCAGCCGGCGGCCGCCACCCGTACGACCGCCGCCGACGCACCGCTGGAGCGGATCGCGGACGGCGACCTGGCGAGCGGCATCGCGGCCCTGCAGACCCATCTGCGGACGCAGCCCAAGGACGCGGTGAGCTGGGCGACGCTCGGCGCCGCCTATGTGGAACAGGCCCGCACCACCGGTGACCCGACCAGATATCCCCAGGCCGAGGAGGCGTTCGACCGTTCCATGACGATCCAGCGCAAGGACAACGACGCCGCCCTCGCCGGCCGGGCCGCCCTCGCCGCCGCCCGCCACGACTTCCCCGCCGCCCTCCGCAACGCCGAGAGCGCGCTGACCATCAACGCCTACAACGAACGCGCCCTGGCCGTCCGCATCGACGCCCTCGTCGAACTCGGCCGCTACGACGCCGCCTTCCGCGCCGTCCGGCACGCGGACTCCATCCGCCCCGGAATCCCGATCTTCACCCGCTACGCGTACGTCCTCGAACTGCGCGGCGACCCCAAGGGCGCCCGCCGCGTCCTCCTCGACGCCCTCGGCTCGGCCGTCTCCCCGGGCGACATCGCCTACGTCACCACCGCCCTCGGCCAACTCGCCTGGAGTCAGGGCGACTACACCACCGCCCTCAAGCACTACGCCGAAGCCCTCCGCGTCTCCCCCTCCTACCTCCCGGCACTCGACGGCCGCGGCCGTACCTACGCCGCCCGCGGCCAACTCGCCGACGCCGCCCGCGACCTGGCCGAGGTCGTCCGCCGCTACCCGCTGCCCGCCCAACTCGCCGCCCTGGGCGAGGTGTACGAGGCCCAGGGTGACCGCAAGCGCGCCCAGCAGCAGTACGGCGTCGTCGGCACCTGGATCGCCCTCGCTCGCGCCAACGGCGTCGCCACCGACCTCGACACCGCTCTGGTCGCCGCCGACCACGGCGACCGCGACGAAGCCCTGCGCGCCGCCCGTGCCGAATGGCAGCGCCGCCACAGCGTCCACACCGCCGACGCCCTCGCCTGGGCCCTCCACGTCAACGGCCACGACCGCGAAGCCCTCACCTACGCCAAGCACGCCGCCGCGCCGGGCTACCGCAACGCCCTCTTCCTCTACCACCGCGGCATGATCGAACGAGCCCTCGGCGACCGGTCCGCCGCCCGCACCTCACTCATCGCGGCCCTCAAGCTCAACCCCGGCTTCTCGCCCACCGCTTCGAAGACGGCCCGCACCGCCCTGCACGCCCTGGGCGGTGCGAAGTGAGGCGCCGGGCGGCCCGGTTCGGGGCCGTACTGGCGGCGGGCGCCGCACTGCTGATGCTGCCGACAGCGGTCGCCTCGGCCCACCCGCTGGGCAACTTCACCGTCAACCGGTACGACGGGCTCGTCGCCGGATCCTCACGGCTGACCGTCGACCACGTCGAGGACCTGGCCGAGATCCCCGCCGCCCAGGCGAAGCCGGTCATCGACACGAACGAGGACAACGCCCTGTCGCCGGGCGAGTTGACAGCCTGGGCCTCGGCCCGATGCGCGGCGGCCGCGCGCGGCGCCCGGCTGACGGTGGGCGGCACGGGCGAACAGGTCACCGTCGGCTCGGCGAAGGCCTCCCTGCGCCCCGGCCAGGCGGGCCTGCCGACGCTGCGGGTCGAGTGCCGGCTCGGGGCGGCACTGCCGCGCGGGGCGGCGGCCACGATCGCGTACCGCCCGCAGGACATCGGCACCGGACCGGGCTGGCGGGAGATCACCGCCCGGGGCGACCGCCGGACCCTCACCGGCTCGGACGTCGCGGAGCAGTCGCTGTCCCACCGCCTGACGGCCTACCCGAAGGACCTCCTCTCCTCCCCGGCGAACGAGCGCTCAGCGGCGCTGCGTACGAAGCCGGGCGGCCCGGCGCTCTCCGCCGCGCCCGCAACCGATACGCAGGGCGGCGTCGCCTCCGTACTGCCGCGCGGTGCGGACCGCTGGACCCAGGCCCTCACCGGGCTGGTGGCCCGCCACGACCTCACCCCCGGCTTCGGCGCGCTCGCGCTCGGCACCGCACTTCTGCTCGGCGCACTCCACGCCCTGGCCCCCGGCCATGGCAAGACCCTGATGGCCGCTGCCGCCGCGGCGGGCGGACGCGGTTCGCGGCGCGACATGTTCGCGCTGGGCGCCTCGGTGACCGTCACGCACACCCTGGGCGTCTTCGGGCTGGGCCTGCTGGTGACGGCCGGCTCGGCGGCGGCGCCCTCGATCATCGGCTGGCTGGGAGTCGCGAGCGGCCTGCTCGTCGTCTTTGCGGGTGCTGCACTGCTGCGGCGGGCGTGGCGGCTGCGGGGTCGCCCACACGACCACGGGCATGACCACGGCCACGACCACGCGCACAGCCATCACCACGACCGCGTGCTCGTCACGGCTTCGGCGGCGCCTGCCTCCCACGGCCACGCCGCGTTGCCTGCTGCCGAGCCGCACCACCACGGTCACGACATTCACCATCACCACGACCACGACCACCCGGCCAAGCCCACCCTCCGGGGCACGATCCTGCTCGGCTTCGCCGGGGGACTGGTCCCGAGCCCGTCCGCCGTCGTGGTGCTGGTGGGCGCGGCGGCCCTGGGGAAGGCGTGGTTCGGGTTCCTGCTGGTGCTGGCGTACGGCGCGGGGCTGGCCCTGACGCTGACGGCGGCGGGCTTCGCCGTCGTGCGGCTCGGGAAGCTGGCCGGCCGGGTCAAGGTCCGTCGCGGTGGCCGGCTCCTTGCGCTCGCCCACCGCGTGGCGCCGGTCGGGACGGCGGCCGTGGTCTTCGCGCTGGGCTGCGGGCTCGTACTCAGGGGCGCGGCGGCGACGCTGGGTTGAGGGAGGTTTGTGACTGAAAGGGCCGTTGAGGGGGAAAGTTCGGTCATGCTGGGCGGCGACGCGATGGGGGGCGCCTGATGACGACTCGGATGGTGGCGGGACGCTACCGGCTGCTCGGCGAGTTGGGCCGCGGCGGCATGGGCGTGGTGTGGCGCGCCCGCGACGAGGTGCTGGGCCGCGAGGTCGCCATCAAGGAGGTACGCGCCCCGGACGGCCTCGACGACCACGAAGTCCGCCGGCTCTACGCCCGGCTCGAAGCGGAGGGCCGCGCGGCAGCCCGCGTCGACCACCCCAACGTGATCACCGTCTACGACGTGGCGATGGCCGAGGGCAGCCCCTGGATCGTCATGGAACTCGTCCGCGGCCTCTCCCTCTCCGACATCCTCGACGCGGACGGCCCGCTCACCCCGCGCCGCGCCGCCGAGATCGGCGGCCGCGTGCTCGCCGCGCTGCGCGTCGCCCACGAACGGGGTGTGCTGCACCGCGACGTGAAACCCGGCAACGTACTCATCGGCAACGACGGCCGCATCGTCCTCACCGACTTCGGCATCGCCATCATGGAGGGCACCTCCGCCCTCACCCGCACCGGTGAAGTCGTCGGTTCGCCCGAATACCTCGCCCCCGAGCGCGCCCTCGGCCGCCGCACCGGCCCCGAGTCCGACCTCTGGTCGCTCGGCGTGCTGCTGTACGTCGCCGTGGAAGGCGGCTCGCCCTTCCGCCGCGACACCGCCCTCAGCACCCTGCGTGCCGTCGTCGACGAACCCCTGCCCGAGCCGCGCCACGCCGGACCCCTCGCGCCGGTCATCGCGGGCCTGCTCCGCAAGGACCCGGCCGAGCGGCTGACCGGCCCCGACGCCCAGCGCGTCCTCGACGCCGTGGCTGCCGGCCGGGCGGCCTACACCCCGACCGTCGCCCTGCCGCCGAGCCCGCCCCCGGCGCCGCTTGCCGCCACCACCGTCGCCACGGACGCCGCCGCCGGCCCGCCGCCCCGCCGGGCCGTCGTCGCCATGGCCGCCGGCATCCTCGCCCTGGCCCTCGCCGCCGCCGGCGTCGCCTGGGCCCTCCTCGGCGACAACGCGGGCGGCGCCTCCTCCGCCAACGGCCCCAGCGCCACCACCTCCGCCGGCCTCACTTCCAGCGCCCCCACCACTACGAGCCCCACCACGTCCGCCCCAACCCCCACCACCCCACCCCCCGCCGCCCTCCACCTCACCGTCCTCGTCTCCGCCACCCGCGACACCTACGCCGGCCCCTGCCCGCCCCCCGACGCGGCCGCCCCCTCCTTCTCCGCCGTCATCACCGTCAGCCGCACCCCCGCCACCGTCACCTACCGCTGGCGCACCCACAACGGCGGGAGCTCCGACCCCGCCTGGAAAACCGCCCACTTCGCCGCCGGCGACCCCACATCCCGCACCGTCACCCACACCGAGCTCTCCCACCCTGCCGACTACAACCCCTCCACGGACTGGATCGCCGTCGACGTCAACCAGCCCCTGACCCTGCAGTCCAACCACGTTTCCTTCACGGTCACTTGCCAGTCCCCGTCCCCCAGCGCGAGCAGCCCGTCGGCCTCGCCAACGCCCTGACCCCCTCTCGTCCCGCGTCCCTCGCACGGCTCGGCCCCGAACGCCCTCCGGGCGTGTCCTCAAACGCCGGACGGGCTGAATTCACCCGTCCGGGTTGTGGGTAGGCCGTCCGCCTGAGGCGAGCGAAGCGAGATGGGGGCACCTCCCAGACGGAGTCTGGGGGAGGGCTGGCACAACCCGGCCACGGACCCGCACCCGACAACGCACGTCCGGGGTCCAGGGGCAGCGCCCCCGGTTCGTGCCGGAGCGGCGGCGTCAGCCGGTGAAGTGGCGCTCGAGGCCGTCCCAGACGGCGTCGTAGCCGGGCTGGAGGTGCGCCGCGCTCATCGCGTAAGCGGTCGGCACGACCGGCCACCGCGTCTCGAACATGAAAGCCAGCCCGTCATCGACCTTCTGCGGCCGCAGTTCCGCCCCGCTGGCCCTGTCGAAGGTCACCCGGTCCGGGCCGTGCGCGGACATCATGTTGTGGAGGGAGGCCCCGCCCGGGACGAAGCCCTCCGCCTTCGCGTCGTACGCACCCTCGATGAGGCCCATGAACTCGGTCATCACGTTCCGGTGGAAGTAGGGCGGCCGGAAGGTGTCCTCGCCGACCAGCCAGCGCGGGGCGAAGACGACGAAGTCCACGTCGGGAGCCGCGAGCACGGTGTAGAGGGACGGGTCGGGGTGGTCGTAGCTGACCGTGCCGAGGACGTTGAAGCGGCGCAGGTCGTAGACGTACGGGACATGGGTGCCGTGCCAGGCGACGACGTCCAGCGGGGAGTGGTCGTAGGTCGCCGCCCACAGGTTGCCGCCGAACTTGGTGATGACCTCGACCGGCTCGTCGCGGTCCTCGTACGCGGCGACGGGGGCGAGGAAGTCCCGGGCGTTCGCGAGGCCGTTGGCGCCGATGGGGCCGAGGTCGGGCAGCCGGAAGGGCGGTCCGTAGTTCTCGCAGACGTAGCCGCGCGCCCCGTCGGCGGCCCGGCGCAGCTCGACGCGGAAGCGGAGGCCGCGCGGGACGAGGGCGACGTGGCCGGGCTCGACGCCGAGGAGGCCCAGTTCGGTGCGGAGGAGGAGCGCGCCGTGCTCGGGGACGATCAGGAGTTCGCCGTCGGAGGAGGAGAAGACCCGGTCGTCCATGGAGCGGTTGGCGGCGTACCAGTGGATGCCGATGCCCTCGCGGCGCAGCACGTCGCCGTTGCCGCCGACGGTGACCAGGCCGTCGACGAAGTCGGTGCCGGTGTCGCCGCCGGGCAGCGGGAGCGGGCCCCAGCGCAGCCGGTTGGGGTCGGGCTCGGTGTCGCGGAAGGGGGCGCTGCGCAGCCGCCCGTTGGCGGTGCGGCGGAAGGGCGGGTGGGCGGCGGAGGGGCGGATGCGGTAGAGCCAGGTGCGGCGGCCGAGGTGGCGGGCCTCGGTGAAGCCGGTGCCGCTGAGCTGCTCGGCGTACAGGCCGAGCGGGGCCCGCTGCGGGGAGTTGCGGCCCACCGGGAGGGCGCCCGGCACGGCCTCGCTGACGTGCTCGTTCCCGAAGCCGGGGGAGTACGCGAGGTCCTTGCTGTCGGTGCCGTCGCTCATCACGCGCTCCCGCCGGTCGTGGGGTCCGTCCCGTTCCTATGGTCGACCATGGGAATGAGCGGAGCGAGGCGTCAATACCGACGTGCGCGAATCCAGGAACCGGGAACCGGGGGAGCCGGCCGTGCCCGGGACGGCATGATGGGGCCGTGCACGCCGCCTCCGGTCTCCGCCGCGCCCCTGTCCAGCGACGCAGCGCCGAGCGCCTGGGCCGTATTCTCGACGCCGCCGCCACGCTGCTCGACGAGGGCGGTTACGAGGAGCTGAGCACCCGCACGGTCGCCGCCCGCGCGGGCGTCCCGATCGGCTCCGTCTACCGCTTCTTCTCCAACAAGCGGGCCATGGCCGACGCCCTGGCCCGCCGCAATCTCGACGAGTACGTCATCCGGGTCTCCGCCCGCCTCGCGAAGCCGGCTGCCGACCCCGGCTGGCGGTCCGCGATCGACATCGTGATCGACGAGTACCTCGCCATGAAGCGCACCGTCCCCGGCTTCGCGCTCGTCGACTTCGGCATCCCCGTCCCCGACGCCCGCGGCGCCGCGAACAACCGGGTCGCCGACCGACTCCGGGCCCTGCTCGCCGTCCACCTGGGCCTGGACCCCGGCGACCGGGGGCTCGCGCTGGTGTTCACGGTCGGCGTCGAGGCCGCTGACGCGCTGCTCCAGCTCGCGTTCCGTACGGACCCTGCCGGTGACCCGCTGGTCGTCGCCGAGACCAAGGCCCTGCTGCACGCCTACCTCGCCCGGACACTGGACGGAGCGGGGACCGAAGCGGGAACAGCTGACGGCTGACAGCATCCCTACCGGTCGGTATGGTGGGTCCCGATTGCTGGAAGCGTCACCCCCGGGAGGGCCGATGAGCCGCACCGCCCTGCGTGTCTGCCCACTGTGCGAGGCCACCTGCGGTCTCACGCTCACCATCGACGAGGGGGGCAGGGTCACCCAGGCGCGCGGTGACCGCGAGGACGTCTTCAGCGCGGGATTCATCTGCCCGAAGGGCGCCACCTTCGGCGAGCTCGACTCCGATCCGGACCGGCTGAGCCGCCCGCTCGTGCGGCGCGGCGGCAAGCTGGTCGAGGCGAGCTGGCAGGAGGCGTACGAAGCCGTGGCGGCCGGCCTCGGCACGGTGATCCGCGAACACGGCGGTGAGTCGGTCGCGGTCTACCTCGGCAACCCGAACGTCCACACCGTCGCCGGCGGCCTCTACCCGCCGCTGATCATCCGGGCGCTGGGCACCCGCAACATCTACGCGGCCAGCACCCTCGACCAGATGCCCAAGCAGGTCGCCTGCGGCTATCTCTTCGGCCACGCCTTCGCGATCCCCGTCCCCGACCTGGACCGCACCGACCACCTGGTCGTCATCGGTGCCAACCCCATGGTCTCCAACGGGAGTCTGGCCACCGCCGCCGACTTCCCCGGCAAGCTCAGGGCGCTGCGCAAGCGCGGCGGCCGGCTCACCGTCATCGACCCCAAGCGCACCCGCACCGCCGACCTGGCCGACCGCCACCTCGCCCCCCGGCCCGGCACGGACGCGGCGCTGCTCTTCGCCCTCGTCCAGGTGCTGTTCGACGAGGGCCTGGTCGACCTCGGCGGGCTGGCCGACCACATCACGGGCGTGGACGACGTACGGGCTCTCGCCGCCGACTTCACCCCCGAGGCGGTCGCCGCGCACTGCGGCGTACCCGCCGAAGAAATCCGCGCCCTCGCCCGGGAGATCGCCGCCGCGCCCTCGGCCGCGGTGTACGGCCGGATAGGCAGCACGACCGTCGAATTCGGCACCCTGAGCAGCTGGCTGATCGACGTCATCAACGCCCTCACCGGCAATCTGGACCGGGCCGGCGGCGTCATGTTCCCGCTCTCGCCCACCGCCCGCGCTCCCCGGCCGGCCAAGCCCGGCCGCGGCTTCGTCACGGGCCGCTGGCGCAGCCGGGTCGCAGGCCACCCCGAGACCGTCTCCGAGCTGCCGGCCGCCGCCCTCGCCGAGGAGATCGACACCCCGGGCGCCGGGCGGGTCCGCGCCCTGATCACCGTCGCCGGGAACCCGGTGCTGTCCGCGCCGGACGGCGAGCGGCTGTCCCGCGCGCTCGACGACGACCTCGACTTCATGGTCAGCGTCGACCCGTACCTCAACGAGACCTCACGGCACGCCGACGTGGTCCTGCCCCCGCCGCCGCCCTCGCAGAGCGCCCACTTCGACTTCGCGTTCACCAACTTCTCCGTACGCGACAACGCCCGCTTCTCCCCGCCCGCCGTCCCGCTCGCCGACGGCCGCCCCGGCGAGGCCGAGATCCTCGCCCGCCTCGTCACGATCCTCTACGGTGCCGGACCCGACGCCGACCCGTCGGTGGTGGACGAGCAGGTCATCGCCGCGACGCTGGCCAAGGAGACCGCCGACCCGCACTCCCCGGTCGCCGGCCGCGAGGTCGCCGAACTGACCGCGCTCCTCACCGGCGGCACCGGCTACGAGCGGCGCATCGACATGATGCTGCGCCTCGGCCCGTACGGCGACGCCTTCGGCACCGACACCGGCACCGGCCGTCACAGCCTGACGCTGGAGCGGCTGCGCGAGCACCCCCACGGCATCGACCTCGGCGCCCTGAAGCCGCGCATCCCCGAGGTCCTGCGTACGGCCTCCGGCAAGGTCGAGCTGGCGCCCGGGCCGATCGTGGCCGACGTGCCCCGGCTGCGGCGCTCCCTCGACCGCAGCGCGGACGGGTTCGTCCTCATCGGCCGCCGCCACCTGCGCTCCAACAACAGCTGGATGCACAACGTCCCGGCGCTCACCGGCGGCACCAACCGCTGCACCCTCCAGATCCACCCCGACGACGCCGCCCGCCTCGGCCTCACCGACGCCGACCCCGCCCGCATCAAGGGCCCCGGCGGTGAACTCGAGGTCCCGGTCGAAATCACCGACTCCCTCCGCCCCGGTGTCGTCTCCCTGCCCCACGGCTGGGGTCACGACCGCGCCGGCGCCCACCTCACCACCGCCTCCCTCCGCCCCGGCGTCAACGTCAACCAGCTCCTGGACGGCTCGCTGCTCGATCCCCTGTCGGGCACGGCCGTCCTCAACGGCTTCCCGGTCCAGGTCACCGCGACCTCACGACTCTGACCCGCCTCCCCGGCATCCTGGGAGTGGTGCGCCACCACGCCGACGCCCTGGATGATTTGGTCAAGTGATGCGAAGGGTAGGCGTAGGCCTTGCCCTGCGCCGGACGCCGAGCAGGCCCTCGCCCGCTAAAACTATCGGTGCTAGTTTGAGGGTGCATGCGCAGCGCACGTACCCGGGAGGACACGACGTGAAGGCTCACGACGCCATGTACATCGACGGCGCGTGGCGGCTCGCCGCCGGCACGGACACGATCGCCGTGGTGAACCCCGCCGACGAGCAGGTGATCGCCTCTGTGCCGGCCGGGACGGAGGCGGATGTCGACGCCGCCGTGCGCGGGGCCAGGGCCGCGTTTCCCGGGTGGGCGGCGACGGCGCCCGCCGAACGTGCGGCGCGGCTCACCGCGCTGCGGGACGCGCTCGCCGCACGGCGGGAGGAGATCGCGGAGACGGTCACGGCGGAGCTGGGGTCGCCGCTTCCGTTCAGCCAGGCGGTCCACGCGGACGTCCCGATCGCGGTGGCGGGCTCGTACGCCACGATCCTCGCCACGCACGCCTTCGAGGAGAAGGTGGGCAACTCGACCGTCCACCACGAACCCGTCGGGGTGGTCGGCGCGATCACGCCCTGGAACTACCCCCTGCACCAGATCGTCGCGAAGGTCGCCCCAGCCCTGGCCGCAGGCTGCACGGTGGTTCTCAAGCCCGCCGAGGACACCCCGCTCGTGGCGCAGCTCTTCGCGGAGGCGATCGACGAGGCGGGCTTCCCGGCGGGGACGTTCAACCTCGTCACGGGCCTCGGGCCGGTCGCGGGACAGGCGCTGGCCGAGCACGCGGACGTGGACCTGGTCTCCTTCACCGGCTCGACCGCCGTCGGCCGCCGGATCGCCGCGACCGCCGGCGCGGCCGTCAAACGCGTCGCCCTCGAACTGGGCGGCAAGTCGGCCAACGTCATCCTGCCCAGCGCGGACCTGGCCCGCGCGGTCAATGTCGGCGTCGCGAACGTCATGTCCAACTCGGGCCAGACCTGCAGCGCCTGGACCCGCATGCTGGTCCACCGCGACCAGTACGACGAGGCCGTGGCCCTCGCCACCGCCGCCGCGGCCAAGTACGTTCCCGGCGGCCGCATCGGCCCGCTGGTCAACGCCAAGCAACAGGCCCGCGTACGCGGCTACATCGAGCAGGGCGTCAAGGAGGGCGCGCGCCTGGTCGCGGGCGGACCCGAGGCACCGCTCGACAAGGGCTACTACGTCGCCGCCACCGTCTTCGCCGACGTCACCCCGGACATGACCCTCGCCCAGGAGGAGATCTTCGGCCCGGTGCTGTCCATCCTCCGCTACGAGGACGAGGCCGACGCCCTCCGCATCGCCAACGGCACCGTCTACGGCCTGGCCGGCGCCGTGTGGGCCGGCGACCAGGACGAGGCCGTGGCCTTCGCCCGCCGGATGGACACCGGGCAGGTCGACATCAACGGCGGCCGCTTCAACCCGCTCGCCCCCTTCGGCGGCTACAAGCAGTCCGGCTTCGGGCGCGAACTGGGCGCGCACGGCCTGGCCGAGTACCTGCACACCAAGTCGCTGCAGTTCTGACCGCAGTTCTGACCGCAACCCGCAGGAGAGCCACCGTGACCCGCGCCGCCGTACTGCCCGCCGTCAAAGCCCCGCTGACCATCGCGGACATCGACGTCCCCGAGCCCGGCCCCGGCCAGGTCAAGGTCCGCCTGGCCGCAGCGGGGGTGTGCCACTCCGACCTGTCGCTGTCCAACGGCACCCTGAAGCAGCCCGTGCCCGCCGTCCTCGGCCACGAGGGCGCCGGCACGGTCACCGCGGTCGGCGAGGGCGTGACGGCGGTGGCGCCCGGCGACCGTGTGGTCCTCAACTGGGCGCCCTCCTGCGGCGACTGCCACTTCTGCGGCCTCGCCGAGCCCTGGCTGTGCGCCAACGCGGGCGCCGCCGCCACCGCCCCCTACGCCCGCCTCACCGCCGACGGCAGCGAGCTCTACCCCGGCCTGGGCACCGCCGCCTTCGCCGAGGAGACCGTCGTCTCCGCCCACGCCGTCCTCCCGCTCCCCGACGGCGTCCCGCTCACCGAGGCCGCCCTCCTCGGCTGCGCCGTCCTGACCGGATACGGCGCCGTCCACCACTCCGCCGCCGTGCGCCCCGGCGAGTCCGTCGCCGTCTTCGGGGTGGGCGGGGTGGGCCTGTCGGTGCTGCAGTCCGCCCGGATCGCCGGCGCCGGCACCATCGTCGCCGTCGATGTCTCCCCGGCCAAGGAGGAGTTGGCCCGCGCGGCCGGCGCCACCGAGTTCATCACCGCCTCCGACGACACCGCCAAGCAGATCCGCAAGCTCACCGGCGGCTACGGGACGGACGTGGCCATCGAGTGCGTCGGCCGCGCCGACACCATCCGTACGGCCTGGTCCGCCACCCGGCGCGGCGGCCGCACCACCGTCGTCGGCATCGGCGGCAAGGACCAGCAGGTCACCTTCTCCGCCCTGGAACTCTTCTACTTCGGCCGTACGCTCTCGGGCTGCGTCTACGGCAACAGCGACCCGGCGAAGGACCTCCCGGTCCTGGCCGAGCACGTCCGCGCGGGCCGCCTCGACCTGTCGGCGATGGTCACCGAGCGTATCGGCCTCGACGGCATCCCCGGCGCCTTCGAGGCGATGCTCGCCGGGCGCGGCGGCCGGGCCCTGGTCATCTTCTGACCGGCGGGTATGGCTGAGGCCGATCTCTGTCATGCCGACGCAGAATCTGTGCATCTCCGTCTACGCCTTTTGACCGTCGTCACCGACTGCTTCACTCATGTTCGCTCAGATGGCTGCTCAACAGGGGCAAAGATGCCCCCAACCAGGGTGAGGCATGACATGACGCTTATAACGCGACGTTCGGTTCTCGTTGCGGGGGCCGCGACCGGCGCCACCATGCTGTGGTCGCCGGTCACCACCGCCGGCGCGACGACGGTCAGGAAGATCACGGTGGCGGCGGGGGAGACCAAGGAGATCTCCGCGACCACCCGGGCGAACATCCTCGTGATCGAGGAGGGCGGCACCATCACCGCCCCCGACGGATACCGCCTGTCACTGACCGTCAACGGGGTCGAAACGGGTGGGGTGATCACCGAGACCGGTGGCACGACCCCGACGATCGCGGCAGGCACGTACCGGGGGGACATCGTCCTCACCGTGGCCGAGTCCAACGACATCACGTACACCCTGGTCTTCCCCTTCCGCCAGGCCCTCTACGTCAACGCGGACGGCGTGGACAAGGCGAAGTCCGTCCTCGCGGCCGTCGTCGGCGGCCGGCTGACCGACACGTACGCCAAGAACATCCGGCTCACCTCCACCGGAGAGGCCTTCAACGGCCTGTACGCCGACGGGGGTTCCTACACGCTGGACCACCCGACGATCGCCTTCACCGGCAACGGCCGTTCCGACTTCATCGGTTACGGCGCGAGCATCGTCGGCACCGGCGGCACCACGCTGGTCGTGGACGGCGCCGACATCAACAACAAGGGCGCGGTCCGCACCGCCGTCATCGCCGACGGCGGCAGCAACGTCATCGTCAAGAACTCCACGATCCGGACCAAGAACGGGACCCTGCCGTCCGACTACCAGTCGACGGTCAACACGCCCTACATGGAGGACGCGCCCTGGATGCTCGGCATCTCGGGCAACAACCGCGCCACCAACCTGCTCGGCACCGAGACCAAGGCGACCTACATCAACTCGTCCATCTTCTCCGAGGGATGGGGCGCCCTCTCGGTCGACAACGGCTCCAACGGCCAGCTCACTGCCATCAACTGCCACGCCGGCAACACCGGTGAGGACGGCTACGCCTCGTACGCCATCGGCAACGCCACCGAGCGGTTCCTCGGCTCGCGGCTCGACGTGGGCACGTACGCGCTGATCAACCGCGGCGGCGCCGTCTACTACGCCGACAGCGACCGCGACACCGTCGCGCAGCTCAACGAGGACCTCGAACTCGGGCTGAGCGCCGGGGAGCTGGCCGCCATCACCCCCCGACCGACGGTCATCAACTCGAAGCGCTGGGGCTTCATGTGGCACGGCGCCGGCTCCGTGGACATCAGCGGCGGCACCGTCGTCAACACCGAGAACGCCACCTTCCTCGACAAGGGCCAGCAGGTCACGGTCACCGTCGACGGCTCCAAGGGCGCGAAGCTCAACCCGGGGAACGGCATCCTCTTCCAGGTCATGGCCGACGACGACCCGGGACCGGTGATGGTCGACGGCGTGCTGCTGAACGCGGGCGTCTACACCGAGCCCACCGGCGACCCGGCGAAGGACAGCAGCTTCGACGTCACCGCCGTCAACACCGCCGACGCGAAGGCCACCTTCACCGACATCGCCCTCAACGGCGACTTCTACAACGCCATCAGGAACGGCAAGAACCTGGTCCTCACCTTCGACAACTCCACCGTCAACGGCGTGATCACCGCCTCCTCGGCCGTCCACTCCCAGAGCACCATCACCTCGGCCGACTACAAGCTGCTCGGCGAGGTCACCAACACCCCGAAGGCCGCCATCAACAACGGCGTGATCGTCACCCTCGGGAGTGGCTCCGAGTGGACCGTGACCGGCACCTCCTACCTCACCAAGCTGGTCATCGACTCCGCCGCCGCCGTCACCGCTCCGCGCGGCCGTAAGGTGTCCCTGACGGTCGACGGCACCGCCACGGCCATCACGGCGGGCAGCACGTACAGTGGCGCGATCGTCCTGTCGGTGAAGTAGCCGCGCGCGCGACCAGCGCCCGCCAACGAGCCGGGGCCCGTGCCACAACGCTGTGGCACGGGCCCCTTCGCGCGCTCTGGCCGTTACCGCTCAGTAGTGCGAGGATCTGGGCGACGAAGCGGTCAGGAATCAGGACGGGACGGGTAGACGCATGGCGGAGCTGCACGATCTGACGGCTGTGGAGCAGGCGGAGGCGATCCGGAAGGGGACGGTCTCACCGACCGAGCTGACCGAGCACTACCTGAGCCGCATCGACCGGCTCAACGAGACCGTCGGTGCGTTCATCACCGTCACCGCCGCGATCGCCCGCAAGCAGGCCGCCGACGCCGAGGCGGAAGTCCTCGCCGCCCGCCGCGAAGGGCGGGAGCTCTCGCCGCTGCACGGCGTGCCCGTCCCGGTGAAGGACCTCAACTTCACGGCGGGCGTACGTACCACCCTCGGCTCGGCCGCCTACGCCGACCACGTGCCGGACTCCGACGACCACGTCGTCGTCAAGCTCCGCGAGGCCGGCACCATCCTGCTCGGCAAGACCAACACCCCCGAGTTCGGGCTCCCCTGCTACACCGAGAACCGCCTCGCCCCGCCCGCCCGCACCCCCTGGGACCTCGACCGCTCGGCGGGCGGCTCCAGCGGCGGCGCGGCGGCGGCCGTCTCGTCCGGCCTCGCGCCCATCGCCCACGCCAGCGACGGCGGCGGCTCCATCCGCATCCCGGCCTCCGTCTGCGGCCTGTTCGGCATCAAGCCGAGCCGCGGCCGGGTCAGCCCCGGTCCCGTCACCCACGACGTCACCGGCCTCAGCACCAGCGGCCCCCTCGCCCGCACCGTCGCCGACGCCGCCACCCTGCTCGACGTCATGTCCGGTACGGTCCCGGGCGCCCCCTACGCCGCTCCCTCGCTCCCGCCGGGGGAGACCTTCGCCTCGTACGCCGCCCGCGAACCGGCCGCGCTGCGGGTGGTCGGGCTCCCGCAGCCACCGGTGCCGGGTGTGGAACTGCACGCGGACGTCCGGGCTGCGTACGACGGGACGGTGGAGCTGCTGCGCGAGCTGGGCCACGTCGTCGACGAGATCGAGCTCCCCGTCGACGACGCCCTGCTCACCGCCTTCACCCGGGTCTGGAGCGTGATGTCCACCTCCTACCCCATCGCGCCCGAGCAGCAGGACCTGCTCATCCCCCTCACCCGCCATCTGCGCGCCGAGGGCGCCAAGGTGTCCGGGCCGGAATTCGCCGAATCCCTCTACGCCTTCCGGGCGCTCGGCGAGCTGATCGCCGCCGCGCTGCACTCCTCGTACGACGTGATCCTCACCCCCACCCTCGCCCAGCCCCCCGCACTCCTCGGCGCCCTGCGCAACGACGACGACCCCGCCGCCGAGTTCGCCGGCCTCGCCGCCTTCACCCCCTTCACCCCCATCTTCAACGCCACCGGCCAGCCCTCCGTCAACGTCCCCCTCCACTGGACCGAGGCCGGCCTCCCCATCGGCACCATGTTCGGCGCCCGCTACGGCGACGAGGCCACCCTCATCTCCCTCTCCGCCCAGCTCGAGGCCGCCCGCCCCTGGGCCGGCCGCAAGCCGTCACTGTGGTGACCGCTCCTGCGAGCAGTCCTATTTTTGATGCCGCCCTCGCGGGCGCTTCGCTTGCTTCGGGCGGCTGCGCCGGACTCCGTCCGTCGTGCCGGGGGCGCCGCACCTGGGCCGGCTGCAGGCCGTCACTGTGGTGACCGCTCCTGCGAGCATTCCGGTGAGACGAGCAGCCGCCGTGCTCCGGGGCCCTGGGCTCCCAAACGGTCGTCGGGGTTGGACAACTTGCAGCGTTGGAGGGAGAGGCAGCCGCAGCCGATGCAGTCGTCGAGGTTGTCGCGGAGCTGGGTGAGTTCGGTGATGCGGGCGTCGAGCTGGGCTCGCCAGTCCTCGGAGAGGCGGGCCCAGTCCTGGGGGGTGGGGGTGCGGCCGTCGGGGAGGCCGTCGAGGGCTTCGCGGATGGTGGCGAGGGGCATGCCGACGCGTTGGGCGGCCCGGATGAAGGCGATGCGGCGGAGGGTGTCGCGGGTGTAGCGGCGCTGGTTGCCGGTGGTGCGGGTGCTGGTGATGAGGCCTTTGGCCTCGTAGAAGTGCAGGGCGGAGACGGCGGCGCCGCTGCGCTCGCTGAGCATGCCGACGGTCAGCAGCCGGTGTGCGATCGGGATGGACGACATCTTCTGGACTCTACCGAGGCGGCTATGCTGAGCAAGCGCTTAGACACCTACGGGAGGTACGACATGTCGCAGGGCAGGACCTTCGCTTCGCCGGACGAGCTGCGGGCCGCAGTCGGCGAGGAACTCGGTACGACGGACTGGCTGGAGGTCGACCAGAAGCGGATCGACCTGTTCGCTGAGGCGACCGGGGACCACCAGTGGATCCACGTCGACCCGGAGAAGGCCGCGCAGGGGCCCTTCGGCACGACGATCGCGCACGGCTATCTGACGCTGTCGCTGATCCCGCAGTTCACCGCCGGCCTGCTCAAGGTCGAGGGCGTGAAGATGGGCGTCAACTACGGCGTGAACAAGGTCCGCTTCCCGTCCCCCGTGCCGGTCGGGTCGCGGCTGCGCGCTTCCTCGCGGATCGCCGAGCTGACCGACGTACCGGGTGGCATCCAGCTGGTCACCGTCGTCACCATCGAGCGCGAGGGCGGCGACAAGCCGGTCTGCGTTGCGGAGACCGTCGCCCGCTTCTACCTCTGAGTGCTACCGCTGCGCCAGCACCATGCGCAGGACGAGGTCGGCGTACAGCTCGCCGATCTCGTCCGGCGTCCGGCGGCCGTCCGGATTGAACCAGCGTGCCACGTCGATACAGAGCGACAGCACGGCCAGCGTCGTGCCGGAGACGTCCGGCACGTCGAATTCCCCGCTCTTCACGCCGTCCTGGATGACCGACCGGATGACGGCCTCGCTCTGCCGGCGCAGCCCCACGATCTCCGCGTAGTGCTCGGTGCTGAGCGCGTCCAGCTCGTACTGCACCACCCGGCCGGTGGTGTGGTGCTCCGCGTGCCAGCGGACGAAGGACCGCACGGCCGCCGCCAGCCGCTCGGCGGGGGTGCCGCCGGTGTTGGCGGCGTCCTGGAGCAGGCCGAGGGAGAGCCGGTGGCCGACGCCGCTGATCTGGTAGAGCAGCTCTTCCTTGGTCTTGTAGTGGATGTAGAGCGCGGCCGGGCTCATCCCGGCCCGGCTCGCGATGTCGCGGGTGGTGGTGGCGTGGTAGCCGCGCTCGGCGAAGGCCTCGACCGCGGCGAGCACCAGCCGCCTGGCGGCGTCAGGGGTGATGCCGGTCCATGTCGTGGTCGCGGTCTGCTCCGCCTCGGCGCTCATGGCGGACACCCTACAACGACACTGAGCAAGCGCTTAGATACCAGCCGGTCGGTCAGAACGCGGAAACCCCGGTCACCGACCGCCCGATCAGCAGCTTCTGGATCTGGCTGGTGCCCTCGTACAGCGTCATGACGCGGGCGTCGCGCAGCAGCTTCCCGACTGGGTATTCATCGATATATCCATAGCCGCCGAAGACCTGCAGCGCGTTGTTGGCGCTGCGCACCGCCGCCTCGCTCGCGTACAGCTTGGCCACCGACGACTCCGTCGCGAAGGGCTGACCCCGGTCGATCAGGTCCGCCACCCGCCAGGTCAGCAGCCGGGCCGCGTCCACGTCGACCGCGATGTCGGCGATCAGCTCCTGTACGAGCTGGTGCGCGGCGATCGGCTTGCCGAACTGCTCGCGCTCGCCCGCGTACCGTACGGCCGCGTCCAGGCAGGCCTGCGCGATGCCGACGCAGCCGGCCGCCACCGACATGCGGCCCTTGGCCAGTGCCGACATGGCGACCGAGAAGCCCTTGCCCTCCGGTGCGATCATCGCCGAGGCCGGGACGCGTACGTCCGCCAGCACCAGCTCGGCCGTGGCCTGGCCGCGCAGGCCCAGCTTGCCGTGGATCTCGCGGCGGGTGAGGCCGGGGGAGTCGGTGGGGACCAGGAAGGCGCTGACGCCCTTGTGGCCCGGGGTGTCGTTGGTGCGGGCGAAGAGGAGTACGACATCGGCCCAGGTGCCGTTGGTGATGAACATCTTGGTGCCGTTGATCAGGTAGTCGCCGCCGTCGCGCACCGCGCGGGTCGTGAGATTCCCGGCGTCCGAGCCGGTGCCGGGCTCGGTCAGGCCGAAGCAGCCGACCGCCTCGCCGGAGGTCAGCACCGGGAGCCACGCGCGCTTCTGCTCCTCGCTGCCCCAGGCGGCTATCGACTTGGCGACCAGCCCCAGGGATACGGAGACGATGCCGCGCACGGAGGAGTCGCCGCGCCCCAGCTCCTCGGTGACCAGGCAGTACGCGAGGTGGTCGCCGCCCGAGCCGCCGTACTCCTCGGCGATGGTCAGCCCCAGGAAGCCCAGCGCGCCCAGCTTCTTCACGATCCCGCGGTCCACGCTCTCGGCGCGGTCCCACTCCGTGGCGTGCGGGACGACCTCGCGGTCGGTGAAGTCGGCGGCGAGCCGGCGGACCGCGGCCTGTTCCTCGGACAGCGCGAGGTCCATGGGGGGATCACGCCCTTCGTAAATTAGCACTGCTAGTTTCTGCTTGGCAGCCTCTACTATGAGCCGCATGGCCCGCCCCCGCAAGCCCCTGCTGAGCCGCGAGCGCATCGTCTCCACAGCCCTTGCCCTCGCCGACGAAGAGGGGCCGCAAGCGGTCTCCACCCGCCGGCTCGCCGCCGAGCTCGGGGTCAGCGGCCCCTCCCTCTACAACCACTTCCGTACCAAGGACGAGATCCTCGACGCCGTCGCCGACACCGTCGTGTCGCAGGTCGACCTGTCGATGTTCGCCGGCGACCGGGACTGGCGCGACGCCCTCACCGCCTGGGCCCGCTCCTACCGAGCGGCCCTCGCCGCCCACCCCAACATCGTCCCGTTCCTCGCCCAGGGCCCCGGCCGCCGCCCCGCCGGCCTCCGCATGGCCGACGCCGTCTTCGGCGGCATGGTCGACGCCGGCTGGCCCCCGGCCCACGCCACCCGCATCGGCGCCCTGATGCGCTACTTCGTCACCGGGTCCGCCCTCGGCTCCTTCGCCCGTGGCTTCGTCGACGACGCCACCGCCTACGACCCGGCCGACTACCCCCACCTCGGCCAAGCCCATCTTCTGGCCGAGCGGCAGCAATCCGTGGACGAGGGCGCCTTCGACACCGGCCTCCGCGCGCTGGTCGACGGCCTCGCCGTGCAGTTCGCCGCCCTGGCCGGAGTCGAGGGCGGGCCTCCCGCCTGAGGCGAGCGCCGACGAGGCGACGGCGACGGTGTTTGCGAGCGCGGTCAACGCAGAGCGAACTGCCCGGAGTTGTGGGCTTCCGCCAGGGCCCGCTCGGTGAGGACGGGGACCGGGACCACGATGCCGCAGCCCGCGCAGACCGGGCCGGAGGCGGGTTCGTGGGCGAGGTCGTGGCGCCAGCGGATGTGGGAGTCGGCGCAGACGGGGCACGTGGCGCCGGGGGCGGTCCGGATCGCGGCGATAATGCGGCGCAGGACGTCCGCGAGCCGGTCGGAGGGGTGGATGGCGGGATCGTCGCACCAGGCGACGCCGTTGCCGCCCCAGGTGTGGCGGTGCCAGTCGTCGAGGGCGCCGGGCTGCCGCATGCCGTAGAACTTCTCCTCCTTGCGGCGGGCGGCGAAGTCGGCTTCGTAGGCGAGCCAGACCGCGCGGGCCTCCTCCAACTCATCGAGGGCGGCGACAAGAAGCGCGGGGTCGGGTTCACGGTCCTGGGGGCAGAAGCCGGCCCGGGTGCAGAGGTGGTCCCAGGTGGCCCGGTGGCCGTAGGGGGCGAATCGTTCGAGGCATCGGCGCAGGTAGGTGCGCCGCTGGGTGGGGGTGCGCCGTGGATCGCGCACCTGTCTCGCGAGACTTCGGAATTTGGCCATGGCACGCCACCTCCGTCATCGGTACCGCATCGCTGTGGAATGGACGTAACGAACCGCGATACGGATCCATCCCCGGACCGAACTCACCATGATCTTGCGCCCGTCGCGAAAACGTGACGCATGTTCACCTTACCGAGCGGTCATACCGTCGGTAACGTCAGCCGCATTGGCCTTCGGGAGGAGCAGCTATGCGTCTTCGTATCGGCAAGCTCAGAACCATCACAGGCGCCGCGATCATCGCTCTCGGCGCGGCCCTCGTCTCCCCGTTACCGCAGCAGGCCCACGCCGCCACGGTCACCGACTACTGCCAGTCGCAGTGCTCCGACATCCTGCCGCCCGGAGAGAACGGCAACGCCACGTTCGCCCAGGTCCTCCTCAACCAGGTGTTCGGCACCCAGCCCGACCACGCCGAGGACCAGCTCGCCCCGTACAGCAACCTGGCCTCGGGCTATCAGTCCCTGACCACCTCGACGATCAACAGCTTCTTCAACGACGGGTCCCTCGGGGTCGCGTCCGGCCAGGTCGCGTCCACCGAGTCCCCCGGGGGCCGCACCGACGTCACGATCGTCCGCGACACGAAGGCCGGCATACCGCACATCACCGGCACCACCCGCTACGGCACGGAGTACGGAGCCGGTTACGCCGCCGCCGAGGACCGCCTGTGGCTCATGGACGTCTTCCGGCACGTCGGACGCGGCCAGCTGACCCCCTTCGCGGGCGGTGCGGCGTCCAACCAGGGCCTTGAGCAGGAGTTCTGGCGCAGCGCCCCCTACAGCGAAGCGGAACTCCAGTCCCAGATCGACTACATCGCCAACAACAACGGCACGCGCGGCACCCAGGCCCTGGCCGACGCCACCGCCTACATCGCGGGCATCAACGCTTATATCGACGCTTCCGACAGCGGCCGTTACTTCCCCGGTGAGTACGTCCTGACCGGCCACAAGGACTCCGTCACCAACGCGGGGACCATCGACCACTTCAAGCTCACCGACCTGGTCGCCCTCGCCTCCGTCATCGGCGTGCTCTTCGGCACCGGCGGCGGTGGCGAGGTGAACAACGCGCTCTCCCTCCTTGCCGCCCAGGAGCAGTACGGCACCACCGAGGGCACCAAGGTCTGGGAGTCCTTCCGCGAGCGCAACGACCCCGAGGCCACCCTCACGGTCCACAACGGCGAGAGCTTCCCGTACGCCACCAAGCCCGCCACCGCCGCCGGCGAGGCCCTGCCCGACTCCGGCTCGGTGACCGAGGAGCCGCTCGTCTACGACCGCACCGGCAGCGCCGCCACCGCCTCGGCGAGCACCGCCTCCGCAACGGCGGCGGCCACCACCCTCACCTCGGCCAGACGCGGCATGTCCAACGCCCTCGTCGTCAGCGGCAAGTACACCGCCAGCGGCCACCCGGTCGCCGTCTTCGGCCCGCAAACCGGCTATTTCGCGCCACAGCTGCTCCTGCTCCAGGAGATCGAGGGCCCGGGCATCAGCGCCCGCGGCGCCTCCTTCGCGGGTCTGAGCATGTACGTCGAGCTGGGCCGCGGCCAGGACTACGCCTGGAGCGCCACTACCTCGGGCCAGGACGTCGTGGACTCGTACGCCGTGGAGCTGTGCCAGGACGACTACCACTACCTCTTCCACGGCACCTGCACCGCCATGGACAAGATCGAGCAGACCAACTCCTGGGTCCCCACCGTCGCCGACGGCACCGCCGCCGGCTCGTACCGAATGCAGGTCTACAAGACCAAGTACGGTCCCGTGGAGTACCGGGCGACCGTGGGCGGCAAGAAGGTCGCGTACACGACCCTGCGCACCTCCTACATGCACGAGGCCGACTCGGTCATCGGCTTCCAGATGCTCAACGACCCCGACTACGTGACGAGTCCGGCCACCTTCCAGGCCGCCGCCTCGCACATCGACTACACCTTCAACTGGTTCTACGCCGACTCCACCCACACGGCCTACTACAACAGTGGCAACAACCCGGTACGCGCCACCGGCGTCGACACCGAGTTCCCGGTCTGGGCGCAGTCCGCGTACGACTGGCAGAACTGGAACCCGACGACGAACACCCCCGACTACACCCCGGCCTCCGCCCATCCGAACTCCGTCGACCAGGACTACTACATCTCCTGGAACAACAAACTGGCCAAGGACTACACCAACGCGAGCTGGGGCGACGGCTCCGTACACCGCGGCGACCTCCTCGAGGACCGGGTCAAGGCCCTCGTCAAGGCCGGCGGCGTCACCCGCGTCAAGCTCGTCCAGGCCATGGAGGACGCGGCCCTGACCGATCTACGGGCCGAGGACGTCCTGCCCGAACTGCTCAAGGTCATCAAGACCCAGACCGTCACCGACTCCACCCTCGCCACCGCCGTCACCCAGCTCTCCGACTGGGTCACAGCAGGCGGCAAACGCAAGGAGACCTCGTCCGGCTCCCATACGTACGCCAACGCCACCGCGATCCAGATCCTCGACGCCTGGTGGCCACTGCTCGTCCAGGCCGAGTTCGAACCCGGCCTCGGCAGCGACCTGTACGAGGCGATGACGGCCAACCTCTCCGTCGACGAAGCCCCCTCGGCCGGACACGGGCCCACCGGCTCGCACGCCGGCAGCTCCTTCCAGTACGGCTGGTGGAGCTATGTCGACAAGGACATCCGCTCCGTCCTCGGTGAAACCGTCAACGGCGGTCTGGCGAACAGCTACTGCGGCGGCGGAACCGTGTCCGCCTGCCGCGACGTCCTGCTCACCAGCCTGAAGACCGCCGTCGCCAAGACCGCCGCCCAGGTCTACCCCGGCGATGACTTCTGCTCCGCCGGTGACCAGTGGTGTGCCGACTCCATCAACCAGCGCGCGCTGGGCGGCATCAAGCACAGCAAGATCA
Organism: Streptomyces sp. NPDC059373; assembly: GCF_042751495.1. Taxonomy (NCBI): domain Bacteria; kingdom Bacillati; phylum Actinomycetota; class Actinomycetes; order Kitasatosporales; family Streptomycetaceae; genus Streptomyces; species Streptomyces sp. NPDC059373. The sequence continues at coordinate 2,492 of NZ_JBHYXC010000020.1, read as the reverse complement.
CCTGGCAGAACCGCCCCACCTACCAGCAAGTCGTCGAATTCCCCTCCCACCGCTGACCGGCTCCGCCGGGTTGTCCCCGCCCACCCTCCCCCAGCCGAAGACTGGGGGAGGGTGGGCACAACCCGGCAGTTGTGTCGGGGTCCAGGGGCAGCGCCCCTGGTTTCGGGAAGGGGCGGGGTGGGGGAACCAGCTCCCGGGCGGCGCCCCCGGCGTCAGCCCAGCAGGCGTCCCGCCCGGAGCACGACCCGGGCCAGCTCGTCGTGGCAGATGTCGCTGTGGGCACCGGACGGCGGCCCCCCGCTCCGTACGACCTCCGACGCGTCGACGCTCACGCACCCGCTCCCCGGAAACGCCCCGCGCAGCGCCTCGGCCAGCAGCAACCGCTCGCAGGGCTCGACGGCCTGGATGCCGTCGTGCCCCATGGCCCCCCAACGGTCGCCGAGTTCGAAGATGCTGCGGGAGTCACCGGCGAGCTTCGAGGCGAGTGGATACATGGTCCCGAGCGCGCTGTCGTGGCTGGAGTAGCAGGACACCACGGGCCCGTCGACCCGCCCTTGCGCGTCGTGCAGAGCGCCGCCGTGCGCGCGGTCGAACGGCAGTTGTCCGGCGAAGGCGTAGTGCGAGAAGGCCCCCTGCAGCAGCGTCACCGACTTCACGTTCCGCACGCCCTCCGGCAGCCCGAGCAGGGCGTAGGAGACGAGACGGCCCCCGAAGCTGTGCCCGACCAGGTGGATGCGGATGCCGGGGTGGGCGGCGGCGAGCACGCCGAGCGCGGGGCCGAGGCCGTTCGCGCCGACGGTGCCGGCGCGGCGCTTCATGGCGAAGTACGTGGCCTGGCGCAGCAGTTCGTGCGCGCCGTTCCAGAGCCGCTTGCGCAGATCGTCGAGAAGGCCGGGGGCCGGGGCCGCCGTCTCCTCCAGCGCGGCGGCGAACACCTCGCACACCGCCACCGAGTCGTCCACGAGCATCGCGGGCGCGTCAGCGGCGCGCGCGTCGATCCCGGTGAGCCGCCGCACCAGCTCGGCGTAGTCCGCGAAGCGGGCGTCCTCGTCAGGCCGTTCCTCCAGCAGATCGGCCAGCTCCCGTACGACGGCCTCCCGGCCCGGGAAGACCTCGGCCAGGGCCGCCTGCGTCGCCTGGTCCAGCGTCGATGGGACGACGCCCGCCGCCACGGCCGCGGGCCCGAAGTCGGGGATCGGCTCGTCCGAGAAGCGCATGGACGGCCACAGCACGCCCACGTAACCCACTCTGACGCCGGGCGTGCCACCCCGCAGCAGCCCGGGGAAGGGCTTGAAGAAGTGCGAGTAGAGCCGGGTTGCGCCGGAGCGGTCGCTGTTCCAGCCGTGCGAGAAGACGACGAGGTCGGTGGTCTTCTCCGTCCCGAGCCCCGCCACCAGGCTGTCGCGCTGAGCGGTGTCGACGTCCCCGTCGGCATCGAAGGTCAGCTCCCAGTAAGGCCTCACGCTGATGCCCGTCATGGGGCGCATCATCCCAACGGGGCATGGTTACGGCCATAGGCCGCGCATGCGTATTTTCCGGCGGACCGGCGAGCGCCCCTTCCGCCGTTCTGACCAACCGCTTAGTATGTCGGAAGACCGAGACGCGGGACACGAAGGAGTGGACACGATGGTGGCAGCGTTGCGAGACGCCCGGGTGGTCATCACCGGAGCGGGAGGCGGTATCGGTGCCGCCCTCGCCCGCCGTTTCGCCGGTGAGGGCGCGCGCGTCGTCGTCAACGACATCGACGAGGGCGCCGCCAAGGCCGTGGCGGACGAGATCGGCGGGATCGCGGTCCCCGGTGACGCCTCAGGCATCGTGGCCGAGGCCCGGGCCGCGCTCGGCGGCGGCATCGACATCTTCTGCGCCAACGCGGGCGTCGGCAGCATGGCCGGCGTCGAGGCCGAGGACGCCGTCTGGAACCACGTCTGGGACGTCAATGTCATGGCCCACGTGCGCGCGAGCCGCGAGCTGCTGCCGGAGTGGCTGGAGCGCGACGGCGGCCGCTTCATCGCCACCGTCTCCGCGGCCGGGCTGCTCACCATGCCGGGCGACGCCCCGTACTCGGTGACCAAGCACGCCGCCCTCGCCTTCGCCGAATGGCTCGCGGTCACCTACAAGCACCGCGGCATCCACGTCCACGCCGTCTGCCCGCAGGGCGTACGCACCGACATGCTGCGCGGGGCCGGTGAGGCCGGCGAACTCGTCCTGGCCCCCACCGCCATCGAGCCGGAGGATGTCGCCGAGGCGGTCATGCGGGGCATCGCCGACGAGCGCTTCCTGATCCTCCCGCACCCCGAGGCCGCCGACTACTACGTCGCCCGCGCCACCGACACCGACCGCTGGATCGGCGGCATGAACCGCGTGCAGCGGCAGCTGGAGGGTAGCTAGGGCCTGTCCTGTGGATCTCCGCGGCGTCGCGTGCCCTGGCACTGGGGGCACCTCCCAGCCCCCAGGGCTGGGGGAGCTCGCGGCGTTGTCGTCAGTCAACGACG
>NZ_JBHYXC010000019.1:0-148817 GCF_042751495.1 Streptomyces sp. NPDC059373 | reverse complement strand
GGGGGGTGGGCACCGGGCCGCCCCGGGTTTTACCCCGGGGGGGGGGCCCGCGGGCGGGGGCGTGGCGGTTTGGCCGGGTCCAGGGGGGGGGGGGCCCGCCCGGCGGGGCGGGCCCCCACCGCCGTTCAGTCTGTTCAGCCTGCTCAGTCCTCGTCGGGCTCGTCCTCTTCCGGCTTCGTCTCGCGCGGCGGCTGCGGGGGGCGGTCCCGCAGGTACGGTCCGTCCATCGGCTCGCCGCTCTGGGTGGCGTGGCCGGGCGAGCCGGGCTCGCGGCGGCGCAGGTAGCGCTCGAACTCGCGGGCGATGGCCTCGCCGGAGGCCTCGGGGAGCTCGGCGGTGTCGCGGGCCTCCTCCAGGCTCTGGACGTACTCGGCGACCTCGCTGTCCTCGGCGGCGAGCTGGTCGACGCCGACCTGCCAGGCGCGGGCGTCCTCGGGCAGCTCACCCAGCGGGATGCGCAGGTCGAGGAGGTCCTCCAGGCGGTTGAGCAGGGCCAGGGTCGCCTTGGGGTTGGGCGGCTGCGACACGTAGTGCGGAACGGCCGCCCAGAGGCTGACGGCGGGGATGCCGGCGTGGGTGCAGGCCTCCTGGAGGATGCCGACGATGCCGGTGGGGCCCTCGTACCGCGACTCCTCCAGGTTGAGCGCGGCGGCCAGGTCCGGGTCGGAGGTGACGCCGGTGACCGGGACCGGGCGGGTGTGCGGGGTGTCGCCGAGCAGCGCGCCCATCACCACCACCATCTCGACGCCCAACTCATGGGCGTAGCCCAGGATCTCGTTGCAGAACGACCGCCAGCGCATGCTCGGCTCGATGCCGCGGACCAGCACCAGGTCGCGCGGCTTGGGGCTTTCGATACGGACGACGGAGAGCCGCGTGGTGGGCCAGGTGACCTTCCGTACGCCGCCGTCCAGCCAGACCGTGGGCCGGTTGACCTGGAAGTCGTAGTAGTCCTCGGCGTCGAGCGCCGCGAAGACCTCGCCCTTGAACTCCCGGTCCAGATGTCCGACCGCCGTTGAGGCGGCGTCCCCGGCGTCATTCCAGCCTTCGAACGCGGCCACCATGACCGGGTCGATCAGCTCGGGCACACCCTCGAGCTCGATCACCCAGCGCCTCCTTCCGGCCGGAGGGGGAGTATCGCCGCCCCCACCGGCTGTCGTACTTTCGTCGCTTCACGTGCGGCACCAGCCTACGGCTTCCGGGGGCCGGTGCCGCAGCCCCCGTAGGGGGATGATCCCCACAGTCATCGGACGTACGCGTCCGGTCACGTCTTGCCCCACGAAGAGCGGTATGCGGCCCAATCCTCCTCGGTCGCGGTGAAGTCGACATAGAGCGCCAGTCCGAAACCCTCACGGCCCGCATCGTGCCGTGCCAGCCCGAGCCGCGCGCCACGCACGGCCGCGGTGACCGTCTCGGCGTCGGCGTGGTGCCCCATGGTGTCCTCGTGGTAGGCGGGCAGTCCGATCAGCAGATCCGTACCGGGCGGGGTCACTTCGAGGGCCAGGGCGGTCTGTTGGGCCACGTAGCCGCCGTACAGGCTCTCCAGCGGCATCGCGGTGTCGTACGCCATCACCGCCACCTGGTCGACCCGGCGGGCGACCTGGCCGAAGTACTTCTGGGTCCACCACTTGGGGTGGTTGAAGAGGGCCCCGGACGGGGAGTGCAGACCGGGGAGCGGGTCGATCTGGTGCGTCGCGACGGAGAGCGGGGCGCCGCGTGCGGCCGTCACGCGGTGAGTGGCGTCGAGCAGGTCCAGAAAACCCTGGTCGCCCGAATACATCGGCTCCAGGTCGAAGTGGACGCCGTCGAAGCCCACGTCGAGCGCCTGCGCCGCGCTCGCGCCGATACGGGAGCGGGTCGCCGCGTCGTCCAGCCGCAGCCCGGGCGAGCCTCCCCCAGACTCCGTCCGGGGGGACCCCCACGACACGATGTCCCCCAGCCAAGCCTGCACCCGCACCCCGGGGAGGGCGCGGTGCACCTCGCGGACCAGCCACGTGGCGTCGGGGTAGAGGGAGGCGTCCAGGCTCCCGTCGTGCGCCAGCGGCCCGGTGTGTACGTACAGGTCGTGGATCCCGGTGCCCTGCACGCGGTGGACCAGGGCCGCCAGATCCGCCGCGTCCCGGCGGCCGTCGACCCATGCGTGGCCGAGCCATACCGCGTCCCGGCCGCGCGTCAGGCCGGCGGCGTCGGGGTCGCCCGCGTACTCCAGCCGCAGGGAGACGCCGATGGCTGTCGCCGAGAGCAGCACCGCCAGGGCGAGGGCGAGTGCGCCCCGGCGCGCCCAGCGGAGGGCGCGGCGCCTTCGGGGCTGTCCCTTGCCGTTTCGCCCCTGCGAGGTCGCTGCTTCTTCGTGGTCAGACATCCGATCCTTCTCCCCCCATCCGCTGCCGACCTCTGGACCCGGCGGCATTCGTCACGCTATACATCGGATGTAAGGTGGGTCATCCGACGTATCAAGGCGGAGTGCGTATGAGTCCGACCATCACCCGCGTCGAGGTGATCGACGTCCGATTCCCCACCTCGGAAGAGCTCGACGGCTCGGACGCCATGAACCCCGACCCCGACTACTCCGCCGCCTATGTCGTGCTCCGCACCGACGCCCCCGGCGGACTGGAGGGGCACGGCCTGTGCTTCACGATCGGCAGGGGAAACGATGTCGTCGCCGCCGCCATCCGGTCGCTCCGACCCTACGTGGAGGGGCGCACCGTCAGCAGCGTGACGGGTGATCTCGGCAGTCTGTACCGCGAGCTGACGCATGACTCCCAACTGCGCTGGCTGGGACCGGAGAAGGGCGTGATGCACATGGCGGCCGGGGCCGTGGTCAACGCGACCTGGGACCTCGCGGCCAAGGAGGCCGGAAAGCCGGTGTGGGAGTTCCTGGCGTCGATGACGCCGGAGGAGATCGCCGACCTCGTCGACTACCGCTACCTGACGGACGCGCTGACCCGCGACGAGGCCGTGGAGATCCTGCGCGCCGCCGAACCGGGCCGGGCCGGGCGCACGGCGCGGCTGCGCGAGCAGGGGTATCCGGCGTACACGACGTCGCCGGGCTGGCTGGGCTACTCCGACGACAAGCTGGTCGCACTGGCGAAAGAGGCCGTCGCGGCCGGCTTCACCCAGATCAAGCTCAAGGTCGGGGGCAGCCTCGACGACGACATCCGCCGGATGCGACTGGCGCGCGAGGCCGTCGGCCCGGACGTCCGGATCGCCGTCGACGCCAACCAGCGCTGGGACGTGGACACCGCCGTTGCCTGGATGACGGCACTCACCCCGTACGACCCGTACTGGATCGAGGAGCCGACCAGCCCGGACGACATCCTCGCGCACGCCGCGATCCGCGCCGGGCAGCCGGTCAAGGTGGCCACCGGCGAGCATGTCGCCAACCGTGTCGTGTTCAAGCAGTTGCTGCAGGCCGGGGCCGTGGACTTCGTACAGATCGACGCGGCCCGGGTCGCGGGGGTCAACGAGAACATCGCGATCCTGCTGCTCGCCGCCAAGTTCGGCGTGCCGGTGTGCCCGCACGCGGGCGGGGTGGGGCTGTGCGAGCTGGTGCAGCATCTGGCGATGTTCGACTACGTGGCGGTGTCGGGGAGTTGGGAGGGCCGGGCGATCGAGTACGTCGACCATCTGCATGAGCACTTCACCGACCCGGTGGTCGTGGAGAACGCCCGATATCGCCCACCGAGCGCGCCCGGCTTCTCGGCCGCCATGCACCCCGAGTCCGTCGCCGATCACCGCTATCCCGAAGGGCCCGTCTGGCAGGCCCGGCCGGGGGCAGGCCGATGACATCCAACGCGGACTTCGCAGGCCTGAACGCGGTCGTCACCGGCGGTGCCTCCGGCATCGGCGCGGCCACCGCCGTGCTGCTCATGGCGCGCGGCGCGCGGGTCGCCGTCCTGGACCGGGACCCGTCGGCCGCACCGGCCGGGGCCCTGCGGCTCAAGGCCGACGTGACCTCGGACGAGACCGTACGGGCCGCTGTGGCCGACGCGGCCGAGGAGTTCGGCGGACTGCACATCGTCGTCAACAACGCGGGCATCGGCGCGATCGGCACCGTCGAGGACAACGCCGACGACGAATGGCACCGCGTCCTGGACGTCAACGTCCTCGGCATGGTGCGCACCAGCCGCGCGGCGCTGCCGCACCTGCGGCGGGCGGCGGCCGAGGGCCGGAACACCTCGATCACCAACACCTGCTCCATCGCCGCCACCGCCGGCCTGCCGCAGCGCGCCCTCTACAGCGCGACCAAGGGCGCCGTGCTCTCCCTGACCCTGGCCATGGCCGCCGACCATGTCCGGGAGGGGATCCGGGTCAACTGCGTCAACCCCGGCACCGCCGACACGCCGTGGGTCGGCCGGCTGCTCGACCAGGCCGACGACCCCGACGCCGAGCGCGCCGCGCTCAACGCCCGCCAGCCCCTGGGGCGGCTGGTCGGCGCGGACGAGGTCGCCGCCGCCATCGTCTACCTGGCCGGCCCCGCCGCCGCGAGCGTCACCGGGACGGCGCTGGCCGTGGACGGCGGCATGCAGGGGCTGAGGCTGCGCCCGGCCACGTAGCCGGCACCGTCACAGGTCCACCCACACCGGCAGGCTCGCGCCGGTCAGCACCTCCGGGTGGAACCGGGTCAGGGCCGCGCCGGTCAGCCACCAGCCGCGCTGGACCAGGCGGTGGCAGATCTCCAGCGGGAAACGGTCGAAGGAGGTCTTGTACTCGGCCAGCTCGATCCGCCACTCCGGATGCTCGTCCCGGTCCGCCCACTCGGGGGCGATGTGGTCCGGCCCGAAGGTGGTCGCCAGGCCGAAGAGCACGCCCTGGCGGCCCCAGGACGGGGGCTCCTGGCCGGCGCGTACGGCCTGCTCCCAGGCCTGGAAGCGGTCCACCATGTCGCGGGCGCGCAGCGCGGTGGACTGGCGGTAGAGCAGCGAGTTGGCGCGGGAGAGGTCCCGGATGACCGGGATACGGCCGTAGGCGGAGCCGGTGTGGAAGAGGCCGCCGGCGTTGACCCCGATCAGCAGGGTCTGCGGGAGGTCGTCGACGGCCTCCAGGCCGGAGTTGTCGTACGCTCCGCCGTCCAGGAGCTTGATCACCTGGCCGTTGGCGCAGGGGAAGTCGACCCCGCGCAGGGTGAAGGGCGCGAAGAAGCCGGGCACGGCGGCGGAGGCGGCTGCCGCCTGTGCCACCCGGATCCCCGTGCCGGCGGTGCTGACCTGCCCCACCACCCAGTCGCCGACCCGGTCGCGCTCGAAGCCGAAACGGACACCGCTGGTGAAGGACGCGGCGTTGAAGACGAAGCGGCAGGACGGCGACAGGCTCTCCAGCTTCCGCCGCCCCAGGAACCACTCGTCGAACTGCTCGGCCAGCAGGTCGGTCCGGGACGTGTGGGGACTCGCGGTACGCCACAGTTTCCGGGCGAGCGTCCAGGTCAGGGACTTGGCGCTGATCCGCTCCACGAACGGCCGGACGACCAGTTCGTCCAGGGCCTCCGGCGCGAACTCCCGCTTCTCCAGCTCCTCGTAATGGCAGGCGAACAGGGAGTTGGCCACCGACCCGCCCGATACGGAGGACACATACCGCACCTGCGGCAGCAGCCCGGCCTGGGCCAGGAACCGCAGTATCCCCAGGGCTGTCAGCGTCGCCCGGAAGCCGCCGCCGGAGAACGCCAGAGAAAGGGCGGGCGCGCGCGGCGGATCGGGCGGAGGCGGCTGCCGGGGCATCCGCACCGCGCAGGCCGTGATCAGGTCGTTGGCGGCGGCGCCGGTCGACTTGGAGGTGAGAGGCGACTTGGAGGTGAGGGGCGACCGGGTGGCCGTCGCGTTCCGTGGCATCGTTTGCACAACCCCCGTTGGTGATAAGGGGAAGTCAATCTACAACGGCCGACTTCTACAACGACGACCGCAGCCACTGCTCCACGCTGGCGATGTGCACCGTCGCCCACGAGCGCGCCGCCTCCGTGTCCCGGTCGCGCATCGCGGCCAGGATCGCCCGGTGCTCGTGCAGGGTGCGGCTCACCGCGTCCTCCTGCGTGATCCCGCGCCAGATCCGCGCCCGGGTGGTCGGACCCGACAGCCCGTCAAGCAGCGAGCACAGCACGGAATTGCCCGAGGCCTGGACGATCCCCCGGTGGAACTCCAGGTCGGCGGCGACCAGTTCCTCCACCGACGGCTGCTCGCCCAGCGCGTCGAGCTGCGCGTCCAGCACGTCCAGGTCGGCGCCGGGGATCCGGGCGGCGGCCAGCGCGGTCGCGGCGGGCTCGAGGATCCTGCGTACGGCGAGGAATTCCAGCACCGTGTCGTCCCGGTGGAAGTCCACGACGAAGCTCAGCGCCTCCAGGAGGAGCTGCGGGTCAAGGCTGGTGACATACGTGCCGTCGCCCTGCCGGACGTCCAGGATCCGGATCAGCGACAGCGCCCGCACCGCCTCGCGCAGCGAGTTGCGGGACAGGCCCAGCTCGGCGGCGAGCTCGCTCTCCTTGGGAAGCCGGTCGCCGGGGCGCAGCGCGCCGGAAACGATCATGCCCTTTATCTTCTCGATCGCCTCGTCGGTGACCGCCATGAGCGACCTCCTTTCCCTTTTCCGGACTCGCCGCGCCGCCGTGGCCGCACTGCCGAGCCAGACCTCCGATGTATCGGTCCATTATGCCCCGGCGAGCGTCCGATCGATTCCGGCTCGGACGAACGTCCTGGCCAGCCACGCCCTCCGCAGCCGCCACCCCCACGACACCGGCCGCTCCGGCCCGTACCGGCGGGCCCGGATGTCGGCGATCACCTCTTCCGGCGCGCCCAGCTCCGCCAGCACCTCCAGCGCCTCGCCCTTGGTGATCAGCCGTCCGTCACGCAGCGTCACCGCGGCCCTGGCCAGGGTCACGGGACCGAGGTCCACCCAGATGTCGCGCAGCCAGTTCGTGGACTTCCTGCGGTCGGTGGCCGGCCGCCAGTATCCGGCCAGGTCGGCCCGGACGAAGGCCTTCAGCTCCTCGTCGCCGACCGGCGGCAGCAGCTCGGCGGGGGAGGGGCCGCACAGGGCGCGGTCGCCGGTCAGCAGCTCGCGCCGGGCGACCGGGGTGACCGGGCGCTCGAAGAGGTGGCCGTGGGCGAAGGTCACATGCCGCAGGGCGGTGTCGGCGAGCCGGGACCGTACGAGATAGCTGCAGTGCAGCGATGTCGCCTGCGGGAACTCCTCGATGAGCCGCCGGTGCAGGCGCGTCACCTCGTCCTTCTGCCTGCGGTTCAGCTCCGCGTCCACCACCGCGATCATGTCGAGATCGCTGCGCCCCGGCTGGTAGTCGCCCATCACCAGCGATCCGTGCGCCCAGAGGGCGACCAGCGGGACGGCGGGCCCGAGCCCGGTGAGGAAGCGGTCGAGAAGCTCGGAGGTCCGGTCGTCATCGTCAGCCATGGCGGTGACTATCGCATTGAAATCCTTGGACAGGACGGCGTTACGGCTGCTTCCGTTGCCCCATGACATCGATGTGGACCGGGCAGCGGGTACGCCTGCGGGGGATAGAGCCGGAAGACTGGGAGCAGTTCCGGGAGTTCGACGCGGACTCGGACATCCAGCGCAAGGGATTCGTCGTCCTCCCGCCGCGCTCGGACGAGGTCCACAAGGCGCGGGCGAAGGAAAGCGCGGAGACGCAGCACAAGGCGGACGACTACGAGTTCGTGCTGGCGGTCGAGTCCCTGGACGAGGGCGTGCTGGTCGGATCGATCAGCACGCACCATGTCGACATCCGCGCCGGCCGCTTCGAGTACGGGATCGGGCTCGGCGGCCAATACCACCGGCGCGGCTACGCCTCGGACGCCGTACGGATCCTGCTGGCCTTCATGTTCCGCGAGCGGCGGTTCCACAAGTGCGAGGCCGCGGCCTGGTCGTTCAACGCCCCCTCGATCGCCTTCCACCTCGGCTTCGGGTTCAGGGAGGAGGGGCGGCTGCGCGAACACGACTTCGCCGACGGGCGCTACTACGACGAGGTCCTGTTCGGGATGACCGCCGAGGAGTTCGCCAAGCTCTACCCGGGCCCCTCTATCCTGGCCTGATGCTGAGGGGGATATGGCTGGGCGGGACGGTCGCGCTGACGCTGGGCTGCTACGTGGCGAGCATCGCGCTCGCCCCGGCCGGCTCGGCGCAGCCGGTGCCGGCGCTCGGCGGGCTGCTGTTCCTGGGCACGTCGGTGCACGTCGCCACGACCGCCTGGTTCTGGAGCGTGCCCGAGGTGCGCGGCCACATGCTGGCGCGGCGCGGCCGTTACGTACTGGCCCCGGTCGCCCTGGTCGTCGGCACGGCGGTGCTCGCGGCCGCCGCGTCGCCCCGGGCCTTCGTCTGGATCCTGCCGGTCTTCCTCGCCTGGCAGTTCTTCCACTTCCAGAAGCAGAACCTGGGCCTGGCCGCGCTCAGTGCCACCGCCTACGGCGCCGGCCGCCTCGACCGCGGGGAGCGGGCCTGCGTCACCGCCGCCGGGGTGGCCGGGATCGTGGCGCTGCTCTCGCGGCCCGAACTGCTGCAGCTGACCGTGGACCTGCGGCTGCGCTTCCTGTTCCCACCGGCGGCCATCGCCTACTCGGCGGCGGTCGGGGCCGGTTGCGTACTGCTGCTGCGCCGCAGGCGGCCCGGCGGGGCCTTCGTGGCGGTGTACGTGATGTCGCTGCTGTTCTTCCTGCCGGTGTTCCTCTTCGCCTCGCCGTACGCCGCCGTCGCGGGCCTCACCGCCGCCCACGGCTACCAGTACCTGCTGATCATGGCCCTGGTCGCCGGCGGTGGCAGGCCCGGGCTGTCGCGGCTGGTCAGCCTGGCGCTGCTGCTCAACATCGGCCTGCTGCTCGGCACCGTACTCAACCTCGCCTCGCACCTGCACGACTCATCCGCCGCCGGGCGCGCGCTCTACGGCGCCTACCTGGGCGCGGTCATGGCCCACTTCGTGATCGACGCCGGGCTGTGGCGGCTGCGGGACGAGTTCCCGCGCCGCTTCCTCACCCGGCGCCTGCCCTACCTCCTCGGTGCGGGACGGCCCTCAGCCGCCGCCGCACCCGCCGACCGCGTTCACTGACGGGGCGACCAGCACGACCAGCCCGACGGCCACGACACCGAGCGCCAGCAGCACCAACAGCCCGACCAGGAGCCTGCCGCGGTTGCGGGGAGCCTCGTCGGCCCCGGCGGCGTCCTCCCTGAAGGGCCACCCGTCGTCCACGGGCTCGGGCTCCGCCGTGCTCATCTCAGGCGCCAACGCCATCCTGACTCCCCTGCTCGGATACTGATGTTCGATACCACTGGGACGCCATAGTGCCTGTTCGGGTTCCTGAAGGGGAAGCCGTCCACCGGCACTTGTCGGCGAACGCCCTGATGCCGGGGAGAGCCAGCACCACGACCCCCGGGAGGCTGGCGACGAGGGTGAGCACGCCGTACACCACGGCGGTGGCGAGTCCCTGACCGGCACCCAGGCCCGCCGCGCCGAAGGCCAGCGTGGAGGCCGCCTCGCGGGGCCCCCATCCGCCGATGTTCACCGGCAGGCCCATGACCAGCAGCGCCAGGACCGTCGGGGGGACCAGCGCGGCGAACGGCGCCGGTGAGCCCGCGACGCGTGCCGCGACGAGGAACAGGGCCACGTGGCCGACCAGTCCCGCCGCCGACAGCAGGATCACCCCCGGCCAGGTGCCGCGGGCCAGCAGTCCCTTGCGTACGTCGGCCAGCCCCCGGGCGAAGGCACGGCGTCCACGCGAGGCCCCCCGCCGGCGCAGCACCCACGCCCCGAGGAGGACCAGGACGGCGACAGCGGTCAGCACGACGGCCAGGACCGCGCCGCTCGGCAGGAAGTGGCCGGCCATGGAGGTGACCAGGGCGGGCCGGGTGAGCAGTACCGCTGCGCCGAGAGCGAGGACGACCACCTGGCCCGCGGCCCGTTCGAGGACCACGGCGCGCACCCCCCGGCCCACGTCACCGGTGCGACGGCCGTGCCTCACGGCGCGGTCGACGTCACCGAGCACACCGGCCGGGAGCACCGCGTTGAGCAGCAGCGCGCGGTAGTAGTCCGACACGGCCTTCGCCAGCGGCAGGCGCAGGCCGAGGCGGCGCGCCACGAGGCACCAACGCCAGGCGCTGAAGACAGTGGTGAGCAGGCCGATCGCCACCGCCGCGAGGATCGATCCGCCGTCGATGACGCGCAGCCCGTCGACGAACGCGGTGGCGCCCATACGCCAGACGAGCGCGCCGAGGATGCCCACCCCGATCAGCAGCCGCAGCCAGGGCCATATTCGCCGCGTCACCGTGCCCCACCTCCCGGCGTCCCCGGCAGGGCCAGCAGATCGCTGTGCCCGACCCGTACGCGCAGCTCACCGGCCGCGCTCGCGCCGAACCGGCGGTCCAGATACGCGTCCCCCTCGGCCGCGAGGTCCGGCCGCTGCTCGCAGGCCGCACCGACCCAGCCCCGCAGCCATTCCCGCGCCAGTTCGCCCTGGTCCGCGCCGAGCCGCCAGGGGCTGGGCCGGGTCAGCAGCCGGGCACCGCGGCGTTCGAACGCCTCGGTGGCGGCGGTGACCGCGTCAGGCCCGAGCAGTTGGCGTCCACCGGACTCACGCCGCTGGTGGGCGTCGAAGGCGGCGGCGACCCCGGCATCGAGCGGGTCGGCCGGGTCGAGCTCGACGCTCCCCACGACCGACAGGGTCAGCAGCGCCGGGCAGCCGGCCCCGACGCACGCCTCGGCGAGCGCGTCGACCTCGCCGAGGGTGAGCAGGTCGAGCAGTGCCGACGCGGTCACCAGCGAGGTCCCGGCGAGGTCCGAGGCCCGCAGCCGGGTGAGATCGCCCTGGCGGGTCTCGACCGTGACCGGGCCGCCGTCCCCGTCGGTCAGACCGGCCAGGCTCGCGGCCGCCAGCGAGAGCAGCCGGGGGTCACGGTCATGCAGGATCCAGTGCTGCGGACCGGGCAGTTGACCGGTGAGCCACCGGCCCAGCGATCCGGTGCCGCAGCCCAGGTCCCGGACGACCAGCGGCCCGGCGCCGCGCTGCGCGCTCTCCAGGTGGGCCCGCAGCGGGTCGAGCAGCGCGGCCGAACGGGCGGCGGCGTCGGCGTCCTCGCGCAACGCCAGCCATTGCGGGCTGAAGGCGGGTGCCTGCGATGCACTCACGACGACCCCTCCCGCAGCAGATCCAGTACCGCGTCCATGCGTTGCGAGACCTCGTCCCATCCTTGGAGCGTGTCGCGCCGCTGCCGCGCCGACGTCCTCAGGCGGTGCCTCAGACCGCCGTCCTCCAGCCAGCCGCGCAACGCCTCGGCGAGCGCCGCGTTCTCGTGCGGGGGTTCCTGCGCGGGCACCAGCACCCCCGGCAGGCTGCCGTCGGGCGCCCTGCCCAGGGCGTCCGGTACGCCGCCCGTGGCCGTCGCCAGCACCGGAATCCCGCGCATCAGGGCTTCGGTCACCACCATGCCGTACGTCTCGGCGCGGGACGGCAGCACCAGGAGGTCGGCCGCCGCGTACGCCGTCTCCAGGGGTTCGCCGGTCAGGGGTCCGGCGAGTCGCACGCGGTCACCGAGACCGTGCTGGGCGATGAGCTCCCGCAGGCGCGCGACGTACTCGGGGTCGCGGCCCAGTGGTCCGACGCAGACGCAGCTCCACGGCAGGTCCGCGACGGCTGCCAGCGCCTCGACGAGCCGGTCCTGCCCCTTGCGTGGGGTCACCGAGGCGACGCACAGCAGCCGTGACGCGCCGTCGGTGCCGGGCGCCAGCGGCGCAGGGTCGGTGCCCGGCGTGACGACGTGCACCCGGTCCGCGGGGAGGCCGTGGTGCTCGGCCAGGCGGCGCGCGGCCCAGGGGCTGGTCGCCACCACGAGGCCCACGCCGCGCAGGGTTTCCCGCTCCAGGGCGTCCAGTTCGGTGGCGAGCGCGGGCGTCAGCCCTGTCTCGTCACCCAGCGGCAGGTGCACCAGCACCGCCACGCGCAGCCTGCGCGCCTGCGGGACGACGATGTCCGGGACACCGCAGGCGACCAGCCCGTCCAGGAGGACGACGGCACCGTCGGGCAGAGCTGCGAGCGACCGGGAAAGGCGCCCGCGCGCGAAGGCGTCCGGCCGTGGCCAGGCCCCCGGTACGGCGATCTCCCGCACCGGGCGGCCGGCCGCCGCGAGGCCCTCGTTCACGCGCCGGTCGAAGACATTGCCGCCGCTGGGCGCGGTCACGTCGTCGACGTCGCCGGGAACGACGACGTGCACCGAGGCCACGTCCGAGGCGGTGGCGCCGCCGGCGGTCACAGCGGCCGCTCGTAGCTCGCCCAGGCGACATGCGACTCGTGCAGGGTGACCGCGATCGTGGTCAGCCCGCGCGCTCCCTCACCGAGCGCTCCGGCACCCACCCGGTCGGCGAGCCGGTCGGCGATGACCTTGGCCAGGTATTCCGTCGAGGTGTTGATACCGGCGAACGCGGGCTCGTCGTCCAGATTGCGGTAGTTGAGGTCGGCGAGTACGAGGCCGAGCTCCTGGGTGGCGAGTCCGATGTCGACGACGATGTTGTCGGCGTCGAGCGCCTCACGGCGGAAGGTCGCGTCCACCAGGAACGTCGCGCCGTGCAACCGCTGTGCGGGGCCGAAGACCTCGCCGCGGAAGCTGTGGGCGACCATGACGTGGTCGCGAACGGTGACACTGAACACGGGCCTACCCTCCAGGGCGGTGAACCGCCCCACGGTGCTGAGCCGGACGATAGGCAATACGGTGGCACAGCCCGGAAAGTTCACCGTCGGCGACGAGGGCCATGATCCGGGGCAGATCCTCGAAGTCGCTTTCGCCGGTGATCAGCGCGTCGAAGCGGGCATCGGCGAGCAGCCGCAGGGCCAGGGACATCCGGTCCCCGAAGCCGCGGCGGGTCCGCCGGTTGGGCGACACGGTGCCCACCTGGCTGCCGCGCACGACCAGCCGGCGGGAGTGGAACGCCTCGCCCAGCGGAACGCTGACCCGTCGGTCGCCGTACCAGCTCAGTTCGAGGACCGTGCCCTCGGGCTCCAGCAGTTCCAGGGACCGGGCGAGCCCCTCCTCGGTGGCGCTGGCGTGCACGACGAGGTCACACCCCGGCTCCGCCTGCTCCGGCTGCGCGAAGCCGACGCCGAGCGCCTCCGCCACGGCCGCCCGCGCGGGGTCGACGTCGACCAGCTGGACCCTGGCCCCGGGGATCCCGGCGGCCACCGCGGCGACGCTGCAGCCGACCATCCCGGCACCGACGACGGCGATCCGGTCACCGATCAGCGGGCCGGCGTCCCACAGTGCGTTCACCGCGGTCTCCACGGTCCCCGCCAGCACGGCCCGCGCCGGAGGCACGGCGTCCGGCACGGGAGTCACCGCGTCGGCCGGGACCACGTACCGGGTCTGATGCGGATAGAGGCAGAAGACGGTGCGGCCGAGCAGTTCCGGCTGCCCGTGCTCCACCACCCCGACGTTGAGGTAGCCGTACTTGACCGGCGCGGGGAAATCGCCGTCCTGGAAGGGCGCCCGCATCACGTCGTACTGGCTTGTGGGCACCCCGCCGCGGAAGACCAGGTTCTCGGTCCCGCGGCTGATCCCCGAGTAGAGGGTGCGCACCACGACCTCGTCCGGCCCCGGCTCCGGGAGGGGGACGGACCGGACCTCTCCCTCGCCGGGGGCACGGAGCCAGAAAGCTCGTGCCGAACGCTCCACCGGTTTCATGCGTACTCCTGCGTGACGGCGACTTTCAGGGGACGTGATGACCGTACGATCCGAACAGCGCAACGGCTCAACGGGGCGGGATCAAGCCGTCGCGGCGGCCGCCCAACTCGTCCTGCTGGCCCTGCTGGGGAACTCCGTGGGCCTGAGCCCGGTGGGCCGGCTGACCGGCATCGCCTACGCCGCGGGCCTCTGGGCCTTTCTCGACACCGCGCTCCGCCGATCGGGGACCCGCTCGCTGGGACCGGCCGACCGCGTCACGCTGGCCCGGGCCGCGCTCGTCGGGGGCGTCACGGCCCTGGTGGCGGCCGGTGCGGGGCAGGGCGTACCGCTCACCTGTCTGGCGTCGGTGGCACTGGTCCTCGACGCGGTGGACGGCCGGGTCGCCCGGCGCACCGGGACGGTCTCGCCGCTGGGCGCCCGCTTCGACATGGAGGTCGACGCCTTCCTCATCCTGGTGCTGAGCCTCCGGCTGGCCACGTCGCTCGGGGCGTGGGTGCTGGCGATCGGGGCCATGCGCTACGCCTTCGTCGCGGCCGCCTGGGTGATGCCCTGGCTGCGGTCGGCGCTGCCACCGAGCTTCGCGCGCAAGACGGTGGCGGCGGTGCAGGGGATCATCCTGGTCGTGGCATGCTCGGGGGTCTGCCCCCGCCCGGTCGCGGCGCTCATCACCGCGTCGGCGCTCGCGTCGCTCGTCTGGTCCTTCGGGCGCGACATCGGGTGGCTGTGGCGGAACACGGCCTCGGCCCGCCGTCCCCGTCCGGTCAGTCGCCGTGTCGCGGGAGGTAGCGCAGCAGCACCACGTCGCCGATCTGCCGTGCCTCTGTCAGTGTCATACGCTGCCCGGGGCCCTGTGGGAACACAGCCGGATTGACCATCCGCGGCGCGTCGGCCTGGCCGACGAAGAACGGGGCGTAGACGAGGTGCAGCTCGTCGACGACCCCGGCCGCGAGGAACATGGTGTGGACCGCGCCGCCGCCTTCGACCATGAGGCGCTCGACCCCGCGCTCGGCGAGATCGGCCAGCACGGCGCGTACGTCCAGCGGATCGCCCGCGCCGATGACGACGGAGACCGATCCGAGGCGGTCGCGGACCGTGGCCAGCGCACCGGTGCTGGTGTAGACGAGCTTGTCGTTGTCCCCGGTGGTGAAGAACCTGGCGGCGGGGTCCAGCTTGCCGCTCTCGGTCAGGGTGACCTTGATCGGCGTCGGCGGCAGCCCCGCGCGTATGCGCCGCTGTTGCCGCGCCTGGGAGCACACCAGCAGCCGGGGGTCGTCCGCCCGTATGGTGTTGGCCCCCACGAGGATGGCGTCGACCCCGGCTCTGACCTCGTCGACCCGGTCGAAGTCCTCGTCGTTCGACAGCAGCAGGCGGTCCGTACTCGTGTCGTCGAGACAGCCGTCGAGTGAAGCGGCGACCGACAGCAGCACATGCGGGCGCGATCTCATGGGGACAATGATCCCTCTCACCGCCCGGCGTGGGTGGGGTTCCGGCACTCCGCGCGAACTCGTCGCACAGCAATCCATTGCAGTCGCTTTGCGCAGCCCTCATTGACAGTGCATGCGGGCCGCAGGACACTCCACCGCAATCGATCGCATCAGAGACCGTCCGAGCCTGCCAGGAAGGGTGTCTGACCATGCGTCATGCACGTCGTGTGCGTCATGGGTGCAACGGCACAGCCGCCGTCGCGGTGGTCGCGGCCGCCGGGCTGGTCCTGGCGGCCTGCGGTTCGCCCAAGCCCACCGCCTCCGCCGGCTCCCACGCGGCGCTGAAGATCGGCATCTCGCTCTCCCTGACCGGGGACTTCTCCGACCCCGGCAAGAACGCGGAGCGCGGCTACCGGCTCTGGGCCGACACCGTGAACGCCAAGGGCGGGATCCTCGGCCGCAAGGTGCAGCTGAAGATCGTCGACGACACCTCCAGCCCCGCGCAGGTGGTCACCAACTACCAGACCCTGATCACCAAGGACCATGTCGACCTGACCTTCGGCCCGTTCTCCAGCCTGCTGACCATCCCCGCCTCCCAGGTGGCCAAGCGGTACGGCTACGCCTTCCTCGAGCCGGCCGGCGGCGGCCCCAAGGTGTTCGCCCAGCACCTGAACAACCTGTTCTTCGTCCAGCCCGCGCCGGTCGTGAAGCAGGGCGACGTGTTCGCCGACTACGTCCTCTCGCTGCCCGCCGCGCAGCGCCCGAAGACCGCCGCCTACCCCGCACTGGACGACCCCTTCGCCTCGCCGATCGCCGACGAGGTACGCGGCCGGCTGGAGGCGGCCGGGATAAAGACCGTCTACCAGCAGATCTATCCGGCCGAGATCACCGACCTGTCACCCGTGGTCGCCGCCATGGCGGCGAAGAAGCCCGACCTGGTGGTCGGAGGCACCCAGGCCGACGACGCCTATCGGATGGTCAAGGCGATGGTCCAGCTCAAGTGGGCGCCCACGATGCTGTACCTGTCCAACGGGGCGAACGACCCGCACAACTTCCCCGGCAACGTCGGCCAGGCCAACGTCAACGGGATCTTCTCCTCCGGCGACTGGTTCCCGAGCTCCAGCACCTACGGCAGTGCCGCGTTCACCAAGGCGTACACGGCCGCGTACGGCGGGACCGCCGACTCCATCGACAGCACCTCCGCCGAGGCCTTCGCCTGCGGACAGCTGCTGGAGCAGGTCGCGGCTAAGACCGGCAAGGTGGACAACGCCACCGTCATCGCGACCCTGCACAAGGGCACCTGGAAGACCCTCGAGGGCAACCTGAGCTGGAACTCCGACGGCGCGGCCAATGCCTCGTACGTCCTGGTGCAGTGGATCGGCGGGAAGATGCTCCCGGTCTACCCCGCCGACCGGGCCGTGCACGCACCCGCCACCGCCGCGCTGCCCTGGAGCGGCTGAACCATGCACGCGACGGTCCAGGCGGTCATCCTGGGAGTCCTCACCGGCGGCGTCTACGCGCTGATGGCCAGCGGCCAGACGCTGATCTTCGGCGTGATGAAGGTGGTCAACCTCGCGCAGGGCGCGCTGGTGATCCTCGCCGCCTTCCTCAGCCACAGCCTGTTCACCGCCTGGGGCGTCGACCCGTTCGTGACCATACTGATCCTCGCGCCGCTGATGTTCGTCCTGGGCGCGGGGGTGCAGTGGCTGTTCCTGCGACCGCTGCACCGCGAGGACGCCGCGCTGCTGTCGCTGCTGGTCACCTTCGCGGTGGCGCTGGGCATCGAGGGCGTCCTCACGCTGGTCTACCACTCCGACTACCGCTCGACCCGGCCGGCTTACGTCGACCGGTCGTGGCGGATCGCCGGGTACCAGGTCAGCGAGGTGCGGCTGGCCGCCTTCGCGTTGTCGCTGGCCACGCTGGGCGGGCTGTGGCTGCTGCTGTCCCGGACACACTTCGGCCGCTCGGTGCGGGCGACCGTGCAGAATCCGGTGGCGGCACGGCTGCTGGGAGTGGAGACCGCGCGGGTCGCGGCCTTCGGCTTCGGGCTCGGCGCCGCGACGGCGGCGGCGGCCGGAGCGGTGTACGGGATGGTCTACTCGTTCAATCCCAACAGCCACTACGACCTGATCTCGCGCCTGCTGTCCGTGGTGATCCTCGGCGGGCTCGGCAGCCTCGGCGGCACGGTGGTGGCCGCACTGGTCATGGGCGTCGTCTCGGCGCTGGTGGGCGCACTGGTCTCGCCGGTCTGGTCCGACTTCAGCTTCTTCGTCGTGCTGCTGGCCGTCCTGCTGCTGCGGCCCCGGGGGATGTTCGGCGCACGGCTGCGGGGGGCGCTGTGAACCTCCGCCACGCGGCAGGCGTCGCGGGACTCGCGGTGCTGGTCGCCTTCCCGCTCGCGGTGTCCGCGCCCTGGGCGGTGAACATCGGCCTGTTCACCCTGATGTACGCGGCGCTGGCCAGCGCCTGGAACCTCGTCGGCGGCTACGCGGGCTATCCGTCGCTCGGCCACGCCGCCTTCTTCGGCATCGGTGCCTACGCGGAGGCGATCTGGTGGACCCATCGCAGCGCGGGCTCCGGGTACGGGCCGTTCTGGACGCTGCCGCTGGTGGGGCTCGTGACGGCGGCCGTGGCCGTCCCGGTGGCGTGGATCGCGATGCGTACGCGTACGGACGTCTTCGCGATCGTCACCATCACCTTCCTGTTCGTCGTGCAGACCCTCGCCTTCAACCTGCGCGGCCTCACCGGCGGGGCCCAGGGTCTCGCCATGCCCATCGCCCCCTTCGCCCCGGGGACGTTCGAGCGGCCCTTCTACTACGCCATGCTGGCGCTCTTCGTGATCGCGCTGGCGTGCTCGTACGGAGTGCTGCGCAGCAGGCTCGGGCTCGCGCTGGTGGCGGTGCGGGCGGACGAGGACAAGGCGCGCGGTGTGGGTGTGCCGGTCACGGCGGCGAAGCTGACGGCGTTCGCCGTGTCGGTGGCGGTCACGGCGATGGCCGGGGGAGTCTGGGCGTACTACCTGTCCTTCATCTACCCGCAGTTCGCCGTCGACCCGCTGCTGTCGATCGGCATGGTGCTGATGGTCTTCCTCGGGGGGCGCGGCACCCTGTGGGGGCCGGTGCTGGGGGCGTTCGTCGTGGCCCCCGGCCAGCAGTATCTGGCCTACCGCTTCGGTGCCAGCCAGCTCTATCTGATCGCGTACGCGGCGCTGTTCGTCGTCGTCATGCTGGTCATGCCGCGCGGCGCGCTGCCGACGTGGCGCGACCGCAGGCGCCGTACGGCGGGGGCGGGGGCCCGGGCATGAGCGGGGCGCCGTTGCTCGAAGTCCGGGGCCTGACCAAGCGGTTCGGCGGGGTCGCCGCGGTCGACGACTGCTCCTTCACCGTCCGGCGCG
The DNA here is from genome assembly GCF_042751495.1 of Streptomyces sp. NPDC059373. Lineage (NCBI taxonomy): Bacteria > Bacillati > Actinomycetota > Actinomycetes > Kitasatosporales > Streptomycetaceae > Streptomyces > Streptomyces sp. NPDC059373. The sequence continues at coordinate 130,346 of NZ_JBHYXC010000019.1, read as the reverse complement.
GCACGGTCACCGGGCTCATCGGGCCGAACGGCTCGGGCAAGACCACCGTCTTCAACCTCGTCACCGGCTACCTGGCCGCCGACGCCGGCGGGATCGTCTTCGACGGCAGGCCCGTCCCGCGCCCCGATCCGGCCCGGCTGTACCGGCGCGGGCTGTCCCGTACCTTCCAGCAGCCCCGGGCCTTCGCCGAGCTCACCGTGCTGGAGAACCTGGCGATCGCCGCCGGGCACGGCTGGCGCGCGCTGGCCGGGCGGCGGCTGGGCGTACGGGACACGGCACGCGGCATGGCGCTGTTGGAGGAGTTCGCCCTCGCCCGGCACCGCGACACACCCGCCGGTGAGCTGTCGTACGGACAGCGCAAGCTGCTGGAGTTCGCGGCGCTGCTGATGAGCGACCCCGCCCTGGTGCTGCTCGACGAGCCGACCGCCGGGGTCAACCCGACGATGATCGCGACCATCGAAGGGCACGTACGTGAGCGCCACGCCTCCGGGACCGCCTTCCTCGTCGTCGAGCACGACATGAACCTGGTCATGCGGCTCTGCGACCCGCTGATCGTGCTCGACGGCGGCGCCGTCATCGCCGAGGGCCCGCCCCCGGTCGTACGGTCCGAGCCGCGCGTCCTCGACGCGTACCTCGGGGGGTGAGGCATCGTGGCGGAACAGCTGCTCCTCCTCGACCACGTCACCGCCGGGTACGGGCTCGGCGACGTCCTGCACGGCGTGGACCTGACCGTGGCGGTGGGCGAGGTGGTCTGCCTGATCGGGCCCAACGGGGCCGGCAAGTCGACCGTGCTGCGCGCCGTCAGCGGGCTGCTGCGGCCGGGCGGCGGGCAGGTGCTGTTCGGCGGCGAGCCGGTCGACCACCTCTCGCCCCGCGAGCGGCTGCTGCGCGGCATCGCGCACGTACCGCAGGAGCGCAGCCTTTTCCCCGCCATGACCGTCTGGGACAACCTGCTGATGGGCGGCCACATCCTGGAGCGCACCCGCGCCGGGCGCACGGCCGTACGGAAGCGGGCCGACGAGCTCGCCGAGCGCTTCCCGATCGTCGCGGCCCGGCGGCGCGAGGCGGCCGGGTCACTGTCCGGCGGTGAGCAGAAGCAGGTCGAACTGGCCCGCGCCCTGATGCTCGACCCTGCGCTGCTGCTGCTCGACGAGCCGTCCATCGGCCTGGAGCCCCGGGCCAGGCACGCCGTCTTCGAGACCGTACGGGCGCTGGCCGCCGGCGGCCGCACCATCCTGCTGGTCGAGCAGAACGCCCGGTCCGGCCTGGCCGTCGCCGACCGCGGGGCGGTCATGGAGTCCGGGCGGATACGGCTGACCGGCAGCGGCACCTCGCTGCTCGCGGATCCGCAGGTCGCACGGCTGTACCTCGGCGCCGGGGCCACGACGGAAGGGGTCTGACGCCTGCCCCCGAACCGGCTACGGCGCCGTGAAGAACCCCGGAAAGCGCGGTGCGAGCCAGGGCTTGCGGCCCCAGGCGACGATCTTGCCGCGTGCGATGACCGACGCCCGGCTGCACCTGCCGAGCGCGAGCAGGAAGAACGCCACCGGCTCCAGCATGATCGTGCAGTCGATGCGACCCGGGGGCTCGGCGCTGACGGTGACGACGCCCTCGGTGAAGGTGACCGCGAACCGGGAACCGCCACGCAGCCTGAGCCGGTAGCGGGCGCTGAACCCCGCGGCGGCGCGTGCGTCGACTATGCGCGACATGCCGGTCATGAGGAACGGCAACGCCAGCTCCACCCGCTCGCGGTCGACCATGTGCGGTTGGCGCAGCGCGACCGCGATGTCGTAGCCGTGCCCCATCATGTGGGTCAGCAGGTAGGCAGCCAGCGTGCCGAGGTCCATGGGGCCCAGCGGGGTCACCGTCGGCTCCGCCGCCGGCCGCCGGGCGGCCGCATCGGCGAAGGCCTGCGCATGCCGGACGATCCCCTCGGCCAGGACCGTGGCGTCGCGCTCGGCGTAACCGGCCAGCGACTCGGCGTTGGCCGCGGCGAGGCTTGCGGCGGTCCCGTCCCCGTAGCTCTGCTCGTGACCCGCCGCGAGGGTGGCCATCAGCTCGTTGGCCACCACCAGATGCGCGGCGGCCTCGCCGACCGTCCACTCGGCTCCGGGGATGGGCACGGTGGTGTCCGTACCGGACCGGAGCGTCCGGGCTGTCTCGGCGGCCGTGTCGCGGATGGCCTGGAGCAGTTCCGGGCGCACATCCGTCTGCGGGTTCAAGGGGGTGGTCACGAGCGTGAAGCCTGGACCAGCGCCCGGGTGCCTGTCCAGAGGCTTCCGGCCTGCGATGTATTCGCCGGCAGTCCCGTGTCCTGGCCAGACCCCCGGCCGGAAAGCTATCCTGAGCGCCACTGCCCATGAGCTGCGGCGGTGGTGCGAGCACATCACTATGGGGGCCTCACGTATGAGCGATATTCGCGAGGTCGCGGGCGTTGTCCTGCCGGACTATCCCGAGCCACTGTGGATTCAGGCGGTCAATCTGATCCGCGGCGAAATCGACAAGAGGGTCCTGAAGGCCGGCATGCGGCTCCCTCCTGAGCGCGAGCTGTGCCAGCAACTCGGCATCAGCCGGGTCACCTTGAGGAAGGCTCTCGGGCGCCTGGTCGAAGAGGGAGTGCTCAACGCGTCGCACGGCCGCGGATGGTACGTCGCTCAGGCCGGAGCCAAGAAGGAATGGCCCAACAGCCTCGAATCCTTCAGTGAGACGGCGGCGCGAATGGGTTTGACACCGCGCTCGGAGGTGCTGCAGGCGGAGGCGAGCCCGGCCACCATTGACGAGGCGGAGCTGCTCGGCATCGCCCCCGGAGCGCCCCTTTTCCGGCTTGAGCGGGTCCGGCTCCTGGAGGGTGTTCCTATTGCCCTCGACCTGACCCGAATTCCCCTCGCGCTCGTTCCGGATATCGGCAAGGTCGACTTCGGAACCCATTCGCTCTATTCCACGCTGTCCGAGGCCGGGGTCGAGCCGATGCGCGCCGACAGCACCATCGAAGCCACCAAGGCCGGGGACCGCGTGGCCGAGCACCTCCGGGTGGCCCCGGGCGATCCGCTCCTCGTCATGCACCAGCTCGCGGTGAACGCGGACGAGGACCCCCTGTTCGCCTCCACGATCCAGTACGCGGGCGATCGCTACCGGCTCCGCACCTCGTTCGCGCGGTCGTAGGCGCCAGAAGTCCGACGGGCGCCGTCCGGGCTGTGCGGTGGCCCGGACGGCGCCCCTCCCAAGGGTCGGACGTCAGCAGTAGAGGTTGGCGCCGGCCGAGACGCCGAGGATCGAGACGAAGCGGTTGTAGGCGTCGACCCGGCTCTGGACCTGGGCGGGGTTGCGGCCGTCGCACTCGATCGAGCCGTTGATGCTGCGGATGGTCTGGCCGAAGCCGGCGCTGTTGACCATGGCGTTGTGGGGGGTCATGGTGCCGGGGCCGGTCTGGGTCATCCAGTACCAGAGGCCGGTCTTCCACGCCACGGCTGCGTCGTTCTGCACCAGCCAGGGGTTGTTGAGCAGGTCGATGCCGAGGGCGTCGCCGGCCGCCTTGTAGTTGAAGTTCCAGCTGAGCTGGATCGGGCCTCGGCCGTAGTACGCCGACTGGCCGGCGGGGCAGCCGTAGGACTGGCTCCAGTCGCAGTAGTTCGGGTAGTTGGCCGTGTTCTGCTCCACGATGTAGACCAGACCGCCGGTCTCGTGGCTGACGTTGGCCAGGAAGGCGGCGGCCTCCTGCTTCTTGACCGTGTCGCTGCCGGTGGTGGCGAAGGCCGGGTAGGCGCTCAGGGCGGCGGTCAGACCGCTGTACGTGTAGAAGCTGTTCCGGCTCGGGAACATCTGGTTGAACTGGGCTTCCGAGACGACGAATCCGCTCGGGGTGCCGCTGGCGGCCGGGGCCGTCCACTTCTGGTTGCCGCCGCCGGTGCAGGACCAGATCTGCAGCCGGGTGCCGTTGGCCGAGTTGTTGCCGGTGACGTCCACGCACTTGTTGGAGGAGGCGCTGACGATGTCCCGTGCGGCGGTCACGGTCCACCGCTGGTTCGCACCACCGGAGCAGTCCCACAGCTGGAGGACGGCGCCGTCGGCGGTCGAGTTGCCGGTGACGTCCAGACACTTGCCGAGGGCCCGGATGGTGCCGTCCGAGCCGACGGTCCACTGCTGGGCGCCGGTGCCGTTGCAGTCGTAGAGCTGCACCGCGGTGCCGTTGGCGCTCGAAGCGCCGGCCACGTCCATGCACTTGCCCGCCAGTCCGCTGATCTGTCCGGTGGCGGCCGCGGCGGGGGATGCGGGCAGGACGCTCAGCAGAGCCACGACAAGGGAGCCGGCGGCCGCGTACGCCGCCTTACGGACCATCGAGCCGGGACGTCGAGGGGCCGTGCGTCTCCAGGGGATTCTCATGCCCATGTCATACCTTTCGCCGATGCGCGCGCATGTGGGGGAGTTACGGGGAGAGTTCAGGGGCTCACTGCTTGATTTAAGGCGTGAGCGAAGTGCGCGTCAAGGGCTTGGTATAGACCATTTAACGAGGCGGGCGATGGCTTCGGTGGTGTACCTTTATAAGACCAAACTAAAACCACTTGGCTATCATGAGAAGTCAGCCCGGGTCCGAAGCCGAACCTTCGCCCGCGGCCGCCCACGAGGGAGAAATGCGTGATCGACGTGGCTCCGGTGCTGGCCGCCGAGTACCCCGAGCCGCTGTGGGTGCAGGCCAAGGCCACGCTGCGCGCCCGGATCGCCGGTGGCGAGGTGGGGCCCGGGTCACGGCTGCCGCCCGAGCGGGAACTGTGCCGGATGCTCGCCATCTCCCGCGTGACCCTCCGCAGGGCCCTGACCGCCCTGGTCGACGAGGGTGTGCTGCGGTCCGCGCACGGCCGCGGCTGGTACGTCGCCGGCGCCCCGGAGCGCAAGGACTGGCCCAACACCCTCGAATCGTTCACGGAGACGGCCCAGCGGATGGGCCTCGTCGCCGGCTCACGTGTGCTGCGCTGTGAACCGGGGCCGTCGACCTTCGACGAGGCCGAGGCGTTCCAGATCGCCCCCGGGACGCCGCTCTACCGACTCGACCGGGTGCGGATGCTCGACGGGGTGCCGATCGCCGTGGACGAGTCGCTCGTTCCCGCCGACGTCGCCCCCGGTCTCGACGGCGTCGACTTCACGACCCGCTCCCTGTACGACACCATCGCCGGACTCGGCTTCCGTCTCGCCCAGGCGGATTCGACGATCGAGGCCCGCCCGGCCGACGCCGTCCTCGCCGGACACCTCGCCATCGCGGTCGGCACTCCCGTGCTGGAGATGCGCCAGATCGTCCGCGACGAGACACAGCGCCCCCTGCTGTCCTCGGTCATCCGGTACGCCGGCGATCGCTACCGGCTGCGCACGTCCTTCGTACGGAGTCCCGGCGCATGAGCCGGCTCCGCGGCCGGACCCGAACCGCCCCGACCCCTGCACACAGCGGAGCCCTCCATGACGACAACGACGCACGACACCTCTCACACAGCCCGTGCCCTCGCCTCGCTCCGTCCGGACGAGATCGCCGCGAGCAAGGCCATCCTCCAGCGGGAGGGGCTCTTCGGACCCGACACCCATGTCTCCTACTTCGGCCTGGCCGAGCAGGACAAGCGCGAACTCCTCGCGGGATCGGTCGCACCGCGCCGCTTCCGCGTGATGCTCATCGACATGCGCTCGGGTGTCTCGCACGACGTCGTCGTATGCCCGCAGGAGGACCGGATCGTCTCCAGCCGGGAACTCGACGTCGCGGTCGACGGGCATGTCCCGGTCGTGGTGGCCGAGTTCTCCATCGTCGAGGAGGTCGTGCACCAGGACGAGCGCTGGCTCGCGGCCATGCGCACACGAGGTCTGACCGACCTGTCGCAACTGCGCGTCAACCCGCTGTCGGCCGGTGTGCCCTCCGACGCCGAGTCCGGCCGCCGCCTCCAGCGCTGCTTCACCTTCGTCCAGAAGACCCCCGACGACCTCGGCTGGGCCCACCCCGTGGACGGCGTCACCGTCATCGTCGACGTGGTGACCCGCGAAGTCCTCGATGTGATCGACTACGTCGACCTGCCCGTGCCCGACGAGGACGGCAACTTCCACGACCCCGCGTGGGTGGACCGACCGCCGCGGGCCGGCATGAAGCCGATCGAGATCACCCAGCCGGAGGGGCCGAGCTTCACCATCGACGAGGACGGCGTCCTGCACTGGCTCGGCTGGTCCCTGCAGGTGGGATTCGACCAGCGCGAGGGCCTGGTGCTCCACAACGTCACCATCGACGACGCCGGAACGCCGCGCCCCGTCCTGTACCGCGCCTCGCTCGCCGAGATGATGGTGCCCTACGGCGACCCGAGCCCGCAGCGCTGGTTCCAGAACTTCTTCGACTGCGGCGAGTACCTGCTCGGCGGCTTCGTGAACTCCCTCGAACTCGGCTGCGACTGCGTCGGCGACATCACCTACCTGGACGCCGTCCTCGCCGACAGCGCGGGCGACGCCCGCGTGGTGCCCCAGGCGATCTGCATCCACGAGGAGGACTCGGGGATCCTGTGGAAGCACTTCGACAACTGGAACGGCTCGACCGCCTCCCGCCGCAACCGGCGCCTGGTCGTCTCCTTCTTCGTCACCGTCGGGAACTACGACTACGGCTTCTACTGGTACTTCTCCCTCGACGGCTCGATCGAACTCGAGGTCAAGGCGACCGGCGTCGTCTTCACCTCCGCCTATCCCGGCCCCGGCCACGAGTTCGCCTCCGAGATCGCCCCGGGCCTCGGCGCCCCGTACCACCAGCACCTCTTCAGCGCCCGGCTCGACATGATGGTCGACGGCACGGACAACGCCGTAGACGAGGTGGAGTCGGCCCCCGTCCCCCGGGGGCCGCGCAATCCCACCGGCACCGGCTTCACGCAGACCGTCACACGGCTGCGCACCGAAGCCGGGGCGCAGCGGCTGGCCGACAACGCGCGCAACCGGTCCTGGCTGGTCACCAACCCCTCGGTGACCAACCGGCTCGGGCAGCCGGTGGGCTACATGCTGCATCCCGAGGGCAAGCCCGTCCTGCTGGCCGACGAGGAGTCGGACATCCACCGGCGGGCGACGTACGCCACGAAGCACCTGTGGGTGACCCCCTACGCGCCGGACGAGAACTACCCGGCCGGCGACCTGGTGAACATGCACTCCGGCGGCAGCGGACTGCCCGCCTGGACCGCCGCGGACCGCGACGTCGACAACACGGACATCGTGTTGTGGCACACCTTCGGGCTCACCCACTTCCCACGGCCCGAGGACTGGCCCGTGATGCCGGTGGACACCACCGGCTTCGTCCTGAAGCCGTACGGCTTCTTCGCACGCAATCCGACCCTGGACATCCCGGCCCAGGGTGGCAGCCACTGCCATGGCGGGTGACCGGAGCCCCAGGTCAGACACAGGTAGAGGCGCGGGAGCCCAGGTCCGGCACAGGTAGGCGTGCGAGCATGCGATCGGCCTGAGGACGAAGGGTGGCGCCCCTGACGGGCGTCTCCCGGTCCCGTCTCATTCATCCTTGGAGCGTCACATGAATCGCCACCGCCTTCGCCACCGCCGCACTCTGCTGCTGGGCGCCATCGCGGTCGCCGGAAGCGCGGCCACGCTCGCGATCGCCCCTGCCTTCGGGGCCACCGCCCCGCTGTCCCAGGCGCGGGAGGTCGCTCACTTCGAAATCACCACCCAGCAGCAGCCGGAGAACATCACCCTGGAGCCCAACGGGGCTGCCGACGTCACCTTCAACCGGGCGAGGCAGATAGCCCGGGTCACCCCGGACGGCACAACGACGATCCTGGCGACGCTGCCCGCCCCCGCCTCGGGCAGCGCGACAGTGTCGGGCATCGTCCGCGCCGCCGACGGCACGCTCTACGTCAACTACAACGCCGGCAGCCTGTCCGGCGTCTGGCGCATCCGCCCGGGCGGCACGCCTGAGCAGTTCGCCGCTCTCCCCGATGTGAAGGTCGTCAACGGCCTCGCGCTCGACGCGCGCAACGATGCCCTCTACGTGACCGACTCCACCTCCGGCACGGTGTGGAAGGTGTCCCTGGCGAGCGGCGCGACCTCCCTGTGGGCCAGCGGCGAGGCCCTTCAGCCGGCCACCACGAATTCCTCCGGGTTCGGGGTGAACGGCATCAAGGTGCACAACGGCGCGGTCTGGGTGAGCAACACCGACAAGGGCACCCTGCTGCGCATCCCGATCGGCGCGCACGGCACCGCGGGCACCGTCACCACGAAGGCCTCGGGCGTGACGAGCTTCGACGACTTCACCTTCGTCGGGCAGGACGACACAGTCCTGGCGGCGCAGAACTTCGCGAACTCCGTCGCCCTGATCAACCCCGACGGCACGCACCAGACGGTGCTCACCGCCGACGACGGGCTGTCCGGCCCGACCTCTGTCGCGGTGCGCGGGAAGACCGTGTACGTAACGAGCGGGGCCTATTTCACCCGCACCGACCCGAACCTGCTGCTCGCCCACATCGCTCACTGATCGCGGTACGGGCGGGTCAGGGGGTCATGGGGTCAGATCCATGACCATGACCGACCCCCAGTCGTCGCGGGACGCCTCCGTGAAGCCGACTGCCAGGTAGAAGGCGTGCGCTCGGGGGTTGCCGCTGCCGACGCCCAGGTGCACACCGCGTACCCCGCGGCTCCGCAGGGCCGTCAGCAGCGTGGTCATCAGACGGCGCCCCAGACCGGTTCGCCGGCCGCGCGGGAGGATGTCGATGTGCAGATGCGCGGGGAAGCGCTCGTAGAGCGGCTCGTCGACCGGCCGGGCGCGGTGGATGTGGGCCACCCGCTGCCAGTCGAGGGTGCCGTCGTCCGGGTCGGTGGCGAGCGCCTCGGGGTAACGCCCGCGCAGCGGCGGCCACCAGTGCTCGGCGAGCCACTCCTCGAAGGCGTAGGTGTCGGCCGTACCGACGACGTAGCCCAGGAGACCCTCCTCGTCGTGTGCGACGAAGGTCAGACCGGGATCGGCGGCGGGGTACGGTCCGGCGTAGATGTGCGCCAGCAGATCCGGATCGCGGTAGAGGCCGGTCGCGTCCCGCCCCGAGTCACCGGTCCGCAGGCACACGCGGTACATGCCGGGCAGGTCGACCAGCTGGAACGGGCGTACGGCGACGGGTGGCGTCGGCGGCCCGGCGGCTGTCACCGGGCCGCCGACATGGCGAGCAGGAACCAGGCGGAGTGCGGGATCCACTGCTCGGCCCACCGCCAGCCGTCGGTATCGCGGTGTTCGTCGGGCATGAAGGCGATGTCCCGCTCGTCCTCGAAGCCGGCCGTGATGCCGTTGAGGATGCCGCCCGGGACGTTGGGATAGTCCGGGTGGTACTCGACGTTGTTGCGGCCCATGCCCTTGATCATCGAGGAGTCGAAGGGGTTGAGCCCGACGACCCACTGCAGTTGGTCGTCCGCGAGCCGGAGCAGCCGCTCGCGCAACCCCTCGTCGCACTCGGGAAGTCCGGCAGTCAGCTCGGCCGCGTACGCGACCGAGCAGATGTTGGCGTTCTCGCCCTGCCACCAGTAGCCGGTCTCGTTCGCGTGCGGAAAGAAGAAGCCGGTACGGGGCGCGTCGTCGGCGGGCTGCGCGTACTGGCGTACGTAGCCGAAGGGGTTGGCCACTTCGTCGGTGAGGGCCGCGGCATCCCGCAGCAGTGCCACGGCGGTCGTACGCGCCCGGTCCGCGAGCGGTGACGACGGGCAGACGCGGGCGAAGCGCAGCAGCGCCACCGCCGGCAGACCGGACTCCGCGGCGTGGAAGAAGGGCCGGCCTTCGACGTCCCCGACCAGATAGCCGAATCCGAGGCCGGTGTCGGTGTCGGCGTGGGTGTAGCGGTCGGCGAGCTGGGCCGCGCGGCGTTCGGCGGCGGCCTCGAAGGCGGGTTCGCCCGGTGCGGCCCGGACGAGTTCGGACGCGGCCAGCAGGGCGCAGTAGTCGTCGATGACCGACTCCTCGCCGTCGTACAGATACTCCCGGTTGTGCTGCTCGAGGTGCTCGAACCCGCGACGGGCGGCGGCGAGATACTCCTTGGACGTGAAGTCGCCGTGGTCGTCGAGCGTCGAGGCGCGGGCGAGCGCCGCGATCGCCAGGCCACCGCCCTGCCGGTAGGCGGCCTGCCAGCGGGTGGTGCGGACCGAGTCCTGCAGCGGGGCGTTGATGACCCGTTCGTCGAGATCCTTGGTGAGGGCGTCGAAGATCGCCGTGTAGAAATAGCCCTCCGGCGACTGGAAACGCACCAGGAAGTCCGCACCGAACAGCGCCTCGTCGCGCATCCGCTCGCCGAGCGTCCTGTGCAGGCGCGGCTGACGCTCGGCGAGTGCACCGGCCGCCTCCATGAACGCCCAGGCACACAGGGGAAGTTGCTGGGGGTTCATCATGCGGGTGTAGTTGAGGTGGCTGAGGAACTTGCTGAAGTCGCCGGAGGCGTCCAGCCACCCGCCGCGTGCGTCCACGGTGCGGCCGGAGTCGTCCGCGTAGAAGTGGGCGTTACGGTCCTTGCGGTCGATCGCGCCGCTGGAGCGTACGCACCGGAAGTAGTGGAGCACGTCGGAGAGCGTGCGGTGCTGGAGCACGCGCTCCCCGATGGTGAACGGCTCGGAGTCGACGTCTTCGTAGGTGATGCGGAAGACGCCCTCCGTCCGGACGCCGGAGAAGTCGATGTGCCGAAAGGTGCCGAGCGACCAGCGGTCGACCCGCAGTTCGGGGCCCACCCGCAGTTCGGTGCGGGTGCCGTCGTCGGCGACGAGGCAGGCGGTCGTGGCTTCGGCCGTGTCATGGGCGCCGGCCAGCAGCACCACGGCCTTCTTCGAACCCGCGCTGTTGTACCCGAGATGGCTGGTGAGGATCTTCGTCACTGCGGGTGCTCCTTGGGTCATGGCCGGCCGGATATCGACTCGAGCCACGCGCGGGTCTCCTTGATGCGGCCGGGCGAGCTCCGCTGCCACACCCCGGTGCCGCCACTCTGCCAGGGAAGGGGCCCGTCCAGCGGCCGGTACTCCACGCCCATCGCGTCCAGTCTCCGCAGCTGCCGTCCCAGGCGGGCACGGAATTCCGCCATGTCGTGCACCCCGCCGGACCACAGCACCTCGGCGAGCGCGCACGCACGCGGAAAGGCCAGATAGTCCAGGTGCCGTTCGGAGGGCACCCACTCCGTCCAGATCTGGAACTGGCCGCCGATGACCCGGTCGCGCTGCTCCGGCGACCAGGAGTCCGGGGCGGGCGCGAAGGCGGCCACGTCCTCGAGGGTGATCGGTCCGCCCTCGGAGCGCCGTTCCTGCTCCAGGTCGGACTGGTCGAAGTTGAAGTACGTCGGGAAGAGCGGGGAGCGTACGAGGTCATGGGTGCCCGCCGCACGCGCCGAGGCCTCCTCGCCGCGCCACGCCATCACGATGGTGTCGTCCAGGACGCCGCCGGTGAGATGTCCTTCGTCCCAGACGATCATGCGCACACCGCGCGCGGCCAGGAAACGCCCGAGCGAGCGCAGGAAGTGGCCGTGCATCTGCTGGGGTTCGGCGCAGTCCGCCGCCTCCATCGCGGCGGCCACCTCGGGATCCTCCGGCCACCAGTCCATGGAGCACTCGTCGCCGCCGAGGTGGACGTAGGGCGCGCCGGTCGCCTCGATGATCTCCTCGAGTACGTCGTGCAGGTAGGCCTCCGTCCCGGCGGTCGGGGCAATCGAGGTGCCGCCGGCCCACACGGTGTCGAGGACGGCCTGCGGCTCGCCGGGTCGGCACAGGCCGGGGGCGGCGGCCCGCAGAGCCGAGGTGTGGCCCGGCACATTGATCTCCGGGACCACGGTGATACCGCGCAGCCGGGCGTACGACGCGATCTCGGCGAGGTCGTCGAGGGTGTAGTAACCGCCGTGCGGCGTACCGTCGTCGGGCCCGTCGGGGCCGAGCCGGGTGGAGGGCCGCCAGGAGCCGGTCGTGTGCAGCTCCGGATGGCGAAGGCTCTGCACCCGCCAGCCCTGGTCGTCCGTCAGGTGGAGATGCAGCCGGTTGAAGCGGTGCGCGGCGAGCAGATCGACGTACCGCAGAACGGTCCGCTTGGGGAAGAAGTGCCGGGCGACATCGAGCATGGCGCCCCGCCAGCCGTACGCGGGCCGGTCCTCCACCACACCGCACGGCACGCGCCAGCCCCCCGCCGGGGGCGCGGCCGCGCGGCGCCAGATGCTGTCGGGCAGCAGCTGCCGCACGGTGGTGAGGGCGCCGGCCACACCTTCGGAGTCGCCCGCGCGGATCTCCAGCCGCTCGGGCATGACGCGCAGCGTGTAGGTGCCCGGGTCGCCCTCGGTGTCGGTGACGACGACAGCCGTGGATCCAGTGGTATTGACTGGTATGGCCCGGTCCTGAGGGCGGAGCAGCTCGGCGAGGAAACTCCGGACCATGGCGTCCGTCGTCCCCGACCCGCTGAGGGTGACCGGGACATCGGGTACCAGATGGAAGAAACCCGAGGTGGGACGGGCTTTGACAGGCCGAGGCAACAGGTCGGCGTAAGCGTCCAAGACGAGTCCCAACTGTGGTCCAAGGGGGGAGTGTTGTTGTCTCGCGTTGGACCAGAGGTTAACCGTTGTATTCACTTGGTTCAAGTGGTACGTTCCTCGCACTTCTTTGCTATCTGCGCAGTTCCGAGCGAGGAGAGGTGCGCATGGCAGTCAACCAAGCACTGCCCCGGGTGCTGAGAACCTTCAAAGGAAAACCTCCGGACTCACCGGACTCACCGAAAGCCCCCGGGAAACCGTCAAGCCCCGCCGCGCGGGCCACATCGTTCGTCATGCGGCTGAAGCAGGACTCACCGCTCCTGCTGATGACCGCACCGGCCGTGCTGGTCCTGTTGCTCTTCACGTACATACCGCTGCTGGGCAGCGTGGTCGCGTTCATGGACTACGTGCCGTTCCTCGGCTTCACCAACTCGCAGTGGGTGGGCTGGAACAACTTCACCGCCCTCTTCCAGGACAACCTCTTCTGGGGAGCCCTGGCCAACACCTTCGAGATCACCTTCCTGCAACTGCTGCTCTTCTTCCCCGTGCCCATCCTGCTCGCCGTGCTGTTCAACTCCGTGGCGATGCCGATGGTGAAGAAGTTCGTGCAGTCGGTGATCTATCTTCCGCACTTCCTGTCCTGGGTCATCATCGTGGCCCTGTTCCAGCAGATCCTCGGCGGCGGCGGTGTCGTCAACCGCGTCCTCGCCACCCACGGCATGAGCGGGTTCGACATCATGTCGGACCCCAACACCTTCCAGTTGCTGCTCACCTCGCAGGCCGTCTGGAAGGACGCGGGCTGGGGAACGATCATCTTCCTCGCCGCGATCGCCGCCATCGACCCGCAGTTGTTCGAATCGGCGGCCATGGACGGAGCCGGTGCCTGGCGCAGGTTCTGGCACATCACCCTGCCCGGCATGCGGCCCATCATCATCCTGCTGCTGATCCTGCGGCTGGGCGACGCGCTGACGGTCGGCTTCGAGCAGATCCTGCTCCAGCGCGACGCGGTGGGCCCCGGAGCGGCCGAGGTCCTCGACACCTACGTGTACTTCAACGGTGTCGTCGACGGGAACTGGGGCGTGGCCACGGCGGCGGGGCTGCTCAAGGGAGTGGTCAGCCTGCTGCTGGTCCTCGCCGCGAACAAACTCGCCCACCGGTTCGGCGAGGAAGGGATCTACCGACGATGAGCGACCGTCCGGTGTGGCAGGGCAAACCCAGGCCGATCGCCCTCGCCCTCAAGGCACTTGCACTGTTCCTGATCTGCGCTGTCGTGATCTTCCCCTTCCTCTCGGTCGTCTCCACCAGTCTGGCGACCAAGCAGCAGATCGACGCCAACGGCGGCTACGTCCTCTGGCCGACCAGCATCTCCTTCGACGCCTACCGGCAGATCTTCGACGGCACGGGCGTGGGCCGTTCCATCGTGATCAGCGTCGGGGTGACCGTCGTCGGCACTGCCTTCAGCCTCTTCTGCACGGTGCTGGCGGCCTACGGCCTCAGCCGCCGCAACATGCTCTTCCAGCGCGGGCTGCTGTCCTTCGTCCTGATCACCCTGCTGTTCGCGCCGGGCATGATCCCGGTCTATCTGATGGTCAAGCAGATGCACATGCTCGACACCTACTGGGCGTTGATCATCCCGTCGGCCGTGAGCGCGTTCAACATCGTGATCGTCCGCGGCTTCATCCAGGCGATCCCGCAGGAGCTGTTCGACTCGGCCCGGATGGACGGCGCCGGCGAATGGCGGATCTTCTGGTCGCTCGTACTGCCCCTGTCCAGGGCCGTGATCGCGGTCGTCGGTCTCTTCATCGCCGTCGGCTACTGGAACAACTACTTCGGACCGCTGCTCTACCTCAACGACCAGACCAAATGGCCGCTTCAGCTCGTCATGCGGTCCTTCGTCCTCCAGAACCACGTCACGTCGAACTCCTCCGCAACGCCAGGACAGGCCGCGCCGCCTGCCCAGTCCGTCCAGATGGCGCTCGTCGTCATCGCCACGCTTCCCATCCTGTGCGCCTACCCCTTCCTGACCAAGCACATGTCCAAGGGGATGCTCACCGGGGCCATCAAGGGCTAGGAGAGAACATGTCGACCCCCAACCTCACCCGCCGCACCCTCTTCAAGGGCGCCGCTCTGACCGCGCTCAGCGGCACCGCGCTCAACTCCCTCACGGCGTGTTCCTCGGGCACCGGGGGCAGCACTGCCGCGGCCGGCAAGGCCGTCCCGGTGCCCACGTACGTCGAACCGGTCAAGCCCAAGCCGCAGTTCGCGGGCAACGCGCAGGGCGTGATGGACGTGTACGCCGCGTTTCCCACCAACGGACCGACCACCGTGACCGGCGGCCCCGTCGGCGACGGGAGCGACTTCAACGTCCTGGTGATGACCTATGGCCAGCCGGCCCCGCCGCTGGACAAGAACGCGTACTGGCAGCTCCTCAACAAGGAGCTGAACATCAACGTCAAGCCGCAGCTTGTGCCTGCCGCCGACTTCCAGACGAAGTTCCCGGCCCTGGTCGCGGGCAACGATCTGCCCGAGGTCGTCTCCATACCCGTCTACATGAACGTCGCCCGGCTGCCGCAGCTCGCCGAGGCCCAGTTCACCGACCTCAGCGAACATCTCTCCGGCGACGCCGTGAAGAAGTACCCGAACCTGGCGGGCATCCAGGAGGCGAACTGGCTCAACGGCTATCTGAACGGCCGGATCTACGGCGTGCCGAAGTCCGACCCCGTGTTCACCTCGACGCTGTACACCAAGACGGACGTCATCAAGAAGGCCGGGGGCAATCCCCAGCCTACCACGCTCGCCGAGTTCAAGGACCTGGCGAAGGCCGTCAACAACCCCAAGGCCGGTATCTACGCGTTCTGCGGTGGCGTCGACGACATCACCTTCGCGGAGTCGCTGATGATGTCGTTCGGTGTGCCCAACAAGTGGACGCAGAAGGGCGACGGCACCTTCGTCTCCTCCTACGAGCACGAGCAGTTCATCCCCGCCGTCGCGGCTGTCGCCGATCTGCACGCGAGCGGCTACTTCCACCCCGACACGGCGACCATGAGCAAGGTGCAGCGCGACGCGCTGTTCCGCTCCGGGAAGCTGGCGGTGGTCGCCGACGGCAACCGCGCCATGGGCATCATCGCCGACGACCACGCCCTGGAGTTCGGGATGATCGCCCCGTTCGCCGCGGACGGCGGCAAGGCCGCGTACTGGCAGGGCGGTGGCGCGTACGCGATCACCATGCTCAAGAAGACCAGCGACAAGAAGAGAATCGACCGCTTTCTGCGGGTCCTCGACTACATCGCCGCTCCGTTCGGCTCCCGGGAGTCCTTCGTCATGAGCTACGGCGCGAAGGGCAGTGACTACACGCTGCAGAACGGCGTACCGGTCCTGACCACCCGTGGCCAGCGCGAGCAGGACCTCGGCCTGGCCTACATCGTGGGCGGCCCCCAGGTGCTGTGCGATCCGCAGGGTGCCCCCGGAGTCGACAAGCAGTACTACGACTGGCAGCAGAAGGCCGTGCCGCTGCTGGTGCCCAACCCGGCCGCCCACCTGTACTCGCAGACGTACAACACGAAGGGCTCCTCCCTGGAGCAGCAGATGCGGGATGCCGTCATCTCGGTCTTCCTCGGCCGCTCCAAGGCGTCCTCCCTGAAGGACGCCGTGGCGACGTGGAAGCGGAACGGGGGCGACCAGATGGCCCGCGAATACGCGGACTCCCTGAAGAAGTCCAGCTGAACGGCACCCCCGGAAGGACCCTGATGAAACTGCGAGGCACGGCCTCGGCCATGGTCGTGGTGGAGGGCACCGACCTCCACCACGACCTGATCGGCGCCGCCCTGGCGCTCCAGGAGATCGTCACGGAGGCGGGCCTGCCCACCGCACGCGCCGTCGGCGTCGACCGGTTCGTCGACCCGCTCGACGCCACGGCCGAGGCCGATGTGTACGTCCTCTACCGCTCGTCCACCGTCTTCGACCCGCGCCAGCAGCAGGCCCTGGCCGACCTCGTGGCGAGCGGCAAGGGGCTGGTCGCCCTGCACGCCAGCAACCTGTTCGGGTTCGGGGACGGGGGCCTCGACGCCGACCGGACCGCGTACGAACTGATCGGATCCCGGTACGTCTCGCACGGCGACGCCGGCTCCGAGGGCCGCTTCGATGTGCGGGTACGCCACGAGCACCCGGTCACCCGCCACCTGGAGGACTTCGCGATCGACGACGAGTACTACGTCCTCGACTACGCCGACGATGTGCGGGTCCTCGCCGACCGCGAGACCGCCACCGGTACCGAACCCCTTGTCTACGTACGCGAACACGGCGCGGGCCGGGTCTGCTACAGCGCGCTCGGCCACGACCCGCGCGCCTGGGGAAACCCCGGCTTCCGGCAGCTCGTCCGGCAGGCCGCGCTCTGGGCGGCCGGAGTGGACGACGACAGCATCCGGACCTGGTCCACCCGCTGGCCGCTGGGCAACGCGCGCACGATCGGAGACCGCCGATGACCACCGCCCATCCCCCCACACCACCACCCCCCACCGCCCCCGCCACGATCGCGGCCCAGCTGTGGTCGCTGCACGAAGAGGCGTCCCGGGACCTGCTCGGCGTCCTGGAACGGGTCGCCGAACTCGGCTATCCGGCCGTCGAGACCATCAGCCTCTACGGCCATCGCCCGGCCGCCGTCCGCGCCAGGCTGCACGCACTGGACCTCACACTGTGCAGCGCCCACGCTCCCTTCCCGGCCGGTGAGGCGGCGACCGCCATCCTGGACGCATACGAGGAAGTGGGCGCCGACACCCTCGTATGGAGCCTGGAACCCGAGGAGTTCAGCAGCGCCGAAGCGATCCTGCGCGGCGCCGAACGCATCAACGAGGCCGCCGCCAACGCCGCGGCACGCGGAATGCGCATCGCCTACCACAACCACTTCGCCGAGTTCCGGACCCGCTTCGCGGGCCTGGCCGGCTACGAAGTCCTCACCGGCTACGACCTGTTGCTCGGCGCGCTCGATCCGGCCGTCCTGATCGAACTCGACACCTACTGGGCCCACACCGGAGGCGCCGACCCCGCGGCCGTCGCCGCGTCGCTGGGCGCACGCCTGGAGTCCGTGCACCTCAAGGACGGACCCGCGCAGGGGATGGACGACCACATGGTGCCCTTCGGCGAAGGCGTCGTCGACGTCGAAGCCGCGGCCCGCGCCAACCCGCAGGTGCGCTGGAACATCGTCGAGATGGACCGTTCCCACCACGACATGTACGCGCTGCTCGGCCGCTGCTACGACTACCTCGTGGGGCGCGGCCTGGCGCGTGGGAGGCGGTGACCGGCATGACCGGGATGCGGGTCCTTCTCCTGGGTGGCACCGGAGTCCTCAGCTCCGCCACCGCGCACGAACTCGCCTCACAAGGTGCCGAGTTGACCGTCGTCACGCGGGGCCGCGACACCCGGCGCCCGCTGCCGGAGGGCGTCCGCGCGCTGTGCGCCGACGTACGGGACGACGCGCAGCTGCGTGGCGTGCTGGCAGCCGACGAGACCTTCGACGTCGTGGTCAACTTCATCGGCTACCACCCCGACGACATCGCCGAGGACGTCGCCCGTTTCGAAGGGCGCACCGGCCAGTACGTGTTCATCTCCACCGGATCCGTCTACGCGCGCCCTGCGCCCCGGCTGCCGGTCGACGAGTCCTCGGCCCGCCGGGCGGGGGCCTTCGACTACCCCCGGCTGAAGCTGGAGTGCGAGGACGCCCTCGAACAGGCCTATCGCCGACGCGGCTTCCCGGCCGCCGTCGTCCGGGCCGCGCATGTGTACGACGAGCAGGTGCTCCCGGTACTCGCCGGCTGGACCGTGATCGACCGCTGGCGGCGCGGCCTGCCCGTCGTCGTGCACGGCGACGGCACCTCGCTGTGGAACCTCCTGCACGCCCGCGACTTCGCCCGCGCCCTCACCGGACTGCTCGGCGACGAGCGGATCACCGGCGAGTCCGTCCACATCACGTCGGACGAGATCCTCACCTGGGACGGTATCCACCGGGAACTCGCCCACGCGGCCGGCGTCGACCCGCTGATCGTGCACCGTTCCAGCGAGGACATCGGCCGTGAGATCGCCTGGATGGGACCCGTACTCACGGAGGACTTCCGTCATTCGCTGCTCTACGACAACAGCAAGCTGCACCGGCTGCTCCCGCGGTTCGCCCCGGGGACGCCCTTTCGGCGCGGCGCCGCCGAGATCGTCGACTTCTTCGACGCGGAACCGGAAAGGCAGCGTATGGACAAGGATGTCGACGCGGGCTTCGACCGGCTCACGGAAGGACGGGGGGAACGGCGAACATGAACACGACGTCCGAGAGAACGGCGCCCATCGCCGCGGACCACCACGAACCTCTGTGGGTCCAGGCGGCCCAGGTCATCGAGCGGCGCGTGACCGACGGCTCGCTCCCGGCGGGACGCCGGCTGCCCGCCGAACGTGAACTCAGCGACGAGTTCGGCATCAGCCGGGTCACCCTGCGCAAGGCGCTGCACCACCTCGTCGAACGGGGCGTGCTGCGTTCCTCGCACGGGCGCGGCTGGTACGCCGCCGAGCGCACCGACCGTGAGTGGCCCAACTCCCTGGAGTCCTTCACCGAGACCGCCCGCCGTAAGGGACTCGTGCCGTCCGCGACCGTCCTGCGCGCCGAGGTCAGCCCCGCGACCCTCGACGAGGCCGACGAGTTCGTGGTGGCCGGCGGCACGGAGCTGTTCCGCCTCGACCGGGTGCGGATGCTCGACAACCTGCCGATCGGCGTCGACGCCTCGCGGGTGGTCCTCAACCTCGCACCGCAGCTGGTGAAAACCGACTTCTCGACATCCTCCCTGCTGGCGGAGCTGACGGCGGCGGGCAGCGAACCCGTCGACGCCGAGTCGGTCATCGAGTCCCGGGGCTGTCCGCCGGAACTCGCTCCTCACCTGGACCTCGCCCCCGGCGACCCGGTGCTCGTCATGCAGCAGTCACTGACGGACGCCAAGGGCCGCGTCGTACTCGCCACCACGATCACCTACCGAGGTGACCGGTACCGGCTGCGGACCTCCTTCGTCCGCGGCGGAGCCGCCTGACCCGCCCACCTCACCGACACCCGCCCGAGGTACCCCACCCGGCCCGCCGCGCCGTCGCCCCACAGCCGAGCGCGTGGCAGGCCCGGGCTCCGTGCGCCGTGAAAGGAAACCATCCAGTGTCCGCAGTGCCCGAAGGGACCATTCCCTATCTCGCAGGACGCGCTGCCCAGCCCGCCGCCCTGGAACGCGTCGCCGCGCGGGTCAGCGAGCAACTCGCCTCGTCCGCACTGCCTTCGGACATCCGACGGCCGGTGTTCGTCGGGATCGGCGCAAGCCACGCCGCGCTCGCCCTTCCGCTGCGCCTGCTCGGCGAGGACGGCATCGCGACGCGCCGCGAACTCGCCGGTGACCTCGGCCCGGGACCCGTACTCGCCGACGCCGACCTCGTCATCGGCGTCTCCCAGTCCGGCCGCAGCACCGAGACCCTGGAAGCCCTCGGCCAGGTCGCCAGGCAGCGACGGGCCGCCCTCGTCAACGCCGCGCCGTCACCGCTCTCCGAGGTGGCGGCACACCGTATCGACCTCGGTGCCGAACCCGACAGCTACGCCTCGACCGTCGGCTACACCGGCACCCTCCTCGGACTCACCATGGCGGCCCGGGCGCTGACCGGCCATACCCCGGGGCAGATCACGGCCGAGTGGGCGGGCATCGGCGCGCAGCTCGAAGCCCATGAGCAGGCGGTGAGCGCCGTGGTCGACGAGGTCGCCGGGCTGGCGGCCGGAGCGGTCGCGGCCGACGTTATCGCTGCGGGCCCCGCACGCTCGGCCTCCGAGGCCGGAGCCCTCCTGCTGCGCGAGGTCTGCCGCGTGCCGGCGACCGCCCTGGTCACCCGGAACTATCTGCACGGCGCCATGGAGTCGGCCGGGCAGACCCTGCACGTGGTGATCGGCGACGGGCGCGAGCTCGAACTGGCCCGCACCCTCGCCGAAGCGGGCCATCTCACCCTCGCCGTCACCTCGGCCGCACTCAGCGGCGGCAAGCGGCTGTACGTCGCCAGGGTGCCGGAGGACGTGCCCCTGGCCGTACGCACCGTGCTGGAGACTGTGGTCCTCCAGCGCCTCGCCGCCGCACTCGCCGGCACGCGGGACGTGGAGATCGAGGACTTCGTCTTCCACAACGCCGACACCAAGACCGAGGAGCCGGTCGCATGACGCCCACCGTGGCCGGAGTGGACATCGGCGGCACCAAGACCCGCATCCTCCTCGCGGACGCCCGCGACGGCACCCAGACCGGCGACCGTACGGTGGACAGCACCGGCTGGCAGACCCGCTCCATCCCGGACGCCGCCGCCTGGCTCACCCGGCAGCTGCGCACGGTCACCGGAGCCACCGTCCCCGAACGGATCGCGGTGGGCGCCCACGGCTGCGAGACCCCCGAGCAGTGCGCGCTCCTCGCGGCCGAACTGCGCGCCCTGACCGGCATCCCGGCCGACGTGGTCAACGACGCCGAACTGCTCGTCCCCGCCGCCGGGTTCGAGCACGGCATCGGGGTGGTCGCGGGCACCGGCTCCATCGCGGTCGGACGGCACCGCGACACCGGGGCGTATCTGTCCGCGGGCGGCTGGGGCTGGGTGCTGGGCGACGAGGGCTCCGGCTCCGCGCTGGTACGGGAGGCCGCGCGCGCCCTGCTGACCGGCGCCGACGCGGGGGCCCCGCCCGACCCCCCGTTGCAGGAGGAACTGTTCGCCGCCTTCGGCGTACGCGGTCTGCCGGCCCTCGCGGCCAGGATGAGTTGGGACGACGGGGTGGAGACGTGGGGCGCGCACGCCCCGGCCGTCTTCGCCGCCGCGGACGCCGGTTCACGGCTGGCCGCCACTGTCGTCGAGGAGGGCGGCCGGGCCCTCGCCGGGCTCGTCACGCACCTCGCGGCACGAGGCGCGCGCACCGACGCCGTCGTCTTCGCGGGCGGCGTCATCACCGGCAGACAGCGGCTGCGCGACGCCTTCACCCGCGCTCTGGCCGACTCGCTGCCGGGGACGGAAGCCGTGCTGCTCCGGGCAGCCCCCGTCCGGGGCGCGCTCGCGCTGGCCCTGCGGCAGGGCCGCTGACATGCGCTGTTCCCAGGTGGTGTCCGCCCGCACCAGCGAGACCGTCCAGGCCCCCGACACCCGGCCGGCCCCGGGACACGTCGCCGTACGCACCCTGGTGTCCGGCATCTGCGCCTCCGAACTGCCCGCCTGGACCGGCCACGACGCAGCCGCGGCACCACTGCGCCTCGGTCACGAACTCACCGGTGAGATCGCCGCCCTCGGGCCCGGCGTGCACGGCTGGACGGTCGGCGAGCGCGTCACCGGCTTCGCCTCGGGTGCCTACGCCGAGGTCGTACACGTGCCGGCGGCCGCCCTGCTGCCGCTGCCGGCGAACGTATCCGCCACCACGTTCCTCGGCGAACCCGTCGCCTGCGTCGTCGAGGCCCTCTCCCGCTGCGGGCTGCGGCCCGGACTGCGGGTCGCCGTCGTCGGCCTCGGCTTCATGGGCCTCATCGCCGTCCAGGCCGCGGCCGCGTACGGGCCGTCCCTCCTGGTCGGGGTCGACCCCCTGGAGCACGCCCGCGAACTCGCCCGGGACCTGGGCGCCCACGAGGTTTGCCGGCCCGACGCCACCGAACCCGCGGCCTTCGACGTCGTGATCGAGTTCACCGGCACCGCCGCCGGGCTGCAGACGGCGGGCCGCCTCGTCGCCGAGCACGGCACCTTGTGCGTGGGCGGATACCACCACAGCGGCGAACGCACCTGGGACGTCGAGCTCTGGTACCGCGGCGTCACGGTCGTGCACGGCTTCACACCGCAGCGCCACCGGCAGCTCGCGGCGCTGCGGGAAGGACTGCGACTGGCGTCCGAGCGGGTGCTGACCCTTGAGCCACTGCTCACCCACGACGTCACGCTGGACGAGGTGGACACGGGCTTCGGCCTCCTGCTCGACCGGCCGCCGGGCTTTGTGAAATGTGTCATCCGGCCCGGCCTGTGAGCGACGCCACTGGTGCCGGCCCGCGATCAACGTACGATCAGCGAATGGCTGACACGACCGAAACCACGCCTGGCTGGCTCGCTCCCGATGAACTCGAACAGACGCGTGCACGGATGCCGATCCTGTACGTCGACGCTGTACCGGTGCGGGTCGACGAATGCGGGGAAGTCACACACATCGGACTCCTGCTGCGCATCGGGCCGGACGGGACGGTCAGCCGTGCCCTCGTGTCCGGCCGGGTGCTGCACCACGAACGGGTCCGCGACGCGCTCCTGCGCCATCTGGAGAAGGACCTCGGCCCGGTGGCGCTGCCCCGGGTCCCGGCCTCCCCGCAGCCCTTCACGATCGCCGAGTACTTCCCGACCCACGGGGTCACGCCTTACCACGACCCCCGCCAGCACGCGGTGTCCCTCGCCTACATCATCCCGGTGGCGGGTGACTGCCGTCCTCGGCAGGACGCTCTCGACCTGGTCTGGTTCAGCCCCCAGGAGGCCTCGTCGCCGGCGGTGCAGCAGGAGATGCCGGGCGGCCAGGGAATCCTCCTCAAGCAGGCCCTCGCGCACGTCGGTTGCCTGTCCTGACCTCAGGGCCTCCCGCAGGGCCCTGGCTCACCAGGGAATGTTCCGGGAAGCCAGGCGTACGGTTCCCGCCCAGTCCATGGGTATGCGTGCACGCGTGGGCGTGGGCGTGGGCGGGGCCGGCTGGGTGAGGCGGACCCGGCCACCGATCTCGATCTCGCCGTCGCGGCCGGGCGCGGTGAGAATCTGGGAGCCCCGGCCCTGGACGATGTTCAGTGCCCGGTCCAGCTGATGGGTGAGGAGCAGGGCCGCCCCGCCCGTCGCCTCGTCCTCGACGATGTCGTCGCCGCGTCGGCAGAATGCCCGGGCCCTGACCCGGCTCGCCGCCTCGTCCTCCCAGGCCCAGGCATACAGCCCGTCCTCGCCGCGCGGTGGCGTCAGAAGTGCGTCCACGTCGTCGGGGGAGGTGTACTGCCGGAGCGTACGAGGGGGTATCCACTCGGCGCGCGCTGTGATCCAGCTGAACTCCCCGTCGTGGCGCCCGTGCACCTCGCCCACCGGCGTGACCAGTTCGTCGAGGTCGAGCAGCCACGCGGTACCGATCAGTGGATGCGCAGCGAAGGGCAGCAGGCAACCGGGGGAGTGGATGTCGACGATTCCGCGTTCGGGATCGTCGACGAACACGGTCTCCCTGTAGCCCAGCCGCGCGGCCAGCGCCTGCCGGTCGCCGGCTGCCCGTACGGCTGCGCCGTCGCGCACCACTCCCAGCTCGTTCCCGTAACGCTCGTCGGGCCCGCAGAACACATGGAGGACGTCGAGCACGACGGATCGTGCGAGGACGTCGGGTATTTCGGTCACGCCGCATTGAAGCACCGGGCGATCGGTCGGAAGGCAGCATTCCGCGGAAAGGCCGGCGAACACGCCGGCAAGCGGTACGTGTACGCGAAAGGGTCTCCACAGGCTCTCGCCTGCGAAGACCCTTCACACAGCGTGGTGATGGGGCTGCCCCTGCGTGCTGGTGTCGCACAGCCGTCGGTGCGGGGGCCGTTACGGGTCAGGCGCCGGGGTCAGTCAAGAATGGCCCGGTGGCCGGCCGACCGGGAACGGCTGGGTCATCGAGCCAACGGTCTACACGGACGTGACCCCGGAGATGCGTATCGCCCGCGAGGAGATCTTCGGGCCGGTGCTCGCCGTCCTGCGCTTCACGGATGAGGACGAGGCGGTGGCCATCGCCAACGACTCGGACTACGGCCTGGTCGCTGCCGTCTGGACGCGGCTCGAGGCGCTGCACCACTACACGCAGACGAAGTTCATTGCCGTCCGGCTTCAGGAGGATCAGCAGGTGTGGTGACACGGCACGGCGGTTGAGGTTGTTTGCTTGAGCACGCTAATCTGCCCTGATGACAGCCGATGATCCGCTGACCGCCCAGGAAGAGCGCCTCTGGCGTGCCCTGATGCGCGTCATCGTCGCGCTGCCGCGCACGCTGGATGACGATCTACTGCGTTCCACGGGGCTGACGCTCACCGAGTACGTCGTACTGATGAACCTCTCCGAGGCCGAGAACCAGGAGCTCCGCATGGCGGATCTCGCCTCGGCGACCGCCTTGTCCGCGAGCCGGATGACGCGGGTCGTGGACGCACTGCAAAGCCGGGGCCAAGTCGTCAAGCGGCGCCACGAGGGTGACGCCCGGGGCAACGTCGCGCGCCTCACACCTGAAGGCCTGAAGCGGCTCCAGGCTGCGTATCCGATCCACCTGGCGAGCGCCCGGGGGCGGGTCTTCGACCACCTCGACGGTCGGTCGCTGTCGGCGATGGTGAGGCAGTTCGAAGCGTTGGTCGAAAAGCTCGACTGAGATACGCCGGCATTTTTCTGCACGCGGAAGGTCCCGGACGCGCTGGTCGTGTCCGGGACCTTCCGCGTGCCGGGGTGGTGCTTCGCACGCCACTAATATACGGGTGTAAAATAGTTGCTGAAGTGCAGCTCCAGCCCGTTACGTGGGGAGAAGCCATGCGCCTTCTACGGCGCCACCGACGAGGCCGAGTCACTGGCCACCATCGACCGGCGCTGGAACTCGGCGTCACAGGCGGTCGCCCACCACGGCGTAGCCACCGGTGACCGCAACGCATCCGAGCTGATCGGGACGCTCAACGGCTGAGAGCCGGCCGGCGCCTCACAAGATCCCATCGCGGGGCCGGAACACCCCGCCCCCAAACACAGCCCCCAAGCCCTCGCGTCTCGAAAGCCGCCCATGCCCCAGCCGGCCATACGGTCCCGAATCCGGAGCTTCCGTCCCGGGTGCGGCCCGGCCGCACTCACGTCAGGAGACACACGTCATGTCCGTACCTCAGTCGCCGCATAGGTTCGGGGCAAGCACAACCGCCGCCGAGGTAATCGACGGCGTCGACCTGCATGGCCGCCGGGCTGTGGTGACCGGAGCCAGCTCCGGAATCGGGGTGGAGACGGCCCGGGCGCTCGCCGCGGCGGGCGCCGACGTCACCCTGGCCGTGCGGGACACCGACGCGGGTGCCCGCGTGGCGGTGCGCCTGCAGAAAGAACTGCCGCCCGGATCAGGACAGTTGACAGTGGGGCGGCTCGACCTGGCCGACCGGTCGACGGTCGCGGCGTTCGTGGCGGCCTGGCACGGCCCGTTGCACATCCTGGTCAACAACGCCGGAGTGATGGCCACGCCGCAACTCACCCGCACACCTGACGGCCGGGAATGGCAGTTCGGCGTCAACCACCTGGGCCACTTCGCCCTCGCCACCGGCCTCCACCCGGCACTCGCGGCGGCGGACGGCGCACGGATCGTCTCGGTGAGTTCCATCGGTCACCTCTTCTCACCGGTCGTCTTCGACGACCTGGACTACCGCTTCCGCCCCTACGACCCATGGACCTCCTACGGGCAGTCGAAGACCGCCAACGCCCTGTTCGCCGTCGGTGCCGCCGAGCGATGGGCCGACGACGGCATCACCGCCAACGCTCTGATGCCGGGCAACATCGGCGAGACGTCCCTGGCCCGGCACATGGACATGGAGCAGGTCGCCGCCTTCATCGCCTCGGGCGAACTCGCACTGCCACCGCAGAAGACGGTGGAGCAGGGCGCCGCGACCTCGGTGCTGTTGGCCGCCTCGCCGACGGTGGAGGGCATCACCGGCCGCTATTTCGAGGACTGTGCGCAGGCCGAGCCGGTCGCTCAGCGAGCCGGTGCCGTCGCCGGCGTCGCGCCGTACGCCCTGGATCGGGAGAACGCGGTCCGGCTGTGGGCCGTGTCCGAGGGTCTCGTCCGCTGAAGTTCTACGCTGCGGGCATGACCTCGCGACACGAGCGGTGGGCCCGGCTGCGCCGTCAGCTGTGGCAGCCTCCGCGCGCCCATGGCGAGCAGCCGCGCGAGCGAGTGGTCGGCCCGCTCGAACTGTTCTACGACCTGGTCGTGGTCGTGCTGGTCGCCCAGGCCGGCCACCACTTCGCCGGGCATCTGACCTGGCGCGGGCTCGGTGAGTTCGCCGCGGTGTTCGCGCTGGTGTGGATCGCCTGGTTCAACGGCACGCTCCACCACGAACTGCACGGGCACGAGGACGCCCGCGGCCGGAGCATGTTCCTGCTGCAGATCCTGGTGCTCGTGCCGCTGGGTGCGTTCATCCCCGAGGCGGGCGGCGCACGCGGAGTCGCGTTCGCGGTGGACGCGGGGGTGCTGTTCGCGGTGCTGGCGGTGCTGTGGCTGCTCGCCGCACGCGGTGACAGCCCCGAATTCCGCCGTCCCAGCACGCTGTTCGTGACCGGGACGGCCGCCTGCGCGGTCGTCCTGGCCGCGAGCGCCGCCCTGCCCGCGGGCGTCCGCGTGCTGACGTGGGGCCTTCTGGCCGTCGCCTACCTGGCGGGGTTCGCGGTCATGGTCGGTACGGCCACCCCGGTACAGGCGGTCGCGCTCAGCGTGACCGACGCGCTGACCGAACGGTTCGGGCTGTTCATCATCATCGTGCTCGGCGAGACCGTGACCGGAGTGGTCGACGGACTGGCCCACGAGCCGACCAACGCGCTCACCCTCGCCGTCGGGCTCGTCGCCGTCGTCGTCGGCTTCGGTGCCTGGTGGACATACTTCGACTTCGCCGGACACCGGCAGCCGAGGCCCACCCGCGCGAGCACCGTGCAGTGGATGCTGGTTCACCTGCCGCTCACGGCCGCGGTGGCCGCCATGGGCGCCGCGATGGTCGGCCTCGTCGAACACGCCCACGACAGCCGGACCCCCGCCGCCACGGCCTGGGCGCTCTGCGGGGGCGCGGCCATCGTGCTCTGCGCGACGATGGTGCTTGCGACCTCCCTGCGCGTCTGGAGCCTGGACCGCGGGCTCTACCGGCCGCTGGCCCGCACCTGCGTCGCCGTGGCCCTCGCGGCCATGGCCCTCGGCGCCGCACGTCCCGCGCCACTGGTTCTCGGACTCGCGCTCGTCGTCCTCCTCGGCATCCCGTGGGGACTTGCCGTGGCACGTCGACTGGCACGGGACGAAACAGCCGACCTGTGACCCCTCAGGGCGCGGAGGGGCGTGTCTCGGTGCAGTCGACCATCAGACGGCGCTCGGCGAAACCTTGACGGTCCCCGACTCGTCGACGACGGCGCACTCGTCGTCGGGTCCTCCCATGGGCGCGGTCGAGGTCGGGTGTCCGTAGGCGGAGATCCCTGGCTCGATCGTCGCCGCCGGCTCCTCGTCACTCCGTACGGCGTCGCCGTGTCCGGCGAGCAAAGAGTCGATCAGTTCCAACTCGGCCGAACGCCCCAGGAGATGGGCCCCGTCTGACCGTGATCGCGTCGGCTCCTCGGCCTGACGACGCCTGTCGGAGGTGGGCACGGCCCGAACGTAGGCCACTTATATGCTTGGAGTTCGCCACCGAGCAGTGCGCCGGCTGGTTGGCGTTGAGTGGCAGGCCGGACCACGTAACGGCAGGTGACCTGCGTACTGGCTATGGTTGGCGGATGACCAGTGACCCGAAGCCCGAAGCCGAGGCCGCCGCTGAGTTGATGAAGGCGATGACCCGGCTGCGAGCACGGATGCGCACTGAGTCGGCGCCGAACGATATGCAGTGGACCTGGTCGCAGCTGACCACTCTGGGCCGGATCGTCGAGGAGGGGTCTGTCACGGCCAGCGCGCTGGCGCAGGCCGAGCACGTGCGCCGTCAGTCGATGGCCGAGACGCTCGCGGCTCTTCGCGCCGGAGGTCTGATCGCCACCAGCAAGGATCCCAGCGACGGCCGTAAGGCGCTCATCCACGCGACACCCGGGGGGCGGGCACTGATCGAAACGATCCCGGCTGCCCGTGTGACCTGGCTCGGCACAGCGATTGAGGCCCACCTGCGAGCGGGCGAGCGCGAGACCCTGCTGAAGGCCGCGGCGATCATGAACCGACTCGCGGACAGCGACAGGTGACGGGAAGGTCCTCACGGGCACGCATACCGACCCTGTCCGGGGTCGGCTTGGGTCCGGGCGGCGCGGGGCACGCCCGGACCGAAGGCCTCAGGCCGTCTTGCTCAGCGTCCCGAGTTCGTCGGTGTCGATGACGTACGCCTGATGGGGGAAGACCTTCTCGGTCAGGACGCGGTGGACCTCGGGGTCGGGGTCGGCGGTCGCGTCTTTGAGGACGTAGAGTTGGAAGTCGTCGTCGGCGGCCTGCCGAAGAGTCGTCAATACCACTCCGCCCGTTGACAGTCCGGCGAGGACGAGCGTGTCGATACCCTGGTCGCGAAGGGTGGTGCGCAGGTCGGTGGTGCCGGCGAAGGCGCTTATGCGGATCTTGCGCACGGTGATGTCCTGCTCGTGCACGTCGAACGACTCGTGCAGTGCGGCCTCAGGGCTGCCGTCGGCGAGGAACCCGTTCTGGGCGACGGCGGCGAAGGCCTTGTTCCGGGCGGGGACGGCGGCGAAGTCCTCGGCGGCGAAGGCGACGCGGACATGGGCGACCTGGACGTCGTTGGACCGGGCCCAGGACAGGGCCGCGTGTGCGCGGGAGAGCACCTGGTCCGAATCGGGGACTGCGGCGAGGACAGCCGGCTGGAAGTCCATGAGGAGCAGGGCGGTGCGGGAGGGGGCGAGGTGCGGGGCGACGGTGGTCATTACCTGATCTTTCTGATCTTTCCGGATGGTTGGGGGCAGGGGTGTCAGTGGGCGGACTGGCGGTCGGTGTTGGCCAGGTGCCGGTCGAAGACCGTCATGACGAGTACGAAGGCAGCGATACCGACCAGAGCCCAGGAGATGTGCTGGAGGCCGGCGTCGTCGACGTGGGTGCGGAAGGCGGCGCCGGTGATGGCCGCCGAGGCGATGGAGCCGATGTAGCCGAAGGTGCGCAGCAGTCCTGACGCGGTGCCGACGCTTTCGGGGGGCGCTTCCTTGTACAGGACCGTCTGATTCGCCACGGTGCCGGCCCCGGAGGTGAGGCCGAACAGTGCCGTGACCGCGATCACCGCGATCACCGGCGTGCTGCCGTCCAGGAACAGGGTGGCGGCGGCTCCCACGAGCAGGAGAAGCGCCGAGACGATCAGCGGTGCCCGGACGCGGGTGCGCCGCGATACGACACGGGCGGAGACCGCCGACAGGACACCCATGGGGACGAGGACCAGGCCTGCCTGGTAGGCGGACAGTCCGCGGGAGGCCTCCAGCCACTGGGTGAGCCCGTAGAGGATCACATAGGTGCCCAGCAGGGTGAGGCCGTTGCGCAGGTAGGTGCGGGTGAGCGCGAGGTTCGAGGCGAGCAGACGGACGTTCAGGAAAGGATTGGCGGCGCGTAGTTCCCATCCCACGAGGCCGGTGGCGATCACGGCGGATATCAACAACGCCGTCCAGTCGGGGTCCGGCAGTGAGGACAAGAAGACCAGCAGCGCGGTGAGCGCCCCGCCGAATCCCACGATGCCGGGTAGGTCGAGGCGGGCGACGAGGGCGCGCGCGGAGCGGCCGCGCACGCGGTCGGAGTCCTTGGCGATCCAGGTGAACGCCATGGCGAAGGCCGCGCCCGCGACGGGGATGTTGATCCAGAAAGCCGTCTGCCAGCCGAGCCATCCGATGAGCAATCCGCCGATGGCGGGGCCTATGGCGACGGTGGCGGCGCCTGCGATCGCCAGGCCACCCAGGACACTGCCGGGCGGTTCCTGCAGGCCGGTTGCTTGCGCCCGCCGCCGGATCAGCAGCATCGCGGACGGGTATCCGGCGGAGGTGCCCGCTCCGATGAGAACGCGGGCCGTGACCAGGGACGGCATGTCACGGGCGACCGCGCCGAGGATGCCCCCCGCGAGGACGAGGAGGATGCCGGCGAAGAAAACCCGCCTGGGCCCGAACTCCTCCGCGAGCCGCCCAGCCGCGGGCTGCGCTATCGCGCTGGTCAGGTACAGGCTCGAGATCAGGATCGCGGTGCCGCCGACGGAGGTGTGCATCGCGGCTGCGATCGCCACCAGGGCAGGCGCGATCATCGAACTGTTGATCGGGTTGAGTATGGCGCCCATGTACAGCGGGGTCACGAATGTCGGCCCGAAGGGCTTTCCCGACCGAGTCTTGTCCTGCTGTACAGAGGTGGCGTCTGTGGTGATTCCCAAGACGCTGCTCCTCCCTTCCTGCTTCCGCTGTCCTGAGAGCCGCCGCGGTAGGCGCGGGCGCCAATTTTGCGCAGGCTGCCTGACAAACTATAGCAGGGAGCCTGCCTATCTCTCCTGTCGTCCTGGCGGAAGCGGCCTCGACCGCTGCCAGGTCTGGGCTGAGAAGCCGCGAGCTCTGGGTGTGCTGCGGCGGGGACGGGTGTCCGCGACGGGTCGAAAACGCGCGGGGCGATCTTTGTCCGGGCGACGGGACGTTCGGCATTGCTGTCATCGCGGGGCTGGCCGAACGGATCCTGGGGGCTCGACGTCGGCAGCCCCCGGCTGCTGGCGCACAACAGCCGGGGGCTGCTTGTGGGAGTTGCTTGACAAGCGATGAGCAGGGGGGAGAATCTTATTGCCGACGCAAGCAAATAATTTGGCCGAGGGTGGGTTGCCATGCCTGAAGTACCTGTGTGCAAGCCCTACGTCGGAGGTCAGTGGCGGCAGGCTGCCGCCGACGGCGGGGGAGCAGAGGCGATCCGCCTCGACCTTGGCGCCGGCTCGCAGGTCCACCCCTGAGCAGGACGATCGCGAAAGTGATCGCCTTCCTCGTCAGCGACGCCGCCGCACCGATCAGCGGAGCGATCCTGCCGACCTACGGCGGCTGACCCCGACTACCGAGTCAAGGCGCTGCAAGGAGAAATCCCATGCCGGAGAACACTGATCCCGCTCAAACCGCACCGCCGGCCACCCACGCGGGCCGTGTCGCGGTCGTCACCGGCGCGGCCCGCGGTCTCGGCGCCGCCATCGCCCGCGGGCTGGCGCGCCGCGGCGCGACGGTTGCCGCAGTCGACCTGACGGCCGCCGAGCAGACCCAGGAGGAGATCGAGCAGGCCGGTGGCACGTGTGTCCCCCTGATCGCCGACGTGTCCGACCCGGCCGCCGTGCGGGCACTGCACGAAGCAGTGCGCGCCGCCTGCGGGCCGACCGACATCCTGGTCAACAACGCCGGGATCGCCGCCGTGGCACCGCTGGCCGACATCGACTTCGCCCATTGGCGCCGCGTGCTGTCGATCAACCTCGACTCCCAGTTCCTGATGGCCACGGCGTTCGCCGCGGACATGCGGGAGCGCAGCTGGGGACGGATCGTCAACATGAGCTCCTCGTCGATCTACACCACCACCAGGGACATGACGCCGTATATGGCCAGCAAGGCCGGGATCCTCGGCCTGACCAGCGGCCTGGCCAACGACCTCGCCGCTTACGGCATCACGGTCAACGCCGTGTCCCCGGCCTTCACCCGCACCCCCCTGATCGACGAAACGGTCGCCGACGGGGCCATGCCGCCCGACATCGACTCGCTCCTCGCCGACGAGCAGGCGATCAAGCGCCCCGCCGCGCCCGAGGACATCGTCGGCACGGTGCTGTTCCTCACCGGCGACGACGCCGAGTTCGTCACCGCCAAGTTCATCGCCGCCGATGGCGGCTACACCCGCAACTACTGACGTTGACTCGCCCGCGAACTACCCCGTGCCTCCGCCCCCGAAGATTCATCGTGAAAGGCCGTAGCGACCATGTCTGAGCTCGATTCCTCCACGAACCGTCGTTCGTTCCTGGCCCGGTCGGCGACGATCGCGGCCGTCCCGGCGATCGCCGCCGTGGCCGGCGGTGTCCTCGCCGAGCCGGCCGCCGCCGACTCCACCGGACTGCCGGACTACGCCCCGATCCCGGCCTCGGCACTCGGCCCGGCGGTCAACGCCCAGGGCTACTACGTCGGCCGGATCAAGCGGAACCTGTACTGGGTCACCGACGCCACCTACCAGGCCGCGTTCCTGACGACCAGGGAAGGCGTCGTACTGTTCGACGCGCCCCCGACCATCGGGCACAACCTGCAGCGCGCCATCGACCAGGTCGCCGCCGCCAACGGCACCTCCAACAAGGTCACCCACATCGTCTACTCCCACCACCACGCCGACCATCTCGGGGGCTCGTCCCTGTTCGGCCGTGACGTGGAGCGGATCGGCCACACCGAGACCCGCCGGCTGCTGCTGCGCGACAACGACCCGGCCCGCCCGGCACCGGACGTCACCTTCGAGCACCACAAGACCCTGCGCGTCGGCGGGGAGCGCATCGAACTGGCCTACCAGGGGACCAACCACACCCCGGACAACATCTACATTCACTTCCCCGACCACGACACCCTCATGCTCGTCGACATCAACCTGCCCGGCTGGGTGCCGTTCAGCAACTTCAACCTCAACGAGGACATCCCGGGCTCCATCGCCGCCCCGGCCAAGGCCCTGGCCTACCCGTGGACCCACCACATCGGCGGGCACATGGGCCGCCTCGGCACCCGTGACGACATGACCACCTACCAGCAATACGTCACGGACATCGTCGACGGAGTCAAGACCGCGATGGCCACCGTCGACCCGACCCCGTTCTTCGCCAAGTACGGCGACAACACCTGGGCCGCCGTCAAGACCTACCAGGACGCCCAGGCCGAGTACGCCGCCGCCCCGGTCATCAAGAAGTACACCGGCGTCCTGGCCGCCGCCGACGTCTACACCGCCAGCCACGCTTTCATAATCCTCGAGTCCATCCGCCTCGACCTCGGCTACGGCTCCCAGGTCCACGCCTGAGCACGGCAAGAGCAGGCCCCCGCCGCCGGGGGGCGTCTCCACAGGCGTTCGGCACGCAGTCCGTCAACACAGCCACACCATCGCGCGCACCCCACGGCCGAGTGGCCTCGGCAAAGGAGAGACTTCGTGTCAGGTTCCATGCAAGATCTCGAACAGGCTGGGTCATTCGCACTCGGCCCCTGGCGCGTACGCCGAGTCGGTTACGGTGCGATGCAACTGGCCGGCGACAACGTCTTCGGGCCGCCGCGCGACCGCGACGAAGCCCTGCGTGTGCTGCGCGCCGCGGTCGAGAGCGGGGTCAACCACATCGACACGGCCCACTACTACGGACCGGGAGTGGTGAACGACCTCATCCGCGAGGCCCTGCACCCCTACCCGGCCGACTTGGCGATCGTGAGCAAAGTGGCCGCCCGCCGCGACGCCGATGGCGCGGTGCTGCCCTTCGACGAGCCGGACCAACTGCGCCAGGGCATCGAAGACAACCTGGCCACCCTCGGCACAAGCCGCCTGGCGGCTGTGAACCTGCGCATCGTGGACCAGTCCGCGCCTGGCAAACGGTTCGACGCCCAACTGGCGAGCCTGATCCGAGCCCGCGACGAGGGCCTCATCGACGGCATCGGCCTGAGCAACATCTCGCGGCAGCACCTGTTGCGAGCCCTTGACCAGACAGAGATCGTCTGCGTGCAGAACCTGTTCAACCTGGCGGACCAGAGCTCTGCGGACATCCTGACCGAGTGCACGGCACACGGCATCGCCTTTGTCCCGTTCTGCCCGCTCGGGTGGCCGCGCGGGGTCCAGAACGAGATCCTCACCAGCCCTGTACTGGCCGCGCTGGGATCCAGGTTGCAGGCGTCCCCGGCGCAGATCGCCCTCGCGTGGCTTCTCGACCTCGCACCGAACATTCTGCTCATCCCCGGAACCCGCACCCGCACGCACCTGACCGAGAACCTCCACGCCGCCGGCGTCGAACTCGACGACGCCTCCCGCACGGAGTTGGCCAGGTACTTTCCGGCCGCTCAATGATCCGGCCGGCCCCCACCCGCGCCGACTGAGGGCGTGTCGTTTCGCCGTGCCTTTGAGTGACCATGCCAACTGCGTCGAGAAGCCCGCCACGAAAAAGAAGGGCCCTCACAGGCTCTCGCCGGCGAAGACCCTTCACACCGTCGGGACGACAGGATTTGAACCTGCGACCCCTTGACCCCCAGTCAAGTGCGCTACCAAGCTGCGCCACGTCCCGGTGGAACGTGCTCAGAATACCCTGTTTCCGCTGATCAGCCGAATCGCTCGATACGGATCCGGTCCACCGGCTGTCCACCGGCGACCAGCAGACGCGAAGCGTGCTCGGCGAAGCCGTTGCTGCCGCAGATGTACGCCTCCCAGCCGCTGGGGGGCTGGTGCCCGCCCAGGTGGGGTTCGAGGTGCGCGGCAGTGAGGCGGCCGTCGGTACGGGTGTGGATGACGGTGGTCTCGGGGCCGTACTCGGCGGCGTAGACGAGGTCGGCGGGGGTGCGGGCCGAGACGAGGAGGCGCAGCGGGAGGTCCAGGCCGCGGAGGCGGTGGTGGCGGATCATGGACATGAGGGGGACGACGCCCGAGCCGGCGCCGAGGAGGAGGGCGGGACGGTCGCCGGGCCAGGCGAAGAAGCCGCTGAGGGGGCCGCGGACCTCGACGGTGTCGCCGGGGCGGGCGGTGGTGTGGAGGTGGCCGGAGACCTCGCCGCCGTCGACGTGGTCGAGGGTGAGCTCGAGGTGGCCCGAATCGTCGGGCGCCGAGGCGATGGAGTAGTGCCGCTGCGCGGTGTAGCCGTCGGGGGCGGTGAGGCGCAGCATGAGGTGCTGGCCCGGGAGATGGCCCTGCCACCGCGGGACCGCCAGCCGGAAGGTGGCGGCGCGCGGGGTCTCGCGGCGGATGTCCGTGATGACGGCACGCTGCCAGGTGGCGGCGGCGCGGTTGCCGACCGCGATCCGGCCGGGGACGGCGAAGGCCGTGGTGGGAACGAAGGTGTCAGTCACCGGAGTAGCGCTCCTCCCGCCAGGGGTCGCCCCGGTGGTGGTAGCCGTTGGCCTCCCAGAAGCCGGGCTGGTCGTGGTCGAGGAGCCGGAGCCCGGCGATCCACTTGGCGCTCTTCCAGAAGTAGAGGTGGGGGACGATCAGCCGGGCCGGGCCGCCGTGTTCGGGGGCGAGCGGCTCGCCGTCGTACTCCCAGGCGATCCAGGCGCGGCCACCGGTCATGTCGGCCAGCGGGAGGTTGGTGGTGTAGCCGGTGTGCGAGTAGGCGAGGACGTGCGTGGCCTCGGGGGCCGGGCGGGCCTCCGCGAGGAAGGCGTCGAGGCTGACACCGGCGAAGCGCACGTCGAACTTCGACCAGGTCGTCACGCAGTGGATGTCGCCCCGGTACTCGGAGCGGGGGAGGGCGTGCGCCTCCTCCCAGCCCCAGGTGCGGGGGGCCGCGACGAGTCCGTCGATACGGAACGTCCAGTCGGCCTCGGCCAGTTGGGGCGTGACCTCGGCCGACAGCACGGGCCAGGTGTCGCGGGCGTCGTACTGGCCGGGCGGCAGCCGGGGGTCGCGGTCCGCGGCGGTGGCGCGGCCGGTGAAGCCCCGGGTGACGGTGCGCTCGGTCATGCGGTGTCGGCCAGTTCGTGCAGGGAGCCGAGGGCGGACGCCTCGTCCAGGGTGCGGAGTTCGCGGTCCCGCATCAGGATCCGGCCGTCCACGACGGTGTCGCGTACGTCGGCGGCGGCAGCGGCGTACGCGACCATCGACCACGGGTCATGACGTGGCGTCAGATGCGGCCGTGCCAGGTCCATAACCAGCAGGTCGGCGCGCTTGCCGGCCTCCAGCGAGCCCAGCCGGTCGGCCAGGCCGAGGGCGCGGGCGGCCTCGATGGTGGCCATCCGCACCGCCTGCTCGGCGGTGACGGCGGTCGGGTCGCCGGCCGCCTTGTGCACGAGGGCGGCGACCCGGATCGCGCCCACCAGGTCCAGGGTGTTGGAGCTGACCGCGCCGTCCGTGCCGAGGCCGACCGTGACGCCCGCCGTGAGAAGGTCGGTGACCCGCGCGATGCCGCAGCCGAGCTTGAGGTTGGACACCGGGCAGTGCGCGACACCCGTCCCGGTGCGGGCCAGCGCCGCGATCTCCGCGTCGGTGAGGTCGACGGCGTGGGCGAGCAGCACGTCGGGGCCGAGCAGCCCGAGGGAGTCGAGCAGTTCGACCGGGCGCTTGCCGTGCCGCTCGACGACGGTCGCGACCTCGGCGGCGTTCTCGGCGGCATGGATGTGCAGCAGCGCGCCGTGCTCGCGCGCGAGAGCCGCGATGTCGGTGAGCTGGGCGGGGGAGAGGGTGTACGTGCTGTGCGCGAAGAGCACCGGCCGGGTACCCGGCGCGGGCGTCCGGGCGGCCAGGTCCTCATGGGCCCAGGCCAGCCGGTCCTCGTACGCCCGTCCGTCCGGCGGGCCCGGCACGTCCATGAAGGTCGGCCCGGTCAGCAGCCGCCAGCCCGCCTCCGCCGCGACCGCCTCGGCCGCCTCGTGGAACCAGTACATGTCCAGCGCCGCGGTCACCCCGGACCGTACGCTCTCCGCCACCGCGACCCGCAGCGCCGAGGCGACGTGGGAAGGGGACAGCAGCGCGGCCTCGCGGGGGATGACGCGCTCCAGGAAGCCCTGGAGGGTCAGGTCGTCGGCGCAGCCGCGCAGCAGCGTCATCGCGAGGTGGGTGTGCGTGTTGATCAGGCCCGGGAGGACGAGGCAGTCGGTGGCGTCGATCTCCTCGGCGGCCTCGAACCGGGAGCGCAGCTCGTCGGCCGGGCCGACCGCCACGATCTCGCCGTCGCGCACGGCCACCGCACCGGCCGGGACGACGGTGCCGGCGGCGTCCACGGTCAGGATGTCGCCGCCGTGCACCAGAAGGTCGATGTCAGTCACTTCGGGTCGCCCTCGGTCGTCGCCAGCAGATGCACAGCGTCCAACGTTACCCGGCTGCCCAGAGCGACCCCGGTGGCGACCACGTCGCGGTGCGGATTGTAGCCGCCGGTGGCCTCCTCGTCGACCAGTTCGTCCGCATTTGCCCCGTCGACCACCAGGATCCCGCCCGCGACCAGGCCCCGGGTCGAGGCCAGTACCAGCAGCGCCGACAGCTCCATCTCGATCGCCGCGATCCCGGCCCGCGTGTACGTGTCCCCGGGCAGCGCGATGAAACCCGGCTGGAAGGCCGCCCGTGTCCACACCACGCCCCGGTGATGCCGCGCCCCCGCCGCCACCGCCGCCCGCTGCAGCGCCAACACCGCCTCCGGCGCCGCGAAGGCCGGGTACTCCGGCGGCAGCAGCTGCTGCGTCACCCCGTCGTCCCGTACCGCCGCCTCCGCGATGACCAGGTCGCCGTCACCGATCCCGGCCCGGATCGCCCCCGCCGTGCCGAGCCTGATGACGGTCCGTACCCCCGCCTCCGCCAGCTCCTGGAACAGGCACATCGCGCCGGGCGCCCCCACCCCGTGCGACGACACCACCAGCGGCGTCCCCTTCCAGCTGCCGGTGAAGGTCCGGTACTCCCGGTGGTGGGACACCTCGCGGCCGTCGTCCAGCAGCGCCGCGACCTCCGCCGCGCGGGCCGGGTCGCCGACGACCACCGCGTGCGGCGGCAGACCGGTGCGGGGGATGCGGGAGATGGGCAGGGCGTGAGCGGTCATGCGTGGCACTCCGGTGTGGTGACGGGGGGTCTTGCGGGTACGTTGCTTCGGTCGACGACCGCCCCGGTGGCCGCCGCTCGGGCGGATCCTACGATGCTCACCCGCCGGCGAGCTCCAGTTCCAGCAGCCACTCGACGACCTCCGTGTGATGGCGCGCCCTGCGAGGGTCCGGCCCCCACGCGTACAGCCCGTGGCCCGCGACCACGACGGCCGGCATCCGGGGGTCGCGGGCGGCCTCGAGCCGGTCCCCGAGGACCCGCATGTCCTGACTGTTGGATATCACCGGCAGGGTGATCTCCTCGTCCTCCGCCGGGTGGCCAAGGATCTTCAGCATCTCCAGGTCCTTGAACACGATGCCGCCCGGCTGCCGGTGCCCGAGCGCCACCGAGGCGACGGTGTGGACATGCACCACGGCGTCGGCGCCGGTCACGCGGGCGACCCTCGCGTGGAGTCCCGCCTCGGCGGAAGGCGTGCCGGGGCCGAGCGCGGCGCCTTCGCCGTCGACCAGAACCACGTCGGACGCGGTGAGTTCGCCCTTGTCGAGACCGCTGGCGGTGACCGCCAGCCGGAGCGGATCACGGTCCAGGACCACCGACAGGTTGCCGGTCGTGCCGCGCATCCAGCCGAACGAGGCATAGCGAGCGGCTTCGGCTGCCAGAACGCCCCCGGCCCGGCGGAGGTCGGAGGCGGCTTCGGTCTCGGTCACTGTGGGGTCCTTTACTGGTCGCCGCCGACGGCGGGGAGTTGTGAGTTGTCGATCTTCGGATCGTAGTCAGACGGTCGCCTCCCGGTTGGCGGATACACGGAAATCGGCCGCCTTCTGTTTCTCGCCGGGTACGCGTTCCGTCAGAACAGAACCCACTCAGCGGTGGTCGCGAGGAGAACGTGGGAAGGGAGTACCCCGGTGGCGGCTCCGACCCCAGAACGAACCGTGCGCCGCGGCAACACTTCGGCGCAGGCCGAACCGTCGGTGCCGCACCATGGACGCATGGCACGCACCGACCACCCCGGCAGCAGCCTCGCGGCACTCGCGGGGCTGCTGGCGGACGACACCCGGGCGACGATGTGCCTCGCGCTGCTCGACGGCCGCGCCTGGACCGCCGGGGAACTCGCGCGGCACGCCCGCGTCGCGCCGTCCACCGCGACGGAGCACCTGACCCGGCTCGTGGCAGGCGGGCTGCTGGCCGAGGAACATCAGGGCCGGCACCGCTACATACGCCTCGCGGACCCGCAGGCCGCCCAGCTCATCGAGGACCTCGCCGCCCACACCGAGGCGGCCCCCGCACTGCCGCCGCATTCGCTCCGGGCCGTAGGAGCGGAACGCGCGATGGCCCGGGCCCGCACCTGCTACGACCACCTCGCGGGACGCCTCGGGATCGCGATCACCGACGCCATGACCGGCCGCGCCCTGCTCGAGCAGCGCACCGGCTTCGCCCTCACCGACGCCGGAATGCGCTGGTACGCCGGCCTCGGCATCGACCTCACCGCCCCCACCCGGAGGCCGCTCGCCCGGCCGTGCCTGGACTGGACCGAGCGCCGCCCGCACCTCGCGGGGGTCGCCGGGGCGGCGCTGTGCAGGCATGCGCTGGACTCGGGCTGGTGCGAACGGATCGGGACGCAGCGGGCCCTGAGGCTCACCACGCAGGGGCAGCGGGACCTGTACGACCACCTCGGTATCGAGGCCGACGATCTGGAGGTCCGTACCGAATGAACCGCTCCGAACAGTTCCGCGCCCTGCATCGGCCGGGCCGGCCGCTGCTCCTCCCCAACGCCTGGGACCACGCCTCGGCCGCCGCGCTCAGCGCGCACGGCTTCCCGGCGATCGGCACGACCAGCCTCGGCGTCGCGGCGGCCGCCGGGCTGCCGGACGCCACCGGGGCCACGCGCGACGAGACCCGGCAACTCGCGCTCGGCCTGGCCCGGCTGCCCGCACTGGTCACCGTCGACATCGAGGGCGGCTTCAGCGAGGACCCCGGCGAGGTCGCCGCCCTCGCCGCCGAACTCGCGGGGGCCGGCGTCGTCGGGGTCAACATCGAGGACGGCCGGGCCGACGAGAGCCTCGCCGACCCGGCCCACCAGAGCGAGCTGATCGCCGCGATCAAGCACGCCGCACCCGAGCTGTTCGTCAACGCCCGCACCGACACGTACTGGCTGCCGGGCCGCGGCCAGGACCACGGGCACGAAACGCTGCCCCGCGCCGAGGCCTACCTCCGGGCGGGCGCCGACGGCGTCTTCGTCCCCGGCCTCCAGGACGCCTCCGCCATCACCGCGCTCGTCACAGCCCTCGACGCCCCGCTCAACATCCTCTTCGCCACCGACGGCCTCAGCCGCGCCCACCTCGCCGGCCTCGGCGTCAGCCGCATCAGCACCGGCTCCCTGCTCTTCCGGGCCGCGCTCCACAGCGCCGTGGAACTGGCCGACGCCATCGCCCAGGACCAGGAACCCGCCCCCGCCGACCTCCCCACCTACGCCCAGGCCCAGCGGCTCGCAGCCGCGTACCGCCTCAGTCCCACAGCGCCGTAGGCGCCTCGCGCCGCACCACCGGCGCGATCTCCTCCGCGAAGCGCTGCAACGTCTCGATCTGCCGGGCCCGGCCGAGCCCGACGCCGTCGACGGTGATGGACTGCAGATCGTGCCGGTACACCGCGTGGTAGCCGAGGATCTTGTCGATGATCTGCTGCGGGCTGCCGATGAGCTGCGGCCCGTTCTCGATCGCGTCCTCGATGGTCCTGAAGGGCGTGTTGTAGCCCGCCTTGCCCACCAGATGCGGCTTGAAGAACTGCCTGACCCGCGCCTCGTACGCCTCCTTGTACTGGTCGATCGCCTGCTGCGTCGTGTCGGCGATGTACAGCCCGCCCGACCCCGACGCGACGTACGCCGTCGCCGGGTCGTGCCCGTACGCGGCGTAGCGCTCGCGGTAGTGGGCGATCAGCCGCGCGTACGCCTCCCTCGGCTGGATGGCGTTCGCGGTGAAGAGCGGGTCGCCGTGCTTGGCGGCCAGCTCGGGGGAGTTGAGGGAGGTCGCCGAGCCGTGCCAGACGCGCGGCGGGCCGGCGTAGGGGCGCGGCACTGTCGTGACGCCCTTGAGTGCGGGCCGGAACTCGCCCTCCCAGTCGACGCCTTCCTCGCGCCAGAGCCGCCGCAGCAGTTCGTACTTCTCGGCCTGGTAGTCCCACTGGTGGGCCTCGTCGAGGCCGAAGAGGTCGAAGTGGCCGGCCTCCGCGCCCTTGCCGATGACGAGTTCGAGCCGGCCGCGCGAGAGCTGGTCCAGCGTCGCGTACTCCTCCGCGACCCGCACCGGATCCAGGATCGCCACGACCGTGACGCCCGTGAGGAGCCGGATACGTGACGTCCGCGCCGCGATCGCGGCCAGCACCACCGCCGGGCTGGAGGACAGGAAGGGCCCCGCGTGCCGCTCGCCGACGGAGTACGCGTCGAAGCCGAGCCGCTCGGCGGCGACGCCGACCTCGATGACGTCGTCGAACCGCTCGGTGGGGGAGGCGAGTTCACCGGTGAGGGGGTCCGGGGAGTGGCCGATCAGACTGAGCACGGAGAATTTCATGGTGGTGGTTCCCTTCGGTCTTTCCGGGCAGCCCGCTTCGGTCAGCCCTGCTTCGCCCAGGCCCGCGCCAGCAACTCGTAGGACCGCACCCGGTCCTCGTGGCCGTGGGTGATCGTGGTGACCAGCAGCTCGTCCGCGCCGGTCGCGTCCCGCAGGACGGCCAGCCGCTCGGCCACCGTCTCGGGCGAGCCGACGAACTGCGTGCCGAGGCGGTCCGCGACCAGTGCCCGGTCCTCCTCCGTCCAGATGTGCGCGGCCGCCTCCTCCGGCGTCGGGAAGGCGATCGCGCCCTCACCGGAGCGGATCGACCGCACCCAGGGGCCGTAGCCGGCCGCGAGTCGGTGCGCCGTTTCGTCGTCCGGGGCGACCACGGCGTCGGCGGACACCAGTACACGGGGCTCGGCGAGCGCGGCGGACGGCTTGAAGGCCCGCCGGTAGCCCTCGACGGCCTCCAGGACGGTCCCGGGGCTGACGTGGTAGTTCGCGGCGAACGGCAGCCCGCGCTCGCCCGCGACCTCCGCGCTCTCGCCGCCGCTGCTGCCCAGGATCCACACGTCGAGGCCGGCGCCCTCGCCCGGCACGACGCGCGGCGCCAGGCCGTCCGCCGACCGGTAGGTCCCGGCGAGCAGGTCGAGGATGGCGTCGATCTGCTCCGCGTACGGCGGGGTCTGCGCCCCGGGCTGCTGCAACAGCCCCTGGAACAGCTTGAACAGCGGCGACCCCAGCAGCTTCGCGAAGCCCGTGAACCTCGGCGGGATGTACAGCCCGTTCTCGGTGTACGTACCTTCAGCCGGCCCGGTCGGCGCCGCCTTCGGCAGCCCGCGCGGCGCGCCCGAACGGCCCAGGCCCAGGTCGATCCGCCCGGGATGCAGCGCCTCCACGAGGCCGAACTGCTCCACCACCGACAGCGGTGTGTGATGCCCCAGCTGTACGGCGCCCGAGCCGACCCGGATCCGCTCGGTGGCGGCCGCCACCAGCGAGATCACCAGTGCGGGGGAGGTGCCGGCCACGCCGGGATTGAGGTGGTGCTCGGCCACCCAGTAGCGGTGATAGCCGAACTCCTCGGCCCGCCGGGCGAGATCGACCGTGTTGCGCAACGCCTGCGCGGCCGTGGAGCCGGAGCTGACCGGGACGAGATCGAGTACGGAAAGGGGTACGGGCAGGGACATCAGCAGCTTCTCGTCTCTCGTCGAATCGTCGAATCGTCGAATCGTCGAACCGCCGGATCAGGTGGCGGCCGCGTGCCGCGAACCCGGGATGGCGGCCAGCAGTTCCTGCGTATAGGGGTGATCGGGGGCGCCGAAGAGTTCCTCGGTGGGGCCCGTCTCGACCAGCCGGCCGCGCTGCATCACACCGACCCGGTCGGCGATCTGCCGTACGACGGCCAGGTCGTGGGAGATGAAGAGATAACTGAGCCCGAGCTCGCCCTGCAGCTCCACCAGCAGCTCCAGGATCTGCGCCTGCGCCGACACGTCCAGCGCCGACACCGGCTCGTCGCACACCACCAGATCCGGCTCCAGTGCCAACGCCCGTGCGATCGCCACCCGTTGCCGCTGCCCGCCCGACAACTCCGCCGGCCGGCGGCTCAGCAGCGCCACCGGCAACCCCACCCGGTCCAGCAGCTCTCCGGCCCGCCGGGCCCGCTCCCTCCGGCCGCCGACCCGGAA
The DNA here is from genome assembly GCF_042751495.1 of Streptomyces sp. NPDC059373. Classification (NCBI taxonomy): domain Bacteria; kingdom Bacillati; phylum Actinomycetota; class Actinomycetes; order Kitasatosporales; family Streptomycetaceae; genus Streptomyces; species Streptomyces sp. NPDC059373. The sequence goes on along the minus strand of NZ_JBHYXC010000019.1, from coordinate 87,225 downwards.
CACCCGCAGCGGCTCCGCGATCACCTCCGCCACCGAGAACCGCGGATCCAGCGACGCGTACGGGCTCTGGTAGACGATCTGCATCCGCTGCCGCAACCTGCGCAGAGCCCCGCCGTTCAGCCCCGTGATGTCCTGCCCGTCGAACTCGATCCGCCCGTCGGAGGGCTGCGTCAGCCGCACCACCATCCGGGCCGTCGTGGACTTCCCCGACCCGGACTCGCCGACCAGCGCGAACGTCTCGCCCCGGCCGATACGGAAACTCACGTCGTCCACGGCGCGTGGGGTGTGCGGGAAGTCCTTGACGAGCCCGTCGACGACAACGAGGTCACCGTCAGGCCGTCCGGCGCGCACATCGGACGCAACGGGAAGGGGCGGGGTGGTGGGGGCACCTCCCAGACGAAGGTCTGGGGGAGAGATCAACCGCCCTCCGGCCAGGCTGGGCGCGCTCGCCAACAGCCGCTGCGTATAGGGATGCTGCGCATCCCCAAGCACCTGCTCCGTCGACCCCGCCTCCACCACCTCACCCCCCGCCATCACAACAATCCGCTGCGCCCGGTCCGCCGCCACCCCCAGGTCGTGCGTGATGAGCAGCACCGCCGTCCCCGACTCCCGGGTCAGCGTCTCGACATGGTCCAGAATCCGCCGCTGGACGGTGACGTCGAGCGCGCTCGTCGGCTCGTCGGCGATGATCAGCCTCGGCCGGGCGGCCACCGCGACAGCGATCAGTACGCGCTGCCGCATACCGCCGGACAGCTCGTGCGGATACTGCCGGGCCCGGACAGCCGGGTTCGGCAGTCCCGCCTCGCCGAGGATCTCGACGGCCCGGGCGGCGGCCTCGGCGCGATCGGCCAGTCCATGGATGAGCAGCACCTCCGCGACCTGGTCGCCGATCCGCCGCACGGGGTTCAGCGACACCATCGGGTCCTGCGGAATCAGCCCGATCCGCCGCCCGCGCACCGCCCGCAACTGCTTCTCACCGGCCCTGGCCAGGTCCGTACCGTCGAAGAGAATCTCTCCGCCGTCCAGCGAACCGCCGGCCGGCAGCAGGCCGATGACCGAGTGTGCGGTCGTCGACTTCCCCGACCCGGACTCCCCGACCACGGCCACGACTTCGCCCGCCCCGACCTCCAGATCGATCCCGCGCACGGCCGGCACGACACCGGCCCGGGTGCGGTACGAGACGCGCAGCCCCCGAACAGAGAGAAGCGGCGCCACCTCAGGCAGATCACTCATCGCAGCACCTCCCTGCCTTCCCCGTCCAGCGCACGGGAGATCCGGTTGGCGGCCAGCACCGTGGCCGCGATGGTCAGACCCGGAAGCGTCGTGAGCCACCAGGCCGTGGCCAGATAGTCACGCCCTCCCGAGACGAGCGAGCCCCACTCCGGCGCGGGTGGCGTCGCGCCGTAGCCGAGGAAGCTCAGCGCCGACACCGCCAGGACGACCGTGCCGAAGTCCACGGCCGCGTACACCAGGACCGGCCCGGAGGAGTTGGGCAGCACGTGACGGAACAGCACCGAGTACCATCGGGCGCCCGACGCGCGCGACGCCTCGACGTAGACCGCGCTGCGCACCCGGAGCACCTCCGAGCGCATGATGCGGGCGAAGCTCGCCACGCTGGTGACGCCCACCGCGACGGCAACCTTGACCGTGCCGAAGCCCAGCGCGGTCACCAGGGCCAGCGACAGCAGCAGATTGGGGATGGCCAGCAGCACATCGGCGACCCGCATCAGCGCGTCGTCGACCCAGCCGCCCAGATACCCGGCCACCAGGCCGATCCCCGAACCGGCGACCAGGCCCACCGACACCGCCAGCACGGTCGCCTTCAGGGTGAGCGCGGAGCCGTGCACCACCCGTGAGAACAGGTCCCGCCCGAGCTGGTCGGTGCCGAAGAGATGGTGCACGCCCGGGCTCTGCAACTTCTCGCGGGGGATGCCGGACAGCGGGTCCTGCGACGTGAACAGCCCCGGAAAGAAGGCCGCCACGAGCACCAGCGCGATCAGCGCGACCGACAACAGCAGCCCGGGGCGGCGCAGCAGGAACCCGGCAGCGCGGCGCGCTCGCCGCCCCGCACCCTCGGGTTCGTACGCGGGCCGGGGATCCGACAGCGTCTCGGGGACGGTCAGTTGGGTCATCGGGTCACCGCCCCGGCCGTGATCCTCGGGTCGAGCAGCGGATAGACCAGATCGACCGCGAGATTCGCCAGTACGAAGACCACCGCCCCGAACACCACCAGCCCCTGCACCACCGGGATGTCCTGGGCATTGACCGCCGTGGCCGTGATCCGCCCGACGCCGGTGCGGGAGAAGACGGTCTCGACGACCACGGACCCGGCCAGCAGATTGCCCACCAGCACACCCACCACCGTCAGCGCCGGGATGGACGCGTTGCGGGCCGCGTGCCGGAAGTGCACCCGCGCCCGGCTCGCGCCCTTGGCGAGCGCGGTCTCGACGTACGGTTCGCGCAGCGTCGTACGGAGACTCTTGGCGAAGACCTGCGCGATCACGGCCGCCGTCGGCAGCGACAGCGTGATCACCGGCAGGATCAGGCTCTTGAATCCGTCGTTGCCGATGGCCGGCACCAGCCCCCACCGGAAGGAGACGATCTGGACCAGCACCAGCCCCACCCAGAACGTCGGCGCGGACACGCCCAGCGCCGGGAGCGACAGCAGCGCCTGCCTCAGCCACCGCTGCCGGGTGTAGGTGCCCCACAGTGCCGTGCCCGCCCCCAGCACCACCGCCAGGAGCAGCGCCCCCGACGTGAGCTGGAGGGTGGCCGGGAGCTGCGTGGAGATCATGTGGGTGACCTTGTCGCCGCTCTGCACGGAGATCCCGAAGTCACCGTGCAGCGCGCCCCACAGGCGGTGCCCGTACTGCACGGCGACGGGCTGGTCGAAGCCGTACGTCTTCTTCAGCTCGGCCAGCTGCTCCGGGCTGACGTCGTTGGTGTCGCCGCCCCCGGCCGCCATGATGGAGACCGGGTCGCTGGGCAGCAGATACAGCACCGTGAAGGACACCGTGAAGGCCGCCCACAGAACGAACACCGCCTGGAGCAGCCGGCGGCCCAGATAGCGGCTGACGACCGTCATGACAGCCACGTGTCGTGGAACTGCAGCCGGGACGAGGCCTCGAAGTCCAGGCTGTGCACCTTCTTCGACAGGCCCAGGACGGTGGTGAGTTCGAACACCGGCACCTGATAAGCCTTGTCCAGGATGACCTTCTGCGCGTCGGCGACATAGGTCGCGCGCTGCGTGGGGTCGGCCGCCGAGGCCTCCTTCTCCAGGAGGCCGTCGAGCTCGCTGTCGCTGAGGTGCGAGTAGTTGATGCCCTTGCTGTAGAAGCCGGTCCGCAGGATGTCCGGGTCGACGCGGGTGGTGTTGCCCCAGGCGTAGTCGTAGTCGCCCTTCGTACGCAGCGCCAGGAAGTCGCTGATGGGCGCCGACTGCAGGGTCACCCCGACGCCGATCTTCTTCAGCTGCTGTTGGATCAGCTCCAGAGCGGTCTGGTTGGGGCCGAAGACGGTCGCCCAGATGACCTTCAGCGTCAGCTTCCTGCCGTCCTTGACGCGGATGCCGTCCGAGCCGGTCTTCCAGCCGGCCTGGTCGAGGAGCTTCTCGGCGCCGGCGGTGTCATGGCCGAGCTGAGCGGACAGATCGGTGTAGTCGGTCGTGGTGCTCGCCAGGGAGCTGGTGGCCGCCTTGAAGTTGCTGCTGAGCACCGTGTCGACGACCTCCTGGCGGTCGACGGCCTTCTGGATCGCCTCCCGGACCCGCAGGTCCTTGACGATCGGGCGGGCGAGGTTGGCGCTGAGCGCGAACGGCAGCCCCGGGTTGGCCCGCGCCTGCAGTGTGAAGCCGGTGCTCTTCAGCCCCGCCTCGTCCTGCGGGGCCACCCCGCCGATGGCGTCCACCTGGCCGGACTGCAGGCTGCCGGTGCGCACCCCCGACTCGGGGATCACCTTGAAGGACAGCTGGTCCAGATAGGCCGCGCCCTTCTTGCTCCACAGCGACGAGCCCCAGTTATAGCCCTTGCGCTTCTTCTCCTCGACGGACTTGTTGGAGGTGTAGTCCACCAGTGTGAAGGGCCCGGAGCCGATCAGGTTGTCCGTGCAGCGCTCCGCGGCCGGCCGCTTCACCGTGGACTCCGCGAGCAGTCCCAGCGTGAAGGTCGAGGTCGCCTGCAGGAACTGGGCGTTGGGAGCGGCGAAGGCGACCTTGGCCGTGTGGTCGTCGACCACGGTCGTGCCCTTGTAGCCGAGGAGATAGCTGCTGCCCAGCACCGCCTTGGCGCCCAGCTTGACGATGCCGTCGAAGTTGTCCTTGACCGCCTGCGCGTCGACCCTCGTGCCGTCGCTGAAGGTCGCGCCCGTGCGCAGGTGGAAGGTGAAGGTCGTCGCGTCCTTGCTGACCTCCCAGGACTTCGCGAGCCAGGGCACGATCTTCCCGGTCTTGGGGTCCTGGTCGGTCAGCGAGTCGACCAGCTGACGCGCCGGGTAGATGGCGTCGTTGTTGCCCGCCTGCTGCGGGTCGATGCAGATCGGGTCGGAGGCGAGGGCGAAGGTCAGATGGCCGCCGGAGTGCGGGGACGAGTTGCCGGCGCTGTCCTGGCCGGACGAGGAGCAGGCGGTGGCGGCGACCGATATCACCGTAAGGAGGGCAGGCAGGGCAAAGCGACGGCGCGAGCCGAACATGGGTGTGTCTCCAGGTAATCCAGGTAATCCAGGAAGAACGCGAAAGGCCTGACGGGTCGGAAAAGAGCCGTCAGGCCTGACAGATGGCGCTGGAGACGCGCTGAAGATCGATGTGCCGGCGGGCGGTGAGCGCTTCGGCGTGCTGTACGTACGGCATCGCGGGCCCACCCCCTTCATCACCGCGGCACAGATGGTTGCATCCTCAAGCTACCAGGGCGAACGGCCGTGTGAGAAGGAGGACTTCCCACACGGCCCACACGGCCCAACCGCGACAGGGCCTAGGCGACCGCCCGCTTGGCGAGCAGCTCCTCGACCCGGCCGCGTATCTCGTCGTTGTCCAGGCCCCGCACCGTGAGTGTCGTACGGCGGCGCAGTACGTCGTCCGCCGTCTCGGCCCACTCGTGGTCGCGCGCGTACACGACCTGCGCCCAGATCTCCGGGCCGTCGGGGTGGATGCGCTCGCCCAGCGACGGGTCCTCGTTGACCATGCGGGCGATGTCGAAGGACAACGAACCATAGTGCGTGGCGAGGTGACGGGCCGTCAGCGGGTCGATGCGGCTGCCCGGGTCGCGGTCCATCAGCAGGCGGTGGGCGACGGCGTTCGGGTTGGCGACTCCCGGCAGCGGCATCCGCCTGGGCAGCCGTGACAGGGGGACCATGTCGTCGGCGAGCGGCCGGCCGGGCAGCTTGGCCAGCTTCTCCATCACGGTCCGGCCGATGTGGCGGTACGTCGTCCACTTGCCGCCGGCGACCGACAGCATGCCGCCGCGGCCCTCGGTGACGACCGTCTCGCGCTTGGCCTTCTTGACGTCGCCGGGACCGCCGGGGAGCACCCGCAGTCCCGCGAAGGCGTACGTTATGAGGTCCCGGGACAGGTGCTCGTCACGCACGGAGAGCCTGGCCTCGTCCAGGATCTGCTGAATGTCCGACTCCGTCGCCCGTACGTCCGCCGGGTCGCCGGTGTACTCCTCGTCCGTGGTGCCCAGCATCAGCTGGTCCTCCCACGGCAGGGCGAAGGTGATGCGGTACTTGTCGACCGGGGTGGCCATCGCGGCCCGCCACGGCGCCTTGCGCCTGAGCACCACGTGGGCGCCCTTGGACAGGCGGATCGACGGGTCGGCGTCCACGTCCTCCATCCGGCGCAGGTGGTCGACCCACGGGCCGGTGGCGTTGAGCACCATCCGGGCGTCGACGCCGAACTCGGTGCCGTCCAGACCGTCCTTGAGGTCGGCGCCGGTGACCCGGCCGCGGGTGAAGCGCAGCCCGGTCACCGCGGCGTGGTTGAGCACGACGGCCCCGGCCTCGACCGCCGCGCGGACCGTCATGACGGCCATCCGGGAGTCGTTCATCTGGTGGTCGTAGTAGACCGCCACGGCCTTGAGGTTGTCCGTGTTCAGGCCGGGGTTGTCGGCCGCGGCACGGGCCGGGGAGATCACCTTGCCGACGCCGTCGCCGAAGGCGGACAGCGCGGTGTAGGCGAAGACCCCGGCGCCGAGCACGGGCGCGCTCACCGGGCCGCCCTTGTAGACGGGCAGGTAGAAGGTGAGCGGATTGACCAGGTGCGGCGCGACGTCCTTGGCGAGCGCACGCCGCTCGTGGTGGTTCTCCGCGACCAGCTTGACCGCGCCGGTCTGCAGATAGCGCAGACCGCCGTGGACCAGCTTGGAGGAGGCGGAGCTGGTGGCGCCGGCGAAGTCGCCGGCGTCCACCATGGCGACCCGCAGCCCGGACTGCGCGGCGTGCCAGGCCACCGAGGTGCCGAGGATGCCGCCGCCGATCACCAGTAGGTCGTACGTGGCGTGGCTCAGCAGCTCCCGGGTCTCGGAACGGCCGGGGTTGCGTCCGGCGGTCGGGTGCGTCCCAAGGGTCGGGACGCTCTGCAGGGTGCTCATTTCTGTTTACTCCTCGTCGTCGATCCAGCCCATGGTCCGCTCGACGGCCTTGAGCCAGCTCTTGTACTCGCGGTCACGCTGGGCCGCGTCCATGTTGGGCGTCCACTCGGCGGCCCGGCGCCAGTTGGCGCGCAGCTCGTCGGTGTCCGCCCAGAAGCCGACGGCCAGGCCGGCGGCGTATGCGGCGCCGAGGCAGGTGGTCTCGGCGACCATGGGGCGCACCACGGGCGCGTCCAGGAAGTCGGCGAGGGTCTGCATCAGCAGGTTGTTGGAGGTCATACCGCCGTCGACCTTGACCGCGGCCAGCTCGACGCCGGAGTCCTTGGTCATCGCGTCGACGATCTCGCGGGTCTGCCAGGCGGTGGCCTCCAGGACGGCACGGGCGATGTGCGCCTTGGTGACGTACCGGGTCAGGCCGGCGATGACGCCACGGGCGTCGGAGCGCCAGTGCGGGGCGAACAGACCGGAGAAGGCCGGCACGAAGTAGGCGCCGCCGTTGTCGTCCACCGACAGGGCCAGCGTCTCGATCTCGGCCGCGCTCTTGATCAGGCCCATCTGGTCGCGCATCCACTGCACCAGCGAACCGGTGACCGCGATCGAGCCCTCCAGCGCGTAGACCGGCTTCTGGTCGCCGATCCGGTAGCCGACCGTGGTCAGCAGGCCGTTGTACGAATTGACCGGCGTCTCACCGGTGTTCATCAGCAGGAAGGTGCCGGTGCCGTACGTCGACTTGGCCTCGCCCTCGGCGAAACAGGTCTGGCCGAACAGGGCCGCCTGCTGGTCGCCCAGCGCGGAGGCGACCGGGATGCCCGCCAGGAGACCGCCGACGGCGTGGCCGTAGACCTCGGCGGAGGAGCGGATCTCCGGCAGGACGGCGGCCGGGACACCGATGGAGGCGAGGATCTTCTCGTCCCACTCCAGGGTCGCCAGGTTCATCAGCAGGGTGCGCGAGGCGTTGGTGACGTCGGTGACGTGCACGCCTCCGTTCGGGCCGCCGGTGAGGTTCCAGATCACCCAGCTGTCCATGGTGCCGAACAGGATCTCGCCGCGCTCGGCGCGCTCGCGCAGGCCCTCGACGTTGTCCAGCAGCCAGCGGATCTTCGGGCCGGCGAAGTACGAGGCCAGCGGCAGGCCGGTCTCCCGGCGGAAACGGTCCTGCCCGACGTTGCGGCCGAGCTCCTTGCACAAGGCGTCGGTGCGGGTGTCCTGCCAGACCAGGGCGTTGTGCACCGGCTCGCCGGTCGCCTTGTCCCACAGCAGGGTGGTCTCGCGCTGGTTGGTGATGCCGATCGCCTTCACGTCGGCGGCGGTGATGCCGGCCTTGGTGACGGCCCCGTCGACGACCTCCTGGACGTTGGTCCAGATCTCGGCGGCGTCGTGCTCGACCCAGCCCGGCTTCGGGAAGATCTGCTCGTGCTCCTTCTGGTCGACCGCGACGATCCGGCCGTCCTTGTCGAAGACGATGCAGCGGGACGAGGTGGTGCCCTGGTCGATCGCGGCGATGAACGGACCAGTGGTGTGTGCGTCGGTCACGATGTGCTCCTCAAATCCTGGGACTCGGTCGGTCAGAACGCGATCTTGTACAGGCCGGCGGCCAGCGCCGCACCCACTATCGGGCCGACGACGGGTATCCAGGCGTAGCGCCAGTCCGATCCGCCCTTGTTCGGCAGCGGCAGCAGGGCGTGCACGATGCGCGGGCCGAGGTCGCGGGCCGGGTTGATGGCGTAACCGGTGGGACCGCCGAGGGACAGGCCGATGCCGACCACGACGAAGGCGACCATCATGGTGCCGGTGCCGGAGACCGCCAGGCCCTTGGTGAGGCCGAGGGTCAGGATGAACAGGACCAGCACGAAGGTGCCGATGATCTCGGTCGCCAGGTTCTGGACCGTGTTCCGGATCTCGGGGCCGGTGGAGAAGATGCCGAGCACCGGACCGGCGGGGCTGTCGCTGTTCTTGGCGAGGTCCGCGATCTCGGGGTCGTTCATATGGGCCTGGAACTGGCCGTAGTACGCGACCCAGACCAGCGTGGCGCCGATCATCGCGCCGAGGAACTGGCCGGCCAGGTAGACCGGGACCTTGCTCCACTCGCCGGTGTCGATGGCCAGACCGATGGTCACCGCCGGGTTGAGGTGGGCGCCGGAGAGGCTGCCCGAGATGTAGGCGCCGGTCAGGACGGCGAAGCCCCACCCGAAGGCGATGGCCACCCATCCGGCGTTCCGGGCCTTGGAGCTCTTGAGGGTGACCGCCGCGCAGACACCGGCACCGAGAAGAATGAGTATGGCGGTACCGATGGTCTCGCCGATGAAGATCTTGTCGCTGGACACCCGCGACTCCTTTGTCCTTCGTCCAGGGGAGGGGCAACCGGCGGTCTGGACTTCGCACATCCTACCGACTCCGTCGGTCGGTGTTCGACAATGTCGACCGCCGAACGGAAGTGTTCATCTGCGATACCGCATGCGTCAAGGGGTCTGTGAGGCAGGACTCTTGAAAGTACGAAAAGTCTCAGTAACGTCTCAGAAACGTCCGGCGCCCAGATCGCGGGACACCGAACGCGCGCAATCCCTTACCGCGGCGACGAGTTGGGCCCGGATATCGCCGTCCTCGCACAGCCGTTCCACGGCGCCGGTGATCCCCACCGCGCCCACCGGCACCTTCCGCCGGTCGTGGATCGGCGCGGCGATCGACGCCACCCCGTCCCAGGTCTCCTCCAGATCCGAGGCCCAGCCCCGGGCCCGGGTCAGGTCGAGCACGCCCTCGAGGTCGGGCAGCTCGGTGATGGTGCGCGGGGTCAGCGGCTCCCGTTTCAGGTCGGCGAGCTCGTTGTGCGCGACCGGGTCGTACGCCGCCAGAACCTTGCCCAGGGCGCTGCTGTGCAGCGGGTGCATGGCCCCGACCTCCAGCACCTGCCGGCTGTCGTCCGGCCGGAAGACGTGGTGCACGATGAGTACGCCCTGCTGGTGCAGCACCCCGAGGTAGACCGCCTCGCCGCTGGAGCGGGCCAGGTCGTCCGTCCAGACCAGGGCGCGGGCCCGCAGCTCGTGGACGTCCAGATAGCTGTTGCCCAGCCGCAGCAGTTCGGCCCCCAGCTGGTACTTGCCGGACGCGGCGTCCTGCTCGACGAACCCCTCCTGCTGCAGCGTGCGCAGGATCCCGTGCGCCGTGCCCTTGGCGAGCCCCAGTGACGAGGCCACGTCCGACAGACCGAGCCTCCGCTCCCCGCCCGCGAGCAGCCGCAGGATCGCGGCCGCCCTGCTGAGCGACTGGATGGGTCCTGGCATGAAACACCCTCCGTAATGACGCCAGACGTGAGTCGACAATGCTGAACAACGTCAGACCATGCCGACCCCATCTTTTCAGAGTCGAGTCTGACACCTCCCGTCCGCCCCTCGGAATGCCCAGGACCCGGTTCGGGCCGCGCGTTAGTCTGGCCCGGTGCGGGCCCGAGCAATTCGGACACGCAAAGCCGACAGCCGTCGCACCCCAGGGAGCACATTCATGGCCTCGCCATCCCCCTCGTCCGCCAGCACCGCCCGAGCCGCAGCGCTCCGCGAGGCCCTCGCCACCCGTGTCGTGGTGGCCGACGGCGCGATGGGCACCATGCTCCAGTCGCACGACCCCACGCTGGACGACTTCCAGGGGCTCGAGGGCTGCAACGAGGTCCTGAACGTCACCCGCCCCGACATCGTCCGATCGGTGCACGAGGAGTACTTCGCGGTCGGCGTGGACTGCGTCGAGACCAACACCTTCGGGGCGAACCTCGCGGCGCTCGGCGAGTACGACATCGCCGACCGCGTCCATGAGCTGTCCGAGGCGGGCGCCCGGATCGCGCGGGAGACCGCCGACGCCTTCACCGCCGGGGACGGCCGACCGCGCTGGGTACTGGGCTCGATGGGCCCGGGGACCAAGCTGCCGACGCTCGGGCACACCGCGTACCACGCGCTGCGCGACGCCTACCAGAGCAATGCCGAGGGCATGATCGAGGGCGGCGCGGACGCGATCCTGGTGGAGACCACCCAGGACCTCCTCCAGACCAAGGCTTCGGTCATCGGTGCCAGGCGGGCGCTGGACGTGGCCGGTCTCGACCTGCCGCTGATCGTCTCGGTGACCGTGGAGACCACCGGCACCATGCTCCTCGGCTCCGAGATCGGCGCGGCCCTGACCGCCCTGGAGCCGCTCGGCATCGACATGATCGGCCTGAACTGCGCCACCGGTCCGGAGGCCTACAGCGAGCACCTGCGCTACCTGGCCCGGCACTCCCGCATCCCGCTGTCCTGCATGCCCAACGCGGGTCTGCCCATCCTCGACAGGGACGGCGCCTACTACCCGCTCAGCCCGCCCGAGCTGGCCGACGCGCAGGAGACCTTCGTCCGCGAATACGGCCTCTCCCTCGTCGGCGGCTGCTGCGGCACCACCCCCGAGCACCTGCGGCAGCTCGTCGAGCGCATGCGCGGTCTGACCCCGGCCCGTCGTGAGCCGCGCCCGGAGCCCGGCGCCGCCTCCCTCTACCAGACGATGCCCTTCCGGCAGGACACCTCCTACCTCGCGATCGGCGAGCGTACGAACGCCAACGGTTCGAAGAAGTTCCGCGAGGCCATGCTCGAGGGCCGCTGGGACGACTGCGTGGAGATGGCCCGCGAGCAGATCCGCGAGGGCGCTCACCTGCTCGACCTGTGTGTGGACTACGTCGGCCGGGACGGCGTCGCCGACATGAACGAGATCGCCGGACGCCTCGCGACGGCCTCCACACTGCCGATCGTGCTGGACTCCACCGAGCCCCAGGTGCTCCAGGCCGGCCTCGAGAGGCTCGGCGGCCGCGCGGTGATCAACTCGGTCAACTACGAGGACGGCGACGGCCCCGACTCCCGCTTCGCGAAGATCACCAAGCTCGCCACCGAGCACGGCGCGGCCCTGATCGCCCTGACCATCGACGAGGAGGGCCAGGCCCGCACCCCCGAGCACAAGGTCGCCATCGCCGAGCGGCTGATCGCCGACCTGACCGGCAACTGGGGCGTGCACGAGTCGGACATCCTCATCGACTGCCTGACCTTCACCATCTGCACCGGTCAGGAGGAGTCCCGCAAGGACGGCGCCAGCACGATCGAGGCGATCCGCGAGCTCAAGCGCCGCCACCCGGACGTACAGACCACCCTCGGCCTGTCCAACATCTCCTTCGGCCTCAACCCGGCCGCCCGCGTCGTGCTGAACTCGGTGTTCCTGAACGAGTGTGTCGACGCCGGTCTGGACTCCGCGATCGTGCACGCGTCCAAGATCCTGCCGATCGCCCGGATCCCCGACGAACAGCGCGAGGTCGCCCTCGACCTGGTCTACGACCGGCGGCGCGAGGGCTACGACCCGTTGCAGCGCTACCTGGAGCTGTTCGAGGGTGTCGACCTGAAGTCGGTCAAGGCGGGCCGGGCGGAGGAACTGGCGGCGCTCCCGCTGGACGAGCGCCTGCAGCGCCGGATCATCGACGGCGAGAAGAACGGCCTGGAGGCCGACCTCGACGAGGCCCTCACCTCACGCCCCGCCCTCGACATCGTCAACGACACCCTTCTGGAGGGCATGAAGGTCGTCGGCGAGCTCTTCGGCTCCGGCCAGATGCAGCTGCCCTTCGTGCTGCAGTCCGCCGAGGTCATGAAGACCGCCGTGGCCTACCTCGAACCCCACATGGAGAAGACCGACGACGAGGGGAAGGGCACCATCGTCCTGGCCACGGTCCGTGGCGACGTCCACGACATCGGCAAGAACCTGGTCGACATCATCCTGTCCAACAACGGCTACACCGTGGTCAACCTGGGCATCAAGCAGCCCGTCTCCGCGATCCTGGACGCCGCCGTGGAGCACCGCGCCGACGTCATCGGCATGTCGGGCCTCCTGGTCAAGTCCACCGTGATCATGAAGGAGAACCTGGAGGAGCTCAACCAGCGCAAGCTCGCGGCCGACTACCCCGTCATCCTCGGCGGGGCCGCCCTGACCCGCGCGTACGTCGAGCAGGACCTGCACGCCATCTACGAGGGCGAGGTCCGTTACGCCCGCGACGCCTTCGAGGGCCTGCGCCTGATGGACGCCCTGATCGCCGTCAAGCGCGGCGTGCCCGGCGCCACCCTGCCCGAGCTCAAGCAGCGCCGCGTACCCCAGCGGGCGGCCGCGCAGGTCGAGGAGCCGGAGGGGCCCGAGGAGCAGAGGGGCCAGGTCCGCTCCGACGTCAGCACCGACAACCCCGTGCCCACCCCGCCGTTCTGGGGCTCCCGGGTCGTCAAGGGCATCCCGCTCAAGGACTACGCCTCCTGGCTGGACGAGGGCGCCCTGTTCAAGGGCCAGTGGGGGCTCAAGCAGGCGCGCGCCGGCGGCCCGACGTACGAGGAACTGGTCGAGAGCGAGGGCCGGCCCCGGCTGCGCGGTCTGCTGGACCGTCTCCAGACCGACGGCCTGCTCGAAGCCGCCGTCACGTACGGCTACTTCCCCTGCGTCTCCAAGGGCGACGACCTGATCATCCTGGGCGAGGACGGCACCGAGCGCACCCGCTTCACCTTCCCGCGCCAGCGCCGGGGCCGCCGGCTCTGTCTGGCCGACTTCTTCCGCCCCGAGGACTCCGGCGAGACCGACGTGGTCGGCCTCCAGGTCGTCACCGTCGGCAACAAGGTCTCCGAGGCCGCCAACGAGCTGTTCGCCACCGACTCCTACCGCGACTACCTGGAGCTCCACGGTCTGTCCGTCCAGCTCGCCGAGGCCCTCGCCGAGTACTGGCACGCCCGGGTCCGCTCCGAGCTCGGCTTCGCCGGCGATGACCCCGCCGATGTCGAGGACATGTTCGCCCTGAAGTACCGGGGCGCCCGCTTCTCGCTCGGGTACGGCGCCTGCCCGGACCTGGAGGACCGCGCCAAGATCGCCGCGCTGCTGGAGCCGGAGCGGATCGGCGTGGTGCTGTCGGAGGAGTTCCAGCTGCACCCCGAGCAGTCCACGGACGCCATCGTCATCCACCACCCCGAGGCCAAGTACTTCAACGCCCGCTAGCGCAGCCCAGAACGGCTCACGAGCCGTCCACGAGGCGCCCCGGAGGCACTTCCGCCGCCGGCGACGTAGACTGGACGGTCCGGTAGAGGCCGGTCGCCCCGCCCCACCACCGTGGAGCCATGGCGACCGGCCTTCGTCTCCCCCTGGACAGCGCGAGGAGTGGGCCGTATGACCAGCACGATTCCCGCCGTGGACAGCAGCCGCCCGGCTGACGGTTCCGCACTGCAGGCCGTACTCCTGGACATGGACGGCACCCTCGTCGACACCGAGGGCTTCTGGTGGGATGCGGAGGTCGAGGTCTTCGCCGAGCTGGGGCACGCCATCGACGAGATCCACCGCGAGGTCGTGGTCGGCGGCCCGATGGCCCGCAGCCTGGGCCACCTGATCTCGGTCACCGGCGCCGACGCCACCCTCGCCGAGCTGTCGGCGCTGATCAATGTGCGCTTCGCCCAGCTGATCGGCCGGGGCGTCCCCCTGATGCCGGGCGCACGGCGGCTGCTGACCGAACTGGGCGCCCACGGGGTGCCCACGGCGCTCGTCTCGGCCTCGCAGCGGCACGTGATCGACTCCGTACTGCGGTCGCTGGGGCACGAGCACTTCGCGCTGTCGATCGCGGGCGACGAGGTCGCCAGCCCCAAGCCGCACCCCGAGCCGTATCTGCTCGCGGCGGCCCGGCTGGGGGCCGACCCGGCGCGCTGCGTGGTCATCGAGGACACCCCGACCGGAGTGGCGGCGGCGGAGGCGGCCGGCTGCCGGGTGGTGGCCGTGCCCTCGATCGCGCCGATCGCGACAGCACCGGGACGCACCGTCGTGCCCTCACTGGAACACGTGGACCTGCCTTTTCTGCGCTCTCTGATTACGTCCGTGCACTGAGCGTGCGCCGATAACCGCTTTCGGAACTGTGGGCGCCTGACCGATTGTTTTGCGTGACGAATGCTCCTGTCCGAATTCATCTGCCCGGCGAAAACAGCGGGTGCGTGATTCTTGTCACGTCAATGCCCGTCGACAGGCGCACCGTTGGGTGCTGCGCACGCCCGACGGGAGTCGACGGCCGGGTCGTTGTGTCCCCTTTGCTGTGCTAACCCACCAGATCGTTCCCGTGTTCGGATATCGGAGTGGCGCGCCCCGTTACAGGCTCGTGATTCGCGCTCAACTTCCCCGTGTTCCAGTGACGTCGATCGTTCGAAGTACTGTCCTGGCACGTCAACACCACCGCCGTCACGGGTCCCACCCAAGTTCGCCCCATCCTTGGTGCCACACCTTCGCATTCTCGGTATCGTCGCCCAAGCGTGCGAGCCCCCACCCTCCGTCGACGGCCAGCACCTTGACGTACCAGTACGACACAGCACGGCCGAAGGCCGGAAACAGGGAGAACAACGAGGATGAAGCGCAAGCTACTGGTGCTGCCGGCCCTGGTGGGTCTGATCGCGCCCGTACTGGCTGGTTGCGGGGGCTCCGGCAGCGGTTCCAGTGATCAGGCCATCGTGATCGGCAGTACGGATTCCATCGTTGCCTCGAAGGACAATCCGGCGCCGCTCGACCCGGCCACCTCGTACGACGCGGCCACCTGGAACATCCTGTCCAACACGTTCCAGATGCTGCTGCGCCTCCCGCGCAGCGGCACCACGCCGGAGCCCGACGCCGCCAAGAGCTGCGCGTTCTCCGACACGCAGTCGGAGACCTACCGTTGCACGCTCCGGGACGGCCTGACCTTCTCCAACGGGCACGCGCTTACTGCCGAGGACGTGAAGTTCTCCTTCGAGCGGATGCTCAAGATCAACAGTGACCTCGGCCCGGCCAGCCTGCTGTCCGGCCTCAAGAAGGTCGAGACCCCCGACGACAAGACCGTGGTCTTCGACCTCAAGGCTCCCGACGCCACCTTCCCGTACAAGCTGGCCACCCCCGCCGGGGCCATCGTGGACAGCCAGGTGTACCAGCCCGACAAGCCGTACGACGGCCTCAAGGTCGTCGGCTCGGGCCCGTACAAGCTGGATTCCTTCAGTCAGGGTGACAGCGCTGTCTTCTCCAAGAACGACAGCTACAAGGGCAATGTCACCCTGAAGAACAGCAAGATCGAAGTGAAGTTCTTCGACGACTCCAGCAAGATGAAGGACGCGCTCGCCGCCGGCAGCATCGATGTCGTGGCAGGCTCCAACGCCTTCAAGCCGGCCGAGATCAAGTCCATGCAGGACGGCAAGGTCAAGGACGTCACGCTCACCGAGGGCTCCGGCACCGAGACCCGCTACCTCATCTTCAACACCAAGTTCCCGTCCGTGCAGCCCAAGGCCGTCCGCGAGGCCGTCGCCGAGCTCCTCAACCGCTCGACCCTGGCCCGCGACACGTACGAGCGCACCGTGGATCCGCTGTACTCGATCGTTCCGCAGGGCATCAGCGGCCACAAGAACTCCTTCTACAACCTCTACGGTGACCCGAGCACGGCCAAGGCGTCGCAGACACTGCAGGCCGCCAATATCTCGACTCCGGTGAAGATCACGTACACCTACCGCACCACCGCCGGCTCCTCGGCCGGTGAAGAAGCCCTCTGGCTGCAGAAGTCGCTGAACGCGACCGGGCTGTTCGATGTCAGCCTCAAGAAGGTCGACTACGGCTCCTTCGTCGGCAACGCGATCAAGGGCAAGTACGCCTTCTACGGCATCGGCTGGGCCCCCGACTTCCCCGACGCCGACAACTACATCGCCCCCTTCATCAGCGACAACTTCCTGCAACTGCCCTACACGAGCCCCACCATCACCGGCACGCTGCTCCCGCGCACCCGCGAGCTGGCGGCTCGTGAAACCACGTCCGCGGACTTCGGCAAGATGCAGGACATCGTCGCCCGGGACATCCCGCTCATCCCGCTCTGGCAGGCCAAGGGATACGTGGCCTCCCGTTCCGACATCACCGGCGTCGAATGGGTTCTTAACTCTTCCTCCACAATCCAGTACTGGGAACTGGGTCGCGGCATGACAGGATGACCCACCGGTCGCGCGGATCCGGGACGTTCGCGTCCAGCGATCCGCGCGACCTTTTGGTGATGGGTCGAGAAACCTGTGAGGAATGCTCGTGAGGAATCGAGTCCAGCGGCTGGCGCTACCGCTCTCTGTGACCCTGACGGCGGCGGTGGTCGCCGGGTGCGGCTCGGCGTCGTCGGCCGGGGACAACGCCGGCGAGGCCATCACCATGGGCATCACCGACAAGGTGAGCTCCGTCGACCCGGCGGCCGGCTATGACGTGGGTTCCTGGATCGTCTTCAACAACGTCTTCCAGTCCCTCCTCAGCTTCCCCAACGGCGGCACCACACCCGTGCCCGACGCCGCCAAGAGCTGCAAGTTCACCGACACCGCCAGCAAGACCTACTCCTGCACCCTGAGGCCGGGACTGAAGTTCAGCAACGGCGACAGTCTGACCTCCGAGGACGTCAAGTACTCCTTCGAGCGCACGATCAAGATCAATGACGACAACGGCCCGGCCAGTTCGCTGCTCGGCTCCATCAAGACCGTCGAGACCCCTGCGACCGACAAGGTCGTCTTCCATCTCAAGTACTCCGACGCGACCTTCCCCATGAAGATCGCCTCGGGCGCCGGCTCCATCGTGGACCACAGCCAGTACAAGATGGACGCCCTGCGCACCGACGGCAAGGCCGTCGGCTCCGGGCCGTACACCCTGGAGTCGTACGACAAGGACAAGGAAGCCGTCTTCAAGGTCAACGGCAGCTACAACGGCGACGACGTGATCAAGAACGCGGGCATGACCATGCGCTTCTACAACGACGAGACCACCTTGAAGAAGGCCGTCAACGACGGCACCGTCGACCTCGCCTACCGAGGCCTGGAGACGGGGGACATAGCCAGCATCCAGGCCGCCTCCACCAGCGGCAAGGGCCACCTGGAGGTCGTCGAGGGCAGCGGCGCCGAGGTCCAGCACCTGGTCTTCAACCTGAACGACCCCGTGGTGGGCAACAAGGCGGTCCGCCAGGCCATCGCCTACATCGTCGACCGGCAGTCCATGATCCGCGACGTCTACAAGCGCACCGTCGACCCGCTCTACTCGGTCGTCCCGGCCGGCATCACCGGCCACAACACCGCCTTCTTCGACCGCTACGGCGAGGGCGGCGACACCGCCAAGGCAAGCGCCGTGCTGCGGAACGCCGGCATCGCCGGCAAGGTGCGCTTCACCCTGTGGGCCACCCCGGTCCGCTACGGCACGGGCACCGTCGCCGAGCTCAAGACCATCGCCACACAGCTCAACGACACCGGCCTGTTCGACATCACGGTCAAGAGCGTCGACGCCGACACGTACGCCAAGAACATCGAGGCCGGCAAGTACGCCGCCTACGTCAAGGGCTGGGTCCCCGACTACCCGGACCCCGACAACTTCACCGCCCCGTTCTTCGGCGACGGCAACGTGCTCTACAACCACTACACCAACACCCGGATCACCGCCGACCTGATCCCCGCCACCGCCGCCCAGTCCGACCGCAGCAGCACCGTTCCCGACTTCCAGGAACTGCAGGACCTGGTCGCCAAGGACGTGCCGGTCATCCCGCTGTGGCAGGGCAAGCAGTACGTCGTCGCCCAGAACAACATCAACGGCCTGGAGTGGACCCTCGACGCCTCGACCGTCTTCCGCTTCTGGGAGATCGAGAAGGTCGCCCAGCAGTAGCCCTGGGACGGGCCACCGGGCCCCTGCCGCCCCGGGGAGCCGTCACTGCGCCCCGGGGCGCACCAGTCCGCTCTCGTACGCGTAGACGGCCGCCTGCACCCGGTCGCGGAGCGCCAGCTTGGTCAGCACATGCCCGACGTGGGTCTTCACCGTCGTCTCGCTGACGAACAGCTCCGCGGCGATCTCCGCGTTCGACAGGCCGCGGGCCACCAGCTTCAGCACCTCGACCTCGCGCTCGGTCAGCGTGTGCAGCGGCTGCGGCACCGCCTCGTCGCCCGAGGGCAGCCGGCCCGCGTACTTGTCCAGCAGCCGCCGGGTGATGCTCGGCGCAAGCATCGCCTCGCCGTCGGCGACCACCCGGATCGCCTGCACGAGCTCGTGGGCGGGCGCGTCCTTCAGCAGGAAGCCGCTGGCCCCGGCGCGCAGCGCCTCGACCACGTACTCGTCCAGATCGAAGGTGGTCAGGACCAGCACCTTCGCCGGGCCGTCGCGGCCGGGGCCGGTGATCTGGCGGGTCGCCTCCACCCCGTCCATCCGCGGCATCCGGATGTCCATCAGCACCACGTCGGGCTGCAGCGCCCGCACCTGGTCCAGGGCCTGCTGGCCGTCCCCGGCCTCCCCGACCACGGCCAGGTCCGGCTCGGCCTCCAGGATCATCCGGAAGCCGGTGCGCAGCAGCGGCTGATCGTCCACGAGCAGGACGCGAATCGCCACGGGGTCTCCTTATGCGGTCGCCGAGGAATCCTGATTCTTCCCCACCGGCGCCAGCGGATAGGGCGGGGGAGTGCCCCCGAAGGACGGGCACACCGCCCGGTGGTCGCACCAGTCGCACAGCCGCCCCGGACGCGGACGCCAGTCACCCGTCTCCGTCGCGAGCCGGATCGCCTCCCACAGCGCCTCCAGCTTGCGCGCCACGGTCCGCAGATCCGCCTCCGACGGGTCGTACGTCAGGACGTCACCGCTGCCCAGATAGACCAGCTGGAGCCGGCGCGGCACCACGCCGCGCAGCCGCCACAGCACCAGCGCGTAGAACTTCATCTGGAACAGCGCCTCGTCCGCGTACTCCGGCCGGGGCGCCTTGCCGGTCTTGTAGTCCACCACCCGGAGGTCCCCGGTGGCCGCCGCGACATCCAGCCGGTCGACATAGCCGCGCAGGGTGAGCCCCGACTCCAGCTCCGTCTCCACGTACAGCTCGCGCTCGGCGGGCTCCAGGCGGGTCGGATCCTCCAGGGTGAACCATCGGTCGACCAGCGAGGCGGCGCTTTCCAGCCATGCCGCGAGCCTGGTCCCCGCGCCCTCGGCCGGATCCTCGCCCGGGAACAGCTCGGCCAGCTCCGGCCGCGCGGCCAGCAGCTTCTCCCACTCGCCCGGCACCAGCGCCCGTGCCCGCTCGGCCGTCCGCTCCACCGCCGGCGCGTCGAACAGCCGCTCCAGCACCGCGTGCACCACCGTGCCCCGGGTCGCCGCCTCGCTGGGCTTCTCCGGCAGCTTGTCGATCACCCGAAGCCGGTACAGCAGCGGGCACCGCATAAAGTCCGAGGCGCGGGACGGTGACAACGACGAGGGTGGTCGCGGTCCCGGCTGCCGCTGCGGGGGAATGCTGTCAGTACTGGTGCCCATGGCAGGACCCTACGGCGTCTCACTGACAGTCGGTGTCAGCACCGCGGGGCCGGGCAAATACCATCGACGTCACCAGCGTCCAACGAGGGGAAACAGTGAGCGAGAACGGGCAGCCGCCGTCCGACGGCGAGCGCACTCCCGGGCCCGGCAACGGCCCCGGCGGCACAGGGAAGCGCCCGCCGGGCGGCGGATTCCTGATGGGCCGCATCTTCGGCGTGCCCGTCTACGTCGCCCCCAGCTGGTTCCTCGTCGCCGCACTCATCACCTGGGTCTTCGGCGGCCAGCTCGACCGCGTCCTGCCCGAGCTGGGCAACCTCCGCTACCTCGTCTCGCTGTTCTTCGCGGTCGCCTTCTACGCCTCCGTACTCGTCCACGAGCTCGCCCACACCGTGGCGGCGCTCCGCTTCGACCTGCCCGTACGGCGCATCCAGCTGCAGTTCTTCGGCGGCGTCTCGGAGATCGAGAAGGAGTCCGAGACCCCGGGCCGCGAATTCGTCCTGGCCTTCGTCGGACCGCTGCTCTCGCTCGTCCTGTCCGGGCTCTTCTACCTCGGCCTGAAGCTCGTCCAGCCCGGCACCGTCCCCGGCGTCCTGCTCGCCGGCCTCATGATCAGCAACCTCATCGTCGCCGCCTTCAACCTGCTGCCCGGCCTCCCGCTGGACGGCGGTCGCATGCTGCGCGCGGTGGTCTGGAAGCTCAGCGGCAAGCCCATGACCGGCACCGTCGCCGCCGCCTGGACCGGGCGGGCGCTGGCCATCGCCGTCCTCATCGGCCTGCCCCTGCTCTCGTACGCGGGCGGGGTGTCCAACGGCAACACCACCAGCGGCGTCGACTCCCTCACCGACGCGCTGCTGGCCGCCATCCTCGCCGCCATCATCTGGACCGGCGCCGGCAACAGCCTCCGCATGGCCCGGCTGCGCGAACACCTCCCCGAGCTCCAGGCCCGCACCCTCACCCGGCGGGCCGTCCCCGTCGCCTCCGACACCCCGCTGTCCGAGGCCCTGCGCCGCGCCAACGAGGCCGGCGCCCGCGCCCTCGTCGTGGTCGACGGCCACGGCGACCCCACCGCCGTCGTCCGCGAAGCCGCCATCGTCGGCGTCCCCGAACACCGCCGCCCCTGGGTCGCCGTCTCGGGCCTGGCCCAGGACATCAAGCCCGGCATGAAGGTTTCCGCGGAGCTGGCCGGCGAAGACCTCCTGGACACCCTGCGGGCCACCCCGGCGACCGAGTACCTGGTCGTCGAGCCGACCGGCGAGATCTACGGCGTCCTGTCCACGGCCGACGTCGAGCGGGCCTTCCTCGCCGCCATGGCACGACCCCAGAGTTAGGGCCGGTAGGCTTACCCGCATGTCCGAACCGACCGGTGCCGCCCGTCGTCGCGGCCCCTTCCAGGTCGGGGACCAGGTCCAGCTCACCGACCCCAAGGGACGCCACTACACCTTCACGCTCGAAGCCGGGAAGAATTTCCACACCCACAAGGGTTCCTTCCCGCACGACGAGCTGATCGGTGCTCCCGAGGGCAGTGTTGTCCGCACCACGGGAAACGTCGCCTACCTCGCGCTGCGCCCCCTGCTCCCCGACTACGTCCTGTCCATGCCCCGCGGCGCCGCCGTGGTCTACCCCAAGGACGCGGGGCAGATCCTGTCGATGGCCGACATCTTCCCCGGCGCCCGCGTCGTGGAGGCGGGCGTCGGCTCCGGATCGCTCAGCACCTTCCTGCTGCGCGCCGTCGGCGACCAGGGCATGCTGCACTCCTACGAGCGCCGCGCCGACTTCGCCGAGATCGCCACCGGCAACGTCGAACGCTACTTCGGCGGCCCCCACCCCGCCTGGCAGCTCACCGTCGGTGACCTCCAGGACAACCTCAGCGACACCGACGTCGACCGCGTCATCCTGGACATGCTCGCCCCCTGGGAGTGCCTGGAGCCCGTGTCCAAGGCCCTGGTCCCCGGCGGCATCCTGTGCGCGTACGTGGCCACCACCACCCAGCTCGCCCGCACCGTCGAGGCGATCCGCGAGCACGGCACCTTCAACGAGCCGTCCGCCTGGGAGACCATGGTCCGCACCTGGCACGTCGAGGGCCTGGCGGTACGCCCCGACCACCGCATGATCGGCCACACCGGCTTCCTGCTCACCGCCCGCCGCCTCGCCGACGGCGTCGAGCCCCCGCTGCGCCGCCGCCGCCCCGCCAAGGGCGCGTACGGCGAGGACTACACCGGCCCGGGCAGCGGCAGTGCGGGCACGCCCGCCGCCGAGGGCTGAGCCCGACCGACACGACGAAGCCGCCGCCGGATTCCCGCCAGGGGACCGGCGGCGGAGGCGTTTGCGGCGCCGTTTCACGGCCGTCACGCGAGTCACACCCCGAAACACCGGACCCGGTCGTTCCACCCCCCTGTGACGTATGGCACCATGCTGGCCACCCCCGCAGTTCGACCTCCCAGGAGACAGGCGCGTGCAGCCTTCCGCAGGCCCGGCCCTTCCGCACACCCGAGCCGGATCGGTGCACTGGATCACCACGGCCGCGGTCGTCGCCGCCGTCATAGGCGCGGGCGTACTCGTCCAGCCCGCCGACGCCTCCCCCCGCGGCTCCAGGGCCCCCGTGGCCGACGCCCCGGACGCCAAGGCGGCCCGTTACCCCCTGGACTGCGCCGGAGGCCCCGTGGACGTCGTGGACCACGTCTCCGGTGACCTGGACCGGGACGGCCGCCCGGAGACCGTGGCCGTCGTCCGCTGCCACTCCGAGACCGGCACCCCGCCCAGCGGCGTGTACGTCCTGTCCCAGGGCGCGGCGGGCAGCACCACGCCCCGGATCGTCGAGACCCTGGTGAACCCCAAGGACCAGCGCAACGTCAAGGACCTGCGGATCAGTGACGGCGCCGTCAAGGCCACCGTCCTCGGCTACTCCAGCCAGGACGTCCCCCGCTGCTGCCCCGACCAGCAGCGCACGTACACCTGGGAATGGCGCTCGGGGACCTACTACGTGATCCCGGGGCCCCTCGCCTCCAGCGTGTGAAGGATCACTCCGCGTCGGGCCCGTAGACCTCTACACTGTCCGAAACCCGACGCACATGAATGCAATCGCCAGGGCACTCCTTGGCGGAATCCACCACATCGGTCAGCAGCGGCAGCGGCACCGGCGCGGTGGCCCCCGGCGCCTGGCGAAGCTCTTCGTCAGAGCCCTTCACATACGCGAGCCCATCAATATCCAGCTCGAAGACCTCGGGCGCATACTGCACACAGATCCCGTCGCCGGTGCACAGGTCCTGGTCGATCCAGACTTCCAGCGCCTCGCCGGCCAGCTCGCTCACGGGTATCTCGCCTGCCGTTCGTAGTCCGGTCTCGAACCGGGATGGAACCGCCCCTGACGGGCGTTGACCGAATCGACGATACAACCGCCCGCTTTCCGATGTTGCTGGGTGGGTATCTCCCTCGCGAGAGGACGTGCGCAAGGGTGAAGATCGGACACACCCCGACCGTCTTTAGTGATCTAGGGGTTTACACCCCTACCGGCACAGGTAGGGTCTGGAAACGTCCAGCTCCCCTTGGAGGAGGTGAGGACCGTGGCGGCCCACGACGACGACATCAACCGTGGCGGCCGATCGACCCGTGGTCAGGATGACCCAACGGGCCAGGTCGCCTTTCTTGAGCAGGAGATCGCCGTCCTGCGACGTAAGCTCGCCGACTCTCCGCGTCACACGAGAATTCTCGAAGAGCGGATCGTCGAGCTGCAGACCAACCTGGCAGGCGTGTCCGCTCAGAACGAGCGGCTGGCGAACACGCTCCGCGAGGCCCGCGACCAGATCGTGGCCCTCAAGGAGGAGGTCGACAGGCTCGCGCAGCCGCCTGCCGGATTCGGCGTGTTCCTGCAGGCGAACGAGGACGGGACAGCCGACATCTTCACCGGCGGCCGCAAGCTGCGGGTGAACGTCAGCCCGTCCGTCGAGCTGGAAGAACTCCGGCGCGGCCAGGAACTGATGCTCAACGAGGCACTCAACGTGGTGGAAGCCATGGCCTTCGAGAGCATCGGCGACATCGTCACCCTCAAGGAAGTCCTCGAGGACGGCGAACGAGCCCTGGTCATCGGCCACACCGACGAGGAGCGGGTGGTCCGGCTCGCCGAACCGCTGCTCGACGGCGCCCTGCGCGTCGGCGACGCCCTGCTGCTCGAACCGCGCTCCGGATATGTCTACGAACGCGTGCCCAAGAGCGAGGTCGAAGACCTCGTCCTCGAAGAGGTCCCCGACATCGACTACCGCCAGATCGGCGGCCTCGGCAACCAGATCGAGCAGATCCGCGACGCGGTCGAACTGCCCTATCTGCACGCCGAGCTGTTCAAGGAGTACGAGCTGCGCCCGCCCAAGGGCGTCCTGCTGTACGGCCCTCCGGGCTGCGGAAAGACCCTCATCGCCAAGGCGGTCGCCAACTCCCTTGCGAAGAAGGTCGCCGAGGTCACCGGACAGCCGCAGGGCAAGAGCTACTTCCTGAACATCAAGGGTCCCGAGCTCCTCAACAAGTACGTCGGCGAGACCGAGCGGCAGATCCGCCTGGTCTTCCAGCGTGCGAGGGAGAAGGCCAGCGAGGGCACCCCCGTCATCGTCTTCTTCGACGAGATGGAGTCCCTCTTCCGCACCCGCGGCTCCGGTGTCAGCTCGGACGTGGAGAACACCATCGTCCCGCAGCTGCTGGCGGAGATCGACGGTGTGGAAGGCCTGGAGAACGTCATCGTCATCGGCGCCTCCAACCGCGAGGACATGATCGACCCCGCGATCCTGCGGCCCGGCCGCCTGGACGTGAAGATCAAGATCGAGCGGCCGGACGCAGAGGCGGCCAAGGACATCTTCTCCAAGTACCTCGTCCCGACCCTCCCGCTGCACAGCGAGGACAAGTCGGAACACGGTGGATCGAGCGCCGGCACCGTCGACGCGATGATCCAGGCCGTGGTCGAGCGGATGTACACCGAGACCGAGGAGAACCGCTTCCTGGAGGTCACCTACGCCAACGGTGACAAGGAAGTCCTGTACTTCAAGGACTTCAACTCCGGCGCCATGATCCAGAACATCGTGGACCGGGCCAAGAAGATGGCGATCAAGGACTTCCTCGACCACAACCAGAGGGGTCTGAGGGTCTCCCACCTGCTCGCGGCCTGCGTCGACGAGTTCAAGGAGAACGAGGACCTGCCCAACACCACCAACCCGGACGACTGGGCCCGCATCTCCGGCAAGAAGGGCGAGCGGATCGTGTTCATCCGCACGCTCGTCACCGGCAAGCAGGGCGCCGACACCGGTCGCTCCATCGACACCGTCGCCAACACCGGTCAGTACCTGTAAGCGACACCTCCGGCTGCGGGTGCCCACGCCGGGTGCCCGCAGCCGGAGTCTTTGAAGGCAGGACGACCTCCAAGGACCACAGGCACACAGACCGGCCATAGCAAGGTAATGAGGGAAATGATCTCCCCACCGCCGCCATCGCGTTCTAGGCTCTTCGGTACCGCGCCATGCAGTGCGGCGACGCATCATGGGACTGCAGCCGCACTGGGGCCATATGTGCAGCGGTACTTGAGCGTCCGGTCCAGCACGGGCCGGAGCCGGGCAAGGAGGGCCGCATGACCGTACGGCGAGTAATGGGTATCGAGACGGAGTACGGGATCTCCGTCCCCGGTCACCCGAACGCCAATGCCATGCTCACCTCATCCCAGGTCGTCAACGCCTACGCGGCGGCGATGCACAGGGCGCGTCGCGCTCGCTGGGACTTCGAGGAGGAGAACCCGCTGCGGGATGCCCGCGGTTTCGACCTCGCGCGGGAAACGGCGGACTCCAGCCAGCTCACCGACGAGGACATCGGCCTGGCCAACGTCATTCTGACCAATGGCGCCCGGCTGTACGTCGACCACGCCCACCCCGAATACTCCTCGCCCGAGATCACCAACCCGCGCGACGCCGTGCTGTGGGACAAGGCCGGCGAGCGCATCATGGCCGAGGCCGCCGAACGAGCCGCCCAGCTCCCCGGTGCCCAGCCCATCCATCTGTACAAGAACAACACCGACAACAAGGGCGCGTCGTACGGCACCCACGAGAACTACCTGATGAAGCGGGAGACCCCCTTCTCGGACATCGTGCGCCACCTGACGCCCTTCTTCGTGTCGCGGCAGGTTGTGACCGGCGCCGGCCGGGTCGGCATCGGCCAGGACGGCCACGAGCACGGCTTCCAGATCAGTCAGCGGGCGGACTACTTCGAGGTCGAGGTCGGCCTGGAGACCACCCTCAAGCGCCCCATCATCAACACCCGCGACGAGCCGCACGCCGACGCCGAGAAGTACCGCCGGCTGCATGTGATCATCGGCGACGCGAACCTCTCCGAGATCTCGACCTACCTCAAGCTGGGCACGTCGGCCCTGGTGCTGTCCATGATCGAGGACAGCTTCATCAACGTCGACCTCGCCGTCGACCAGCCCGTACGCACCCTCCACCAGGTCAGCCACGACCCGACCCTGCGGCGGCTGGTCACGCTGCGCAGCGGCCGGACACTCACCGCGGTGCAGTTGCAGATGGAGTACTGCGAGCTGGCCCGCAAATACGTCGAGGACCGCTACGGGACCGACGCGGACGACCAGACCAAGGACGTGCTCGGGCGGTGGGAGGACGTCCTCAACCGGCTGGAGAGCGACCCCATGTCCCTGGCCGGCGAGCTGGACTGGATCGCCAAGCTGGAGCTCATGGAGAGCTACCGCCGCCGTGACGGCCTCGACTGGTCCGCCGCCCGGCTCCAGCTCATCGACCTCCAGTACGCCGACGTACGGCCCGACAAGGGCCTCTACAACCGCCTCGTCGCCCGCGGCCGCATCCAGCGCCTGCTGGACGAGGACGACGTCACCCGGGCCCGCACCAAGCCCCCGGAGGACACCCGCGCCTATTTCCGCGGCCGCTGCCTCGAGCAGTACGCCGACGACGTCGCGGCCGCCTCCTGGGACTCCGTGATCTTCGACCTGCCCGGCCGTGACTCCCTGCAGCGCGTCCCGACCCTGGAACCCCTGCGCGGGACCCGCAACCACGTCAAGGAGCTGCTTGACCGGTGCCGGACGGCAGAAGACCTGGTCCGGATCTTGTCCGGGGGCTGATACGCGGCTGAAA
The DNA here is from genome assembly GCF_042751495.1 of Streptomyces sp. NPDC059373. NCBI lineage: Bacteria > Bacillati > Actinomycetota > Actinomycetes > Kitasatosporales > Streptomycetaceae > Streptomyces > Streptomyces sp. NPDC059373. The sequence goes on along the minus strand of NZ_JBHYXC010000019.1, from coordinate 60,224 downwards.
TGCTTCTGAACCGGGAATCATCTCAGTGGCTCCCGAACGTTAGAGCAATCGAGGGCCGATGTCAGACCCTCCTAGTAGGGTCTGATCTTGTAGGACATGACACCGGAGCGGGGTGAGGGACATGGCTACCAAGGACACCGACGGCGGACAGCAGAAGGCCACGCGTTCGACCGAAGAGGTCGAGGAGACCGCGCAGGACGCGCAGGCATCCTCCGATCTCAAGGAGCGGCAGGAAAAGCTGTCGGACGACGTGGACGACGTGCTGGACGAGATCGACGACGTGCTCGAGTCCAATGCTGAGGATTTCGTACGTTCGTTCGTACAAAAGGGCGGACAGTAGATCCCGGCGACTGGGGCCATGGCAGCAGCGCGCCGGGCGGACGTCCGGCGCGCTGTTCGCTCAATTCGGCATCTGCCGCATCAGTTTGGCTGTCCCCGCAGAACATGTGGATCACGACCACGAGACGGGTAGGGTCCGTGGCGTACTGTGCTTCAGCTGCAACGCGGCACTGGGGCAGTTCAAGGACCGGCCCGACGTCATACGGCGGGCGGCCGCATATCCGGAAGGAAACGCGTGGAAGCCAACACTCGTAGCACCGGGCGTCTACCAGCTGCCTTCCTGACGCCTGGCTCGTCCTCGTTCATGGACTTCCTGGGCGATCACTCGCCCCAGCTGCTCCCGGGCAACCGGCCGCTGCCCGCGACGCTCGGCGCGGTGGAACTGCCGCACGGCACGACGATCGTGGCGGCGACCTTCCCCGGTGGGGTGGTGCTGGCCGGTGACCGGCGGGCGACGATGGGCAATGTCATCGCGCAGCGGGACATCGAGAAGGTGTTCCCGGCCGACGAGTACTCGGCCGTGGGCATCGCCGGCACCGCGGGCCTGGCCGTGGAGATGGTGAAGCTGTTCCAGCTGGAGCTGGAGCACTACGAGAAGATCGAGGGGGCGGTGCTGTCCCTGGAGGGCAAGGCGAACCGCCTCTCGACCATGATCCGGGGCAATCTCGGGATGGCCCTCCAGGGCCTGGCCGTCGTCCCCCTCTTCGCCGGGTACGACACGGACCGCGAGAAGGGCCGGATCTTCTCCTACGACGTGACCGGCGGGCGCTCGGAGGAGCACGGCTTCGCGTCCACCGGCTCCGGCTCGGTGTTCGCGCGCGGCGCGCTGAAGAAGCTGTACCGCAAGGATCTGACGGAGCAGCAGACCACGACGCTCGTGGTCCAGGCGCTCTACGACGCGGCCGACGACGACTCGGCGACCGGCGGTCCGGACGTGGCGCGCCGGATCTTCCCGATCGTCACGGTCATCACGGACGAGGGCTTCAAGAAGCTCTCGGAGGCGGAGTCCTCCGAGATCGCCCGTTCCATCATCGAGCGGCGCCTGGAGCAGCCGGACGGCCCCCGGGCCGAGCTGCTCTGAGCCCGATGCACTCGTATCCGACAGAAAGGGACGGATAGCCGGTGTCGACGCCGTTCTACGTTTCACCCCAGCAGGCCATGGCGGACCGCGCCGAGTATGCCCGCAAGGGCATCGCGCGCGGCCGCAGCGTCGTCGTTCTGCAGTACACCGACGGCATCGTCTTCGTCGCCGAGAACCCGTCCCGTGCCCTGCACAAGGTCAGCGAGATCTACGACCGGATCGCCTTCGCGGCGGTGGGCAAGTACAACGAGTTCGAGAACCTGCGGATCGGCGGCGTCCGCTACGCCGACCTGCGCGGCTACACCTACGACCGCGACGACGTCACGGCCCGTGGTCTGGCCAATGTCTACGCCCAGACACTGGGCACCATCTTCTCCAGCGTGGGCGAGAAGCCGTACGAGGTGGAGCTGATCGTCGCCGAGGTCGGAGCGGCGCCGGAGGACGACCAGATCTACCGGCTGCCGCACGACGGCTCCATCGTGGACGAGCACGGTGCGGTCGCGGTCGGCGGGAACTCCGACCAGATCGGCAGCTATCTGGACCAGCGGCACCGTGACGGCATGTCGCTCGCGGAGGCGCTGAAGCTGGCCGTGGACTCGCTCAGCCGGGACAACAACGGCGCGGACCGGACACTGACGGCCGAGCAGCTCGAGGTCGCGGTGCTGGACAGAACGCGGCCGCAGCAGCGGAAGTTCAAGCGGATCCTGGGCCGTCAGCTCAGCCGTCTGCTGGAGGCGGAGGACGCCTCGGTGACGAAGACGGACGAGCCGTCCGACGAGGCCGAGGAGTAGGCCGAGGAGTAGGCCAGGTCCCCGCGATCATCACCCCGTGCGCCCCGGTAGGCCCTGTGCCTGCCGGGGCGCTGCCGTGGAGCCGCGTACGACGAGTTCGACCGGCAGGTCGGTTCCGGTGACGGGGCGGCCCTCCAGGGCGTCGAGGAGCGCGGCCATGCCGCCGGCGCCGACCTCCTCGGCGGGCAGCCGGACGGTGGTGAGCTCGGGTTCGATGGCGGTGGCGAGGGCGAAGTCGTCGTAGCCGGTGACGGACACGTCGTCCGGCACGCGCAGCCCCATCCGGCGCAGGGCCTTGCAGGCGCCGACCGCGAGGATGTCGTCGTCGCAGACCAGGGCGGTGGGGCGGGCGCCGGGGCGGGAGAGGAGGCGTTCCGTGGCGCGGCGGGCGTCCTCGAAGGTGAGGGCGGAGTGCGCCGGCGCCGGCGGGGTGCCGAGGGTGTCGTGGAGTGCCTGGGCGCGTACCCGGAAGGTCCAGCTGTCGATGTCGGCGGCGAGATGGGCGATCCGGTCCGGCCGGTGTCCGAGGGCGAGCAGGTGCCGGGCGGTCTGGCGCATGCCGTCGGCGATGGCGAGGTTGACGGTGGCGACCGGGCCGGGTTCGCCGGGGTCGGCGTCGAGCATGACCAGGGGCAGGCCGCCGTCCCCGATCGCGGCGAGGGCGTCGGCGGCCATGGAGGAGGCGATGATGCCGTCCAGGGCCGCCTGGGCGGAGCCGAAGGGGTCCCTGGCGGGGCCGACGCCCTCGGGGGAGGGGTAGAGGACGACGCCGAAGCCGTGCTCGGAGGCCACCCGGGCGGCGCCGGTGTAGACGCGGGCGAAGTACTCGTTGGTGATCGTCGGCACGACCAGCAGGGCGGTGCGGGTGCGGCCGAGCCGCAGATTGCGGGCGGCGAGATTCGGCCGGTAACCGAGGCTCTCGGCGGCGGCGCGCACCGCGTCGGCGGTGCGTTCGGATACCCGGCCGCGCCATTTCTCGCCGAGGACCAGCGACACGGTGGCCTGTGACACCCCTGCGGCGCGTGCCACGTCCCGGCTCGTGGGCCGGGACGCCGGCGCCGAACTGCCCGTACGCGTCACGTCGGCGCCCGGTCCTCTCGTCTGGCGGCGAAGTCCGTGGGGTGGACCCGCCCGTCCGGCCATGCTACGTATAGAAGGGCACGTTATACGTAACACTACCGGGTCTCCCGGAGAGACGGGGGCACACATGGCAGCCGGGTACGCGGATCTGCTGCGCACAAGGCACGCGACACGGCTGCTCACCGGCACCCTGATCGGCCGGCTGCCGAACGCGACGGCGGCCCTGGGCATCGTGCTGCTCACCCGCTCCCAGGGCGGCGACTTCACCCTCGCGGGCATCCTGTCGGCTGTCTACGGCATCGCCAACGCCGTCGGGCAGCCTCTCCTCGGCCGGGCAGTCGACCGCCACGGACAGCCCCGCGTCATGCTCCCCGCCGCGCTGCTCTCCGCCGCCGGGATGGCGCTGTTCGCCCTGACCGGGCCGGACCCGCTGCCGCTCGCCTACGCCGCGATGCTGGTCGCGGGGCTGTTCACGCCGCCCCTGGAGGGCGGGCTGCGGGCGTTGTGGCCGGGGGTGCTGAAGCGGGCGGACCGTGTCCACGCCGCGTACGCCCTGGACGCCGCCGCGCAGGAGGTCATGTTCGCCGTCGGGCCGCTGCTGGTGACCCTGCTGGTGGCCGCGTTCTCCGAGGCGGCGGCACTGCTGTGCATCGCGGCGGTCGGGGTGGCCGGCGCGCTGTCGGTGGTGACCTCGCCGCCGTCCCGCGCCTGGCGGGCGGCGCCCCGGGTGGCGGACTGGCTCGGCCCGCTCCGCGCGCCCGGCCTGGTGGCGCTGATCGGCTCGTTCTTCTTCGTCGGGCTCGCGCTCGGCTCGATAGCGGTCGCCTCGGTGTCGTACGCCGACGTCCACGGCGGCGGCATGGTGTCCAGCTACCTGCTGTCCGCGCTCGGCTTCGGCGCGCTTGTGGGCGGCGTGGTCTACGGCGCGCGGCACTGGCCCGGGATCCCCGAGCGGCGGCTGCGGCTGCTCATGGTGGGCCTGGCGGTCTGCTACCTGCCGCTGGCGCTGGTGCCCGGCGTCGCCGCGATGACGGTCCTGGCGGGCCTGTCCGGTTTGTTCCTGGCGCCGGTGCTGGCCTGTGCCTTTGTGGTCGTCGACCGGCACGCACCCGCCGGCACCGTCACCGAGGCCTTCTCCTGGATCGTCACCGCCTTCGGCGTCGGCGCGGCCGTCGGTACGGCCGCCGCGGGGCCCGCCGCGCAGTACGGGGGCGCCACCGCGGCGTTCGCCGTAGCGGGGGCCGGAGGCCTGGTGGCGCTGGTGGTCCTGCTGGCCTGTGGCCGTTTCCTGGTGCTCTCAAACCTGGCGAGCCGGATCGAAAAAGATCGAATCGCCGCGCCTGAACCCGGTTTCAGCACCACGCATCAGGCGTAATGTTCAGTCATGGACCGCCGCATTTTCGGGCTGGAGAACGAGTACGGCGTCACATGTACGTTTCGAGGGCAGCGGCGTCTGTCCCCGGACGAGGTGGCGCGGTACCTCTTCCGCCGTGTCGTGTCATGGGGCCGCAGCAGCAATGTCTTCCTCCGCAACGGCGCCCGCCTCTACCTCGATGTCGGCTCACACCCGGAGTACGCCACTCCGGAGTGTGACAATGTGACGGAGCTGGTCACTCACGACAAAGCCGGCGAGCGCATCCTCGAAGGCCTTCTCGTCGACGCCGAACGGCGGCTGCACGAAGAGGGCATCGCGGGTGACGTCTACCTGTTCAAGAACAACACCGACTCCGCCGGAAACTCGTACGGCTGCCACGAGAACTATCTGGTCGCCCGCCACGGGGAGTTCTCACGCCTCGCGGACATCCTCATCCCCTTCCTGGTCACCCGGCAGCTGCTCTGCGGCGCGGGCAAGGTGCTGCAGACCCCCAGAGGCGCGGTCTACTGCGTCAGCCAGCGGGCCGAGCACATCTGGGAGGGCGTCAGCTCCGCGACCACCCGTTCCCGCCCGATCATCAACACCCGCGACGAGCCGCACGCCGACGCCGAGCGCTACCGGCGCCTGCACGTCATCGTCGGCGACTCCAACATGTCCGAGACGACCATGCTGCTCAAGGTCGGCGCCACCGACCTCGTCCTGCGCATGATCGAGGCGGGCACCGTCATGCGCGACCTCACGTTGGAGAACCCGATCCGGGCCATCCGCGAGGTGAGCCACGACATCACCGGTTCGCGCAAGGTCCGCCTGGCCTCCGGCCGCGAGGCCTCCGCCCTGGAAATCCAGGAGGAGTACTACTCCAAGGCGGTGGACTTTTGCGAGCGTCGCGGCATCCGCAGCGGCGTCATCGAGCAGGTCCTCGAACTGTGGGGCCGCACCCTCGAATCCATCGGCAGCGGTGACCTCGCCCGGATCGGCACCGAGATCGACTGGGTCATGAAGTACCAGCTGATCGAGCGTTACCGGGCCCGTGACAACCTCACCATGTCGCACCCGCGTATCGCGCAGATAGACCTCGCCTACCACGACATCCACCGTCGCCGAGGTCTGTACTACCTGCTCGAGAAGCGCGGCCAGGCCAAGCGGATCTGCAACGACCTCAAGATCTTCGAGGCCAAGTCGGTGCCCCCGCAGACCACCCGGGCCCGGCTGCGCGGCGACTTCATCCGCCGTGCGCAGGAGCAGCGCAGGGACTTCACCGTCGACTGGGTGCACCTCAAGCTCAACGACCAGGCGCAGCGCACCGTGCTGTGCAAGGACCCCTTCCGGTCGGTGGACGACCGGGTGGAGAAGCTCATCGCCGGCATGTGACACGAGATGTAGCAGTTGGCGTCAATGCGACGCAGGGCCCCGTACGTTACTCGTACGGGGCCCTGCGCGCGTCGTAGAGTGGCGCGCACTGAACTGACCGTCAAGATCCATCGATGAGCTGAGGCATTAATCGTGCGCCGACAACTGGCCGCCCTTCTGATCGTCCCCGCCTTGCTGCTGACGGCGGCCTGCGGCAGCGACAGCAAGGGCTCTTCCGACTCCGCCAGCGGGGGAGTGCCCAAGATCACCGCCGGTACGAAGTTCGGCGAGAAGCCGACCGTCGCCAAGGGAACGGGTAGCAAGCCGACGAAGCTGGTCACCGCGACCCCGATCCAGGGCAACGGGGCCACCGTCAAAAAGGGTGACTTCATCAAGGCGAACTACCTGGGCCAGATCTGGGGGACCGGAAAGGTCTTCGACAACAGCTACGACCAGAAGAAGCCGATCACCACCGCGATCGGCACCGGCTCGGTCATCAAGGGCTGGGACCAGGCCCTGGTCGGCAAGAAGGCCGGCAGCCGGGTCGAGATGGTCATCCCGCCGTCCCTGGGCTACGGCAGCCAGGCGGCCGGCACCATCCCGGCCAACTCCACCCTCGTCTTCGTCGTGGACATCATCTCCACCACCACCGTCCCGACCACGGTCACGGGCGGCACGGTCGTCCCGCAGACCGACGCGAACCTGCCCAAGGTCGGCGTCAACACCGACGGCAAGGCCCCGTCCGTCACCGTCCCGACCTCGAAGCCCGCGCCGACGAAGCTGGTCTCGAACTACGTCATCGAGGGCAACGGCCCGACGCTCAAGGGCACCGACACCGTCGTCGTCCAGTACAACGGTGTCCTCTGGAAGACCGGCAAGCAGTTCCAGAGCAGCTGGGCCACCTCGCCGACCTCGCTGACCCTCGACCAGGTCATCAAGGGCTGGTCGCAGGGCCTGACCGGCAAGAAGGTCGGCAGCCGGCTGCTGCTGGTCATCCCGCCGTCCCTGGGCTACGGATCCACCGCGCAGTCCAGCATCCCGGCCAACTCGACGCTGGTCTTCTCGGTGGACATTCTCGCGGTCGTGTAGGCGGCCCGACAGCCGACGACTGCAAGAATGATCAGGTTGCCCGCAATCCAACGAGGAGCAAGCACGTGAGCATCGAAAAGCCCGAGATCGACTTCCCCGGTGGCAACCCCCCGGCGGAGCTCGAGATCAAGGACATCTGGGAGGGCGACGGCCCCGAGGCCAAGGCGGGCCAGAACGTCACCGTCCACTACGTCGGCGTCTCCTTCAGCACCGGCGAGGAGTTCGACGCCAGCTGGAACCGCAACTCCCCCTTCAAGTTCCCGCTCGGCGGCGGCCGCGTCATCAAGGGCTGGGACCAGGGCGTGCAGGGCATGAAGGTCGGCGGGCGGCGCCAGCTGACCATCCCCGCGCACCTCGCCTACGGCAACCAGAGCCCCACCCCGGCCATCAAGCCCGGCGAGACCCTGATCTTCGTCGTGGACCTGCTGTCCGTCTGACGACCGGCTGACCGCGAGCCCCCGCCGGGCCAGGCCATCGGCCGGCCCGGCGGGGGCTTCGCTTTTGCCGCGCGGCGTCATGGCGGTACGGTCTGCAACGAGAGCTGAAGAAGGAAGGTTGCGCGAGTGGCCATTGCCAAGGCCGAGCGGCTGATGAACCTGGCGCTGTGCCTGATGAACACCCGGCGCCCGGTCAGCAAGCGCGAGTTGCGCACCTCCATCGAGGCCTACCACGAGGGCTCCGACGACGCCTTCAACCGGATGTTCGAGCGGGACAAGGACGATCTCCGCGAGCTCGGCATGGTCATCGACACCATCGAGAGCCTGGACGGCGAGATCGGCTACCTCGCCCGCCGCGACCGCAACCGCCTCCCCGAGATCGCCCTCGACGCCGAAGAGGCCGCCGCCCTCACCCTGGCCGCCAAGGTCTGGCAGCAGGCCCGCTTCGCCGAGGCCGCCAGCGGAGCCCTGCAGAAGCTGCGCGCCGCCGGCGTCCCCTTCGACGACACGGACGACCTCCCGGCCGGCGCCCACAGCGCCCTCGAGCCCCGCATCCCCGCACCCGAGCCCGCCTTCGAGCCGCTGATGACCGCCGCCCGCGAGCGCCGCGCGGTCGCCTTCGACTACCGCAAGGCCAACGCCGTGCGCCCCGAGTCCCGCCAGGTCGAGCCCTGGGCCCTGGAATGCTGGCGCGGCCACTGGTACCTCGCAGGGCTGGACCGCGACCGCTCCGACGTCCGCGTCTTCCGGCTCTCCCGCATCACCGGCCGGGTCCGGCTGCGCGGCGGCGGCTTCACCGCACCGGTCCCCGACCACGTCGACGTACGCGCCACCGTGGCGAGCTGGGCCGGCGACGGCTCCACCGGCAGCACCGCCCGCATCAGGCTGCGCCGCGACTCCGGGTATCCGCTGCGCGCCCGGGCGGTGGAGATACTGCCCGTCGACGCCGACTGGGACGAGCTGGAGATCCCGTACGGGCACGGGCTGGACGCCTGGCTCGCGGAGTTCGGGCCCGATGTGGTGGTCCTGGAACCCGCCGAGCTGCGGGCCGACGTCATCGACCGGCTGCGCGCCGTCGCCAAGGGCTGAGGGGGGTCACGGACACATGGCCAACGCGATCGACCAGACCCGCCGGATGCTGTCCCTGGTGACATATCTGCGCGAGCGCCCCGGCGCCCGGGTCACCGACGTCGCCCGGGCCTTCGGGGTGACCGAGGCCGAGCTGATCGGCGACCTCAATGTGCTGCCGCTGTGCGGCACCAGCTTCCGGGGCGGCGACCTGCTCGACATCGACACCGACGGCGAGCGGATCTGGTGGCACAACGAAGGCGCCCTCGCGGAAGCCGCCCACCCGCTGCGGCTGGCCGCCGACGAGGCCGCCGCCCTGCTGGTCGCCGCACGGGCCGTGGCCAATCTGCCGGGGCTGCGCGACAGCGACCGGCAGGCACTGCTGCGCGCCACCGCCAAGGTGGAGGCGGCGGCCGGCGAGGCGGCCGGGGCCAGCGCCGGGCTGTCGGTGACCTTCGAGTCCGAGGGCAGTGTCTTCGCCGACGTCGACCGGGCGATCACCGAGGGCCGGCGGCTGTGGATCCGCTACTACTCGCCGTCCCGTGACGCCCTCACCGAGCGCGAGGTCGACCCGATCCGGCTGTTCGCCGTCGGCCACACCTACTTCGAGGGCTGGTGCTACCTGTCGGAGGACCGGCGCACCTTCCGGCTCGACCGGGTCGCCGAGATCAAGCTCCTCGACACGCCCTCCGACCCGCCGCGCATCGAGCCCCGGGACCTGTCCCAGGGCCTGGTCCAGCCGGCCGGCGACGACCCCGAGGTCGTCGTCGAGGTCGGCCCCGGCGGCCGCTGGGTCGCCGAGTACTACCCGCACGACATCGCCGAGGAGCTCCCCGACGGCGCCCTGCGGATCACCCTGCGCACCCCCGACCCGGGCTCCCTGCGCAGGCTCGCCCTGCGGCTGGGCCGCGACGGCCGGATCGTCTCCCCCCGGGATCTCGCGGACAGCGCCCAGAAGGCCGCCGCCGAGGCCCTGGCGGCGTACGGGGAGTAAGGGGAGAATCCGGTGATGGTCCCGAGCGTCGTGTTCAAGGCGGCCTGCCCCGACTGCCGGGGCTGCTTCGAGCTGTCCGCCAGCGCCCTGCGGCTGGCCATAGGCGGCAGCCGAAGGACCACCTTCTACTCCTTCACCTGCCCCGACTGCGGCACTTTCGTACGCAAACCGGCCGGCGACCGCATCATCGAGCTGCTCACCGGCGGCGGGGTCAACACGATGCGCCTGCACGTCGGCTGATCCACACCGGCCGACCCACTAGGCTCATCCGTCATGTGGCTGCTCTACTTCTACGTGGGCCTGGCGACCGCCGGCATCCTCGTCCTCGGCGTTCTCGGCATCCGGGTCTTCGCCGAGGTCCAGGGGCTGGCCCGGCAGCTCGGCCGCAGCACCGACGAGATCTCGCGTGCCTCGGACGACCTGCGGCGGGCCGCGGAGCCCCTGGCGCGCAGGACCGGGGACGCCGTCCGGCGCTGAGCCGGCCCGGATCGCGGCGAGCTCGTAGAAAGCGCTGTCACGCCAGACCCTCGTTCTTCACAAGCTCGGGGGGTACGCTGGCCAACGCGGCCCCGAAGGAGTGCGGCGGGGGCAGCGGAGCCAGGTGGATGCCGGGGGATTGCCAGACGTTTACCCCTGCAGGTTACGATCGCTGGCAGAACGAAGGTCGGACGTCCGTCCGAAGGCTTCGGCAGACATGGACCCACGCCGCCTCGGTGAGAAGGTATTCGCTTATGTTCGGCAAGCTCGGCGCCCCTGAGATCATCCTCATCCTTGTCGTCGTCCTGTTGCTGTTCGGGGCGAAGCGGCTCCCGGACATGGCACGCGGCCTCGGCAAGTCGATGCGCATCCTCAAGAGCGAGGCCAAGGCGATGAAGAACGACGATGCGTCGGCCCCGGCCGGCCCGCCCGCCGACAACACCACCGCTGAGCAGCAGGCCGCGCCCAAGACCATCCAGGCCTCTCCCGGTGATGTGACCAGCGCCCGCCCGGTCAACGAGACCCCGCAGCCGCAGCAGACCACCCAGAGCTGACCGGCTCTTCCCAGGCCCCCAGGCCCAGGCCCCCAGGACAGACACACCAAGCCGACGGCGACGACGGCTGCCGCACGAGATGAGGACGTGGGTTGCTCAAGTCTGCCCGCCAGCAGGAGAAGGACCCGGAGGGGCGCATGCCCCTCGCGGAGCACCTGCGTGAGCTGCGCAACCGGCTCGGCAAAGCGCTGCTCGCGATCATCGCGATCACGATCGTCGCCGCCTTCTTCTACAACGACCTGATCGCCTTCCTGGTGAAGCCGGTCCTGACGTCGATCGGCTGCAAGGCGTCGCTCTCCGACATCGCCAACCAGTCCACCTCCGTCAAGTCGGACACCCACTGCGCGCACCTGGTCATGGACGGCCTGCTGACGCCGTTCACCCTCGCGCTGAAGGTCTCCCTCATGGCGGGCGTGGTGCTGTCCACCCCGGTCTGGCTGTACCAGCTGTGGGCCTTCCTCGCCCCCGGCCTGCACAAGAACGAGAAGCGGTACGCGCTCAGCTTCGTCGGCGTCGGCTTCCCGCTCTTCCTGGCCGGCGCCTTCTTCGCGTACAAGATCCTGCCGACCACCGCCACGGTCCTCATCGACTTCACCCCCAAGGGCGTCGACAACCTCCTGCATCTCGACGACTACCTCGACCTCGTCACGCGCATGGTCGTGGTCTTCGGTCTCTCCTTCGAGATGCCCCTGCTGCTGGTCCTGCTGAACTTCGCCGGAATCCTCTCCGGCAAGCGGATGCTCGGCTGGTGGCGCGGCATGATCATGGGCATCACCGTCTTCGCCGCCGTCGCGACCCCGAGCACCGACCCGCTCAGCATGCTCGCGCTGGCCGGACCCATCTGGGTCCTGTACTTCATCGCCGTCGCGGTCTCGCTGCTCAACGACAAGCGCCGCCGCCGGTCGAACCCCGATTCCGATCTGGACGACGACGAGGCCTCCGACCTCGACCTCACCCCCGAGCCGGTCGGCGCGGCCCTGCCCGAGCAGCCCAGCGGGCGCGAGCAGATCGAGCACAGCGGCTCCGGCGACGGCTTCGACGACGCCACCTGACGCCGCCCGGCGGCGCCGACAACGCTGCTCAGAAGGTATGCGAAAAGAAAAGATCACGTCCTCTGTCAGTGGCTGCCGGTACTCTCGGTGTCAAGATGAGTGACGAGATGTCCCCCGCAGAGCGCTACGCCGCCGCCAAGCTCCGGGCGGTCGAGCAGGCCACCGCCCTCGCGCCTTTCCGCGAGCTGTACGACTTCGAGCTGGATCCGTTCCAGATCGAGGCATGCCAGGCCCTGGAAGCCGGAAAGGGCGTCCTGGTCGCCGCGCCCACCGGGTCCGGCAAGACGATCGTCGGTGAGTTCGCCGTCCACCTGGCCCTCGCCGAGGGCCGCAAATGCTTCTACACCACGCCGATCAAGGCGCTGTCCAACCAGAAGTTCACCGACCTCGTCAAGCGCTACGGCGCCGAGAAGGTCGGCCTGCTCACCGGCGACAACAGCGTCAACGGCGACGCCCCGGTGATCGTCATGACCACCGAGGTCCTGCGCAACATGCTCTACGCGGGATCCCAGGCCCTCGACGGCCTCGGGTACGTGGTGATGGACGAGGTGCACTACCTCTCCGACCGCTTCCGCGGCGCGGTCTGGGAAGAGGTCATCATCCACCTCCCGCAGTCCGTGACCCTCGTGTCACTGTCCGCGACCGTCTCCAACGCCGAGGAGTTCGGCGACTGGCTCGACACCGTCCGCGGCGACACCGAGGTCATCGTCTCCGAGCACCGCCCGGTCCCGCTCTGGCAGCACGTCCTGGCCGGCCGAAAGATGTACGACCTGTACGAGGAGAAGAGCGGCGCCCCCGGATCCGCCGACCGCACCCGGCGCGAGGTCAACCCCGACCTCGTACGCCTGGCCCGGATGGAGAGCCAGGCCGGCTTCGGACGCGGCCGCGGCAAGGTCCGCGAGGCCGACCGCGAGCGCGACCGGCGGCAGCGCAGCCGGGTCTGGACCCCCAGCCGCGTCGAGGTCATCGACCGGCTGGACGCGGAGGGGCTGCTGCCCGCCATCACCTTCATCTTCAGCCGGGCCGGCTGCGAGTCCGCCGTCCAGCAGTGCCTCGCCGCCGGGCTGCGCCTCAACAACGAGGAGGCCCGCATCAAGGTCCGGGCCATCGTCGAGGAGCGGACCAAGTCCATCCCCGACGAAGACCTGCACGTCCTGGGCTACTTCGAGTGGCTGGAAGGCCTGGAGCGCGGCGTCGCCGCCCACCACGCCGGCATGCTCCCGACCTTCAAGGAGGTCGTCGAGGAGCTGTTCGTACGCGGCCTGGTCAAGGCGGTGTTCGCCACGGAGACGCTGGCGCTCGGTATCAACATGCCGGCCCGGTCCGTCGTCCTGGAAAAGCTCGTCAAGTGGAACGGCGAGACCCACGCCGACATCACGCCAGGGGAGTTCACCCAGCTCACCGGCCGCGCCGGGCGCCGCGGCATCGACGTCGAGGGCCACGCGGTGGTGCTCTGGCAGCGCGGCTTCGACCCGGCCGCACTGGCGGGTCTGGCCGGTACGCGGACGTATCCGCTGCGGTCCTCCTTCAAGCCGTCCTACAACATGGCGGTCAACCTGGTCGGGCAGTTCGGCCGGCACCGGTCGAGGGAGCTGCTGGAGACCTCCTTCGCCCAGTTCCAGGCCGACCGGTCGGTGGTCGGCATCTCGCGGCAGGTGCAGCGCAACGAGGAGGGCCTGGACGGCTACAAGGAGTCCATGACCTGCCACCTCGGCGACTTCGACCAGTACATGAGCCTGCGACGGCAGTTGAAGGACCGCGAGGCCGAACTCTCCCGCGAGGGCACGGCGCAGCGGCGGGCCGCCGCCGCTGACGCGCTGGAGAAGCTCAAGCCGGGCGACATCATCCATGTCCCGGCCGGCAAGTTCGCCGGCCTCGCGCTCGTTCTGGACCCCGGCGTCCCGGCGGGCCGGTCAACCGGATACCACCCCCGGCACGAGCAGTTCCAGCACGACGGGCCGCGCCCGCTCGTCCTCACCGCCGAGCGGCAGGTCAAGCGGCTCGCGCCGATCGACTTCCCGGTGCCGGTCGAAGCCCTTGACCGTATGCGCATCCCCAAGTCGTTCAACCCGCGCAGCCCGCAGTCCCGGCGCGACCTCGCGACCGCGATGCGGTCCAAGGCCGGCACCGCCGGGGTCGTCGCGCCGCCGCGCCACCGCAAGGAGCGGGCGGCCGCCGCCGACGACCGCGAGATCTCCCGCCTGCGCACCGAGATCCGCGCCCACCCCTGCCACGGCTGCGACGAGCGGGAGGACCACGCCCGCTGGTCCGAGCGCTACCACCGACTGCTCCGCGACACCCGGCAGTTGGAGCGCCGCATCGAAGGCCGTACGAACACCATCGCCCGCACCTTCGACCGCATCTGCGCGCTCCTGACCGACCTCGACTACCTGGAGGCCGACAAGGTCACCCCGGAGGGCCGCCGCCTCGCCCGGCTCTACGGCGAACTCGACCTGCTGGCCAGCGAGTGCCTCCGCGAAGGCGTCTGGGATGCCCTCGGCCCCGCCGAACTCGCCGCCTGCGCCTCGGCTCTCGTCTACGAGGCCCGCTCGGCGGACGACGCGATGCCGCCGCGCCTGCCCAGCGGCAACGCACGCGACGCGCTCGCCGAGATGGTCCGCATCTGGGGCCGCCTCGACGCGCTCGAAGAACAGCACCGCATCAACCAGGCCGAAGGCGTCGGCCAGCGCGAGCCCGACCTCGGCTTCGCCTGGCCCGCGTACCGCTGGGCGTCCGGCCACGGCCTCGACGCGGTGCTGCGCGACGCGGACATGCCGGCCGGCGACTTCGTCCGCTGGACGAAGCAGCTGATCGATGTGCTCGGCCAGATCGCGGCTGCGGCGCCCGACGCCAGCCCGGTGCGGCGCAATGCCCGCAAGGCGGTCGATGCGCTGCTCCGGGGCGTGGTGGCGTACTCGTCTGTCGGCTGACCCTCCGGCTCCGCCGGGTTGGGGGTAGGCCGTCCTCCCCCAGCTAGACGCTGGGAGGTGCCCCCAAGGCGAGCGAAGCGAGATGGGGGCACCTCCCAGACGGAGTCTGGGGGAGGGCTGGCCCAACCCGGCCACGGGCGGTCGGCCGCCGACGCACCCCGGCCACGCTCCGTCGTGGTGCGCGCCCGTTGCCGGGTGCGCCCGGGTTGGGCCAGCCCGCTCCGCCTCAGGCGGGCGGCCTACCCCCAACCCGGTCAGGCCCGCGCGGCTGAGCGCTCCGCGTCTCGCTTGGCTACTTCCTCGCGCACGATCGGGATGACGTACCGCCCGAAGTCGATGGCGTCGTCGAGCAGGTCGTAGCCGCGGGCCGAGAGGATGTCGACGCCGAGGTCGTAGTAGTCCAGGAGGGCCTGGGCGACGGTTTCGGGAGTGCCGACGAGGGCGTTGGAGTTGCCGGCGCCGCCGGTGGCGACGGCGGTGGGGGTCCAGAGGGCGCGGTCGTGGAGCTCGCCCTTGGCGGCGACGGCAAGGAGGCGCTGGGAGCCGGTGTTCTCGGGGTTCTTGAGGGGGTGCCGGCGGCTGAGCGGCCCCGCCGCCTTGCGGGCGTGGATGCGGTCGAGGGTGCGGTGGGCCTTTTCCCAGGCCAGTTCCTCGGTCGGGGCGATGATGGGCCGGAAGGCGGCCTGGATCTTCGGAACGTCCGTCCGTCCTGCGGCCTTCGCGGCGGCCTTGACGGACTCGATCTGCTGCGCGGTCTCGGCCAGCGGCTCGCCCCACAGGCAGTAGATGTCCGCCTCGGCGCCCCCGGCCTCGTACGCCGCCGCCGAGGAGCCGCCGAAGGAGACGCGGGGGCGGGGCTGCTGGACGGGGAAGGTGTCGGAGACGAAGTCGTTGAAGCGGTAGTGGACGCCCTCGTGGTCGAAGGGCTCGTGCGTGGTCCAGATCTTCTTGACGATCCGGATGTACTCGCGGGTGCGCGCGTACCGCTCGTCCTTGGTGAGGAAGTCGCCCTCGCGCTGCTGCTCGTGGTCGTTCCCGCCGGTGATGAAGTGCACCGCCAGGCGCCCGTCGCTGATCCGGTCCAGGGTCGCGAAGGTCTTCGCGGCGAAGGTCGGGTACGAGACGTTGGGCCGGTGGGCCAGCAGGATCTGGATGCGCTCGGTCTTCGCGGCGATGTACGCGGCCGCAGGTGCCGGGTCGGGGGACCCGGAACCGTACGCGAAGAGGATCCGGTCCCAGCCGTTGTCCTCGTGGGCGCGGGCGAGGCGGAGGGTGTAGTCCTTGTCGAAGGACGCGCCGGAACGCGGGGTGACTTCGGAGCCTTCGTTGGTCGCGGCGATGCCGAGGAACTCTACGGGCATGGGTGTGAGGCCTCTTCTTGTCGTCTGGTCGTCGATGCGTCGGGATCGTGACTACGGCAGGCGCGGACACGACGCCGACCACACGCGACCGAAGTCGATGTAGTCGCGCGTGACGAGCCGCTGCGAAGAAGGCATGCACCTAGTGGAACAGCCAGGTCCATGCACAGTCAACCAATTCGGTCGGTGAATCGCCGCACCACGAGCGCCGCGTTGAAGCCGCCGTACCCCCGCGCGACCACCAGCGCGTTACGCAGCCGGGCCTCCCTCGGCTGCCCGGTGACCAGGTCGACCGGGCAGTCGGGCGCGGCCCGGGCGACCCCGGTGGTCGGCGGGATGACCTGGTCGCGCAGGGCGAGCAGGGCGGTGGCGGTGTCGAGGGCGGCGCCGCCCGCGTAGAGGCGGCCGGTCATGGACTTGGGCGCGGTGACGGGCACGCCGTACGGGCCGAAGACCTCGGCCAGGGCCTCCGCCTCGGCCCGGTCATCCGTACGGGTGCCGGCCGCGTCGGCGAAGACCACGTCGACCTCGCCGGGGTCCAGGCCCGCGTCGTCGAGGGCGAGGTGGATGGCCCGGCGCAGGGTGGGAGGCCGCCCGAGTCCCTGCACCGGGTCGAAGGTGGCCGCGTGCCCGGCGATGGTGCCGTGCACGCGGGCGCCGCGCTCGTACGCGGCCTGTCCGTTCTCGACGACCAGGATGGCGCCGCCCTCGCCGGGGACGTGGCCTGCCGCGGTCGCGGCGAAGGGCGCGTACGCCGTCTCCGGGTCGTCGCCCAGGTTCAGCCGGCCGTTCGGCAACTGCCCGACCAGCGCGCCCGGATCGAGCGGCGCCTCGGTCCCCCCGGTGATGGCCGCCCGCGCCCCGCCGCGCAGGGCGCGCCGCGCCTGGGCGATCGCCTCCAGCCCGCCCGCCTGCTCGGCGGCATGAACGCTGCCGGGGCCCTTCATGTCGTGCAGGATCGCGATCTGGCCGGTCGTCGCCGCGTAGAACCACGCGATGGCCTGAAACGCCCCGATCTTGCGCGGCCCCTCGCTCCACAGCCGCTCGATCGCCCGGTGCCCGAACTCCGCCCCGCCGATGGAGCTGGCGGTGGCCACCGCGAAGCCGTACTCCGGGACGTCGGCCGGCTCGAGCCCGGCGTCCTCCAGGGCCATCGCGGTGGCGGCCACGGCGAAATGGGTCATCCGGTCGGTCTGGCTGACGCGGTACTGGCGCAGGTAGTCCGTCGCCGTGAAGCCGTCGATCTCGCCGACCAGGCGCAGCGGGAAGCCGTCGGTGTCGAAGCGGCTGATCGGCCCGATGCCGCTCCGTCCGGCCAGTGTGGCCTGCCAGTACGCCTCCGTGCCCAGGCCGTTGGGGGCGACGACGCCGATGCCGGTGACGACGGCGGTCATGCGGCCTCCGCCTTCGTCAGCACCATGGCGCACTGGAAGCCGCCGAAGCCACTGGCGACCGTGAGGACGGTGTCGGTACGCCGCTCGCGGGCGGTGAGCGGGATATAGTCGAGGTCGCAGTCCGGGTCCGGCGTGTGGAGGTTGGCGGTGGGCGGCAGCACGCCCTCCTCGATCGCCATCGCGCAGGCGGCGATCTCCATCGAGCCGATGGCACCCAGCGGATGACCGATCACCGACTTGACGGAGCTGATCGGCGTGACCCGGGCATGCTCTCCCAGGGCGGCCTTGAAGGCATTCGTCTCATGCCGGTCGTTCTGCGGGGTGCTGGAGCCGTGGGCGTTGATGTAGTCCAGGTCCTGCGGGGCGACCCGGGCCCGGTCGAGGGCCACCCGGATCGCCTCGGCCAGGTCCAGGCCGTCGTCCTTGAGGGCGGCCATGTGGAAGGCGTTGCTGCGGGCCGCGTAGCCGGAGATCTCGCAGTAGATGTGCGCGCCCCTGCGCAGGGCGTGGCCCAGCTCCTCGACGATGACGGTGGCGGCGCCCTCGGCCAGCACGAATCCGTCCCGTTCGAGGTCGAAGGGGCGGGAGGCGCGGGCCGGGTCGTCGTTGTTGGGCGAGGTGGCCTTGATGACGTCGAAGGCGGCCACGGCGGTCGGCGTGATCGGGGCGTCCGAGGACCCGGCGACGACGACATCGGCCGAGCCCTCCTCGATCAGCGCGGCCGCGTGACCTATCGCGTCCAGGCCCGTCGTGCAGCCGTTGGACACCACCCCGACCGGCCCCTCCGCCCCGGCCAGCCGGGCCGCCTCGACGGCGAGGCTGCTGGGCACCAGCGACTCGTACGCGTACGGCATGACGTAGGTGTGGTCGACCACCCACAGCCTGCCGCGGTCGCTGAGCACCACGTACTCGCTCTCCATGCGGGAGGCCGGGCCGATGGCCGTGCCCATGCTCACCGCGACGCGCTCCGGGTTCTCCTTGCCGGTCAGTGTGTCGAGGCCGCTGTCCTCCAGGGCCTCGCGGGTGGCGGCGACCCCCAGCTGCACGCAGCGGTCCATGCGGCGGAGGTCGCGCGGGCCGAGGCCGTGGGCCTCGGGGTTGAAGTCGCATTCGCCGGCGATACGGGAGCGCAGTCCGGTCGGATCGAAAAGGGTGATGCCGCGGATGGCGCTCACGCCCGAAGTGACGCGTTCCCAGAAGGCCTTGCGGCCGTTTCCGCCCGGCGCGATGACGCCGAGTCCGGTCACGACGGCGCGGCGGTGTATTGCCGTTGCCATGATGTGCCCCCCTGTGTTGGCTAAAGCCGCCTGAACGGTGACAGGGACACGCGGAAACGGTCAAGGGTGGTCGCCCGCGCGGTGACACGGGATGGACCCGAGGGAAATTCGTGACCCACGACGGCAATGGAGGGCGTCCGGAATTCCCCTGTCGGAGTGGGGGCGTGCGGGGCCCCGGGAAATGCGCCGGTGGCAGACCGGCACCACGTTCCCTGACCCCCGGGCATTTAGCTCGAACTCCAGTCCAGGAATGCCCGGCAGGCCACTCGATTCATTAACGATGCGGAAATGCGGCGTTCGAAAGGATCACGCCGACTCACGAATGGGCGAGAAATGCCCGCCATCCGCCGTACGTCGTGATGTCCACGGCCTTGCCGACCGCCTCCGGCTCGCACAGGAATCCGGGGGCCGTCGTGCCGTCCGCGAGCCCGACCCGGCCCAGCGCCATGGGGCGCGGCAGCGCGGCCAGCAACGCCCCCAGCCCTTCGGTCGGCAGCTCCCAGACCTCGGCCTCGACGGCGGCACCGCCGTCCGCGACCCGGACCAGGCCCGGCTTCGGCGGCTCCGTGTCGAGCGCGTACAGCCGGTACTCGGGCGCGGTGGTGGTCGTCGCCACCAGCCGGGCACCCAGGGCGAGCAGCTGGTGGTTGAGGGGCTGCCCCGACAGGTGGGCGCCGACGACCACGAGTTTCGCGGTCGGCCTGAGCAGCCGGGCGATCGCCGCCGTACGGTCGTCCGTGAAGCCCCGGCCGAGCACCATCACCCCGAAGGGCAGCCCGTCCACCTCACCGGCCGGGACGGCGATCCCGCACATGCCCAGCAGATTGGTGGAGTTGGTGAACCTGCCGAGGCGTGCGTTCGCACCCAGCGGGTCGGCCGCCACCTCGGCCAGCGTGGGGTGGCCGGGGGTCGTGGGCAGCAGCAGCGCGTCCGCGTCGCCCAGCTCCGCCATGGCCTGGGTGCGCAGTGCGGCCAGCTTGTCCATGTCGGCGAACAGACGGTGCGCCGGGAGATCCCGGGCGGCCGTGATGATGCGGGCGACGGTGGGGTCGAGGGCCGGGTCGTCGGCATGCTTGTCGATAAAGCCACCAACAGCGGTGTACCGCTCCGCCACGAACGCGCCCTCATACAGCAGTTCGGCCGCCGCCGTGAACGCCGTGAGCTCAACACTCCGCAACTCCGCGCCCGCCTCGGCCAGTCGCTGCGCAGCTCCTTCGAAAGCTTCCGCCCACCCCTTGTCCAGCTCGCCGAGCTGATCCGTGGACGGCACCGCGACCCGCCACGGCCCGGGCCGGCGGGCCGGCGGCTCCCCGGTTCGCCCGGGGGGCGAGGCGAGAACGCCGAAGGCGCGTTCCGCCTCCCGGATCGTACGGGCGAACACCGTCACGCAGTCCACACTCGCGCAGGCCGGCACCACCCCGGTCGTCGGTACCAGCCCGTACGTCGGCTTGATGCCGACGATCCCGTTGAACGCCGCCGGCACGCGCCCCGAGCCCGCGGTGTCCGTCCCCAGCGCGATATCGGCGATCCCGAGCGCCACGGCAACGGCCGACCCGCTGCTGCTGCCCCCGCTCACCCGCGCCGGGTCGTACGCGTTGCGCACGGCACCGTAGGGGCTCCGCGTGCCGACCAGCCCCGTGGCGAACTGGTCCAGGTTCGTGCTCCCGAGGACGACCGCGCCCGCCTGTTTCAGCCGCGCCACGGCCGGGGCGTCCCGCTCCGGCTCGTACGCGTACGCAGGGCACCCGGCGGTCGTCGGCAGCCCGGCGATGTCGATGTTCCCCTTCACCGCCGCGACGGTCCCGGCCAGCGGGAGGTGTTCCCCCGCCGCCAGGCGCGCGTCGATCGCCCGGGCCTCGGTCTCCACCTCGGCCTGCGGCCTGAGCCCGATCCAGATGTCGGGCCGGTCCACCTCGGCGATCCGTGTGTACGCGGCGCGTACGCGGCTGAGTGCGGGTCCGGTCATCGCGTGCGACTCCTTGTCGTTGTGGGGGCTGCCGGTCGGTGCCGGTCCGGGGCCTCCGGGGCTGGGGGTCCTGGATCGACATATTTACGTGCGTGACGGGCCCTTCGCTGCCTCACCCCGCGCGATGCACACAAATATGCGGAGCATCCAGGACCCCCACCCCTACGACCCCGGCCCTCCCCGCCGTAGTTGGTTCTCGGGCCTCCATGATCAGGTCCACCGGCTCGCAGCGCGTACGAGACGGGAGGTGCGGGATCGCAGGGGTGGGGTCCTGGACGCCTGCGTATATTTGTGTGGGTTCTCCGGGGTATCGGGACAAAGTGCCCGTCACGTACGTAAATATGTCGGTCCAGGACCCCGCCCCGGAGGCCTCGGACCGGCACCGACTCCCCGGGCACTCCCACCGGGGGAGCCGCTCACGCCGGCCCCAGCGTGAGCAACGCCGTTCCGGCGGACACCTGATCGCCGGGGGCGACAAGAACCTCGGCGACGACACCGTCAGCGGGGGCGGATACGGCGGACTCCATCTTCATGGCCTCGAGGGCGAGCAGCTTCTGCCCGGCCCGCACCCGCTCACCCGGACGCACGGCGACCTGCCACACGCTGGCGGCGAATTCGGCCTCCACGGCGCACCCACCCTCCGGCACAGCCACGTCGACCGTGGCCGGCGCGGGAGCAACCGCCGCCTCGGCGCGGGCGAACTCGCCCGCCGCCTCCCACGCGTCGCGCTCGGCGCCGAACGCGGCACCCTGCCTGGCCCGAAACGCGGCAATCGAGTCCGCGTTGTCGGTAAGGAAGCGCTGGTGCTCGGCGAGCGAGAACTCGCCGTCCTCGACCCGCAGACGCAGCCGGCCCGCAGCCATGTCGGCCCGCATGTCGAGGAGTTCGTCGGCCTCCACGGGATACCACTTGATGCGGTCGAAGAACCGCAGCAGCCACGGCTGGTCGCCCGGGAAGCCCTTACGGCTCGACCAGACCTGCACCGTGCGGCCCACGAACTGGTAGCCCCCGGGACCCTCCATCCCGTAAATGCAGAGGTAGGCACCCCCGATGCCCACTGAGTTCTCGGCGGTCCAGGTCCGCGCCGGGTTGTACTTGGTCGTGACGAGCCGGTGCCGGGGATCGAGCGGCGTCGCGACCGGCGCGCCCAAATACACGTCACCGAGCCCCAGCACCAGATACTCCGCGTCGAAGACCGTCCGGTAGACGTCGTCCACGGACTCGAGACCGTTGACGCGGCGGATGAACTCGATGTTCCACGGGCACCACGGCGCGTCGTCCCGCACACCCGCCATGTACCGGGCGATGGCCTCGCGCGTGGCGGGGTCGTCCCAGGAGAGCGGCAGGTGGACGGTGCGGCTGGGCACGCGGAGCGCATCGGTGGGCGGGAGTTGGGCTTCGGCCTCCTGGACGAGGGCGAGGAGCTTGGCGGTGGGGAGGATGTCGGGGTCGGCGTGGACCTGCAGGGAGCGTATGCCGGGGGTGAGGTCGACGACGCCGGGGAGGGCGTCGGCGGTGAGGCGTTCGGCGAGGGCGTGCACCCGCATGCGCAGGGCGAGGTCGAGCTGCATGGGGCCGTACTCGATGAGGAGGTTGTCGTCGCCGCTGCGGCGATACGTGACCGCGGGGCGGCCGTCGGTCTCGGGGAGGCGCCCGAGGACGCCGCCGTCCCGGAGAGCCGGGCGCGAGGGCACCGGCCGCACGGCGGGCGCGAGGCGGAGCGCCGCCGCAGCGTCCTCCGTGACAGGGACGAAGCGCACTGTGTCGCCGGGCCGGAACTGGCCGAGCTTCCAGCGCTGGCCGGTGACGATCGTCGCCGGACAGACGAAACCGCCGAGCGAGGGCCCGTCCGGCCCGAGCAGCACCGGCATGTCGCCGGTGTAGTCGACGGCGCCCACCGAATACGGCGTGTCGTGGATGTTGGAGGGGTGAAGTCCCGCCTCCCCGCCGTCCGTTCGCGCCCAGCGCGGCTTGGGGCCGACGAGCCGCACCCCCGTCCGGGCCGAGTTGAAGTGGACCTTCCATTCGGCGGCGTAGAAGTCGTGGATGTCGTCCTCGGTGAAGAACTCCGGTGCGGCGTGCGGCCCTTCGACCGCCCCGACCAGCCACTCGGCGCCGAAGGAGGGCCGCCGGCCCTCGGGCACCGGCGTGCCCACCACCGCGGAGCCGCCGTGCAGCACGTCCCCCGCCCGCAGCGTCCGCCCGCCGTGCCCCCCGAAGCGCCCCAGCGTGAACGTGGCGGCGCTGCCGAGGAAGTCCGGCACATCCAGGCCGCCGCCCCCGAAGAGGACGTACGTACGCAGGCCGTGGCCGCCGGGCGCCGGAACGTCGAGCACCGCGCCCGCCGGGACGGTGAACGGCTCCCACTGGGGGACCGGTACTCCGTCGACCGTGACGGCGACGGGGGCGCCGGTGACGCAGACCGTCGTCGCATGGCTGAAGCGCAACTGCGGGCCCTGGAGGGTGCATTCGAGCCCGGGGGCGCCCTCGTCGTTGCCCAGGGCCTCGTTGCCGAGGCGGAAGGACAGGTCGTCCATCGGGCCGCAGGGCGGCACGCCGACGTGCCAGAGGCCGGTGCGGCCGGGCCAGTCCTGGACGGTGGTCAGGGTGCCCGCGCGGACGACCTCGATGCGCGGGGTGGGGTCGGTGATCGTGTCGAGGGACGCGGTGGTGTGGCCGGCGGCACGGAGCGCGGGCGAGGCGGCGGCCGCGCGCAGCAGGCCGAGGTTGGTCTCGATGCCGTCGACGCGGGTCTCGGTCAGGGCCCGGGCCAGCCGGTCGAGGGCGTCGGCGCGGTCGGCGCCGTGCGCGATGATCTTGGCCAGCATCGGGTCGTACGAGGTCGTCACCTCCGTGCCGCTCTCGATCCAGGCGTCGACGCGTACGTCCTCCGGGAAGCTGACTCGCGTCAGCAGCCCCGCGCTGGGCCGGTGGCCCCGGCTGGGGTCCTCGGCGTAGACGCGGGCCTCGACGGCGTGGCCGTGCGGGGTGCCCGGTGTCATGTCGAAGTCCTCGCCGCGCGCGAGCCGCAGCATCCACTCGACCAGGTCGACGCCGTACGTCTCCTCCGTGACCGGATGCTCCACCTGGAGGCGGGTGTTGACCTCCAGGAAGTACGCCTCGCCGCGCGCGGCGTCGTAGACGTACTCGACCGTGCCCGCCGAGCGGTAGCCGACCGAGGCGCACAACGAGCGGGCGGTGTCTGCCAGTTGGCGGCGTACGGAGTCGGGGAGGCCGGGGGCGGGTGCTTCCTCCAGGACCTTCTGGTTGCGGCGCTGGAGGGAGCAGTCGCGGTCGCCGAGGGTGACGACGCGGCCGTGGCCGTCGCCGAAGACCTGGACCTCGACATGACGGGCGTGTTCCACCAGCCGTTCCAGGAACACCCCGGCGGAGGAGAACGAGGCGGCGGCGACCCGCTGCACCCGGTCCCAGGCCTCGGCGAGGTCGGCGGGGGAGTGGCAGGCCTGCATGCCGATGCCGCCGCCACCGCCGGTGGCCTTGAGCATGACGGGGTAGCCGAGCGCGTCCGCTGCCGCGCGCGCCGCCTCGAGGCCGTCCAGCAGCCCGGTGCCGGGCAGCAGCGGCACCCCGGCGGCCTCGGCGGCGGCGCGGGCGGTGTGCTTGGCGCCGAAGAGTTCGAGCTGCTGCGGGGTCGGGCCGACGAAGACCAGCCCCGCGGCCTCGCAGCGGCGCGCGAAGTCCGCGTCCTCGGACAGGAATCCGTACCCCGGGTGGATGGCGCCGGCGCCGCTGCGGCGGGCGGCCTCCAGTACGGCGTCGACGTCCAGGTAGCTGGCCTTGGCCGGGGCCGGACCGAGCCGTACGGCCTCGTCGGCGAGGCGGACGTGCGGCGCGGAGCGGTCCGGGTCGGAGTAGACCGCGACGGTACGCAGGCCGAGGTGGCGGGCGGTGCGGATGATGCGGGCGGCGATCTCGCCGCGGTTGGCGACCAGGAGGGTGTCGAAGGGCTGAGCGTCCAGGGCCGTGCTCATGCGGCGCCCTCGGTGATCGTCATCTCCACGGGTGTGGGGTCGAAGCCGTTGCAGGGGTTGTTGATCTGCGGGCAGTTGGAGACCAGGACGAGGACGTCGGTCTCGGCGCGCAGCACGACCTTCAGGCCGGGGGAGGAGATGCCGTCGACGATGCCGAGGGTGCCGTCCTCCTCAATGGGGACGTTCATGTACCAGTTGATGTTGCTGACCAGGTCGCGCTTGCCGAGGCCGTGCTTGGCGCCCTCGGCGAGGAAGTTCTCCACGCAGGCGTGCTGGGACCAGGTGTGGTGGCCGTAGCGCAGGGTGTTGGACTCCTTGGAGCAGGCGCCGCCGACCGTGTCGTGGCGTCCGCAGGTGTCCTCGACGACGGTCATGAGCGGGGTGTGCTCGTTGGAGAGCAGGACGCTGCCGGTGGTGAGGAAGATGTTGCCCTGTGCGTGGATGGTGTCCGGCGCGCTGTAGCGGACGGCGGTGTCGTGGGCGTCGTACAGCAGGCAGTCCACGGCCTGGTTGCCGCCGAGGTCGGTGATGGTGAGGTGCTCACCCTTGCTGACGACCGCGGACCACGGCGCGCGGGCCGGAACGACGGTGCTGGTCACCTTCACTGGATCCCCCTGGCGGCGAGGTGGTCAATGGTGTTCAGGTAGGCGCGGCGGCCCTCGGGGGTGGCGTCCCAGAGCCGGTCGCCGGGCGCGGTGGGCGCGGCCCGCCAGGCCAGGACCTCCAGCGGCGTGCACACGTAGTCGGGGCGCGGGTCCACCGGGTGCGGGACGTTGGCGATCAGTACGGTCAGCGGCTGTTCGGCCCGCAGGGTCACCGAGGCCCCCGGCCCGGCGGAGCCGGTGAACTCGAGCTTGCCGTCGGCCACGACCCGTACGCCCTGGAAGAAGGACAGGGACGGCGGCAGATCGCGAGGCTCCAGCCCGTTCTTCAGCGCGGCCAGTTTCAGCAGCTCGCGCCCGGCGGGGGAGGGGCCCTGCGGCGAACCGTCGCCGTAGCGCTGGGTGTTGCGTACGGCCGTGGAGGTGCCGCACAGCGCGTCGTGGCGGGAGCTGGTGTCGGCGACGACGGAGGCGAGGACGCGGCCCTGGTCGGACAGGAGCAGGTGGCCTTCGCCGACGTACGCGTTCCAGAGGACCTTGACGGTGTCGGCGGCGTTGAGCCGCTCCCAGGGACGGCCGTCCGCGTAGAGCAACACGTGGGCGCAGGCGTCTCCGGCCAGGTCGGTGAGGCGCAGCTCGGTACCCCGGGCGATGACCTTGTGCGTGTAGTCGCCGCCGGCCACGGTCTCCGCCCAGACGATGCGGTCCGGCGCGACGCCGGCCGGGGGGTTGGGCCAGGCGCCGGCGGGGAGGGTGGGCATGGTGTCGACCCGTGTGCCCTCCTGGGCGCGGGCATGGTCGCGGGCCCCATACGTCGAGCCAGTGCCTGTCCCTGTCGCCACGGCTTCCACCTCCGGTTCGGCCGTCAATTTCTGTCGCACGACAGAAATTAAGCGGGCGTGGCTTCGGCCCGATTGCCCGGCTGTTTCGGGGGAGTTACCGACCGCTCACGCCGAGGCCGCCCGCGCGCGTGTGCGACGATCGTCCGGTGAGCACCTCGGGACGGCGCGTCGGACGGCCGCGCGCGCAGACGCGACCGGACAGCGGCCTGTCGGCCCGCGACGAACTCCTCGCCGCCGCGGCCGAACTCTTCACCGAGCGCGGATACGCCGCCACCACGACCCGCGCCGTCGCCGAGCGGGCAGGCATGCGCCAGGCCTCGATGTACCACTACTTCGGCGGCAAGGAAGACCTCCTGGCCGCCCTCCTCGAAAGCACCGTACGGCCCTCCCTCGACCTCGCCCTCGGCCTCGCCGCCCGCCACGAGGTCCCCGCCGAGGCCCGCCTCTGGGCCCTCTGCCGCGCCGACGCCGCCCTCCTGTGCGGCGGCCCCCACAACCTCGGTGCGCTCTATCTGCTCCCCGAGGTCCGCGCCGACCGCTTCGCCGCCTTCCGCGCCGTCCGCGACGACCTCAAGGCCGCCTACGCAGGCCTCCTCGCCGCCACCACCGCGGGCGCCGACCTCCCGCCCGCGGATCTGGCACTGCGCGCCGACCTCGTCTTCGGCCTCATCGAGAGCGTCATCCTCATCCGGCGCGCCTCCCCGGACCACGACCACGGCCACGCCGCCTTCGCCTCCGCCACAGCCGACGCCGCCCTCCGGGTCGCCGGCTGCGCCGAGCACGTACTCCCCAAGCTCCGCCGCGAGGGCGAGGCCCTGCTGGCCTCGCCCTGACGGTGGTCGGCTTCCGGCGTTCGCCCGCGGGTCACTCCTTCCCGTTGAACCGGTGGTCGACCGCCGAGGACGAGTCGGCGTGCCCACCGGGGCCGTCGGAGACGCCGTTCTCCGGAGCGTCGCCCTTGTTCTCCTGCTCCCGACCGGGCTGCTGGTATCGGACACGACGGACGCCGGTGCGACGTCGGCCGGACGGTTGGACGTGGGCGCGGCGGGGGACTGCGCCATCGCGGCACCGGTCCCGGCGCCGACCCCGGCCTCGCCTTAGACCCGGCCGCTGCGGATGACGGACCGCCCCGCCGTGCGCGGACCGATGGGCGGGTCGAGACTGGAGGAGACGGACATCCCGGGATTCCCGGATCCGGGGCCCGGCAGCAGTCCGTCCGTGGAGGAGCCATGACGGCGACCACGCGTGACGACGCTCCCGTGGTGATAGAAGGCGGCGGCATCGAGTTGCGCCTGCAGGAGGTCGGGGGAGACATGAGCGCGGCGTTCGTACGCTTCCCCAAGGGCACCGACATGGGCCCGGCGCTCAAGGGACTGCCCGGTGACTTGTGCCAGGCCCCCACTGGGGATACCTGTTCAAGGGCCGGCTGAGGATGCGGACCGAGGACGGCGAAGAGGTCTACGAGGCGGGGCAGGCCTTCTACTGGCCCCCGGGGCATGCCCCGGAGGCGATCGAGGACTGCGAGTACGTGGACTTCTCACCGACCAAGGAGTTCGGCGAGGTGATCGACCACCTCCGGTCACAAGCCGGTTGACCCCCTAGGCCACCGACTTCGCCGGCTCGGCGGCGGGCGACGGCCTGCGCCCGTACGCCCGGTACGCGGCACCGGCTGCCACCGTGACGGCGACGAAGAGCACCGTGAACCACTGGAAAAGTGTGCGCATCGCTGCAACTTGACTTGCGCTGGGCCTCGCTAACGGCCTGTCATCCTGTGGTGCCGACCGATCAGCGGTCGGCACTTTGCCCTTGTTCGGTGGCCAGTAGCCGCGCCAGGCCGGGAGTGCTGAAGATGTCCCTGGTGGCGAGTGCGATACCGCCGTGGATGCCGGCGCTCGTGCCGAGCTGGGTGGTGGTGATGGTGAGTTTGCGGGTGGCCAGCGGCAGCGCGCGCTGGTAGACCACGGCGCGGACCCCGGAGAGCAGGTCGTCCCGCAGCTCGCTGAGCGGGCCGCCGAGCACAAGGGTGCGGGGGTTGAACATGTGGACCAGCATCGCCACCACCTCACCGATCTCGGTTGCGGCCTGGCGCAGGGCGTGCAGCGCGCGCGGATCGCTGTTGGCGACAAGCTGCGCGAGAGAGTGGGCGCCGTGCAGCGCGTCCTCGGCTGTCGCCTCCGGAATGCCGAGGCTGCGCAGGAGCGCCCGGTGGGAGGCGACCGCTCCCACACAGCCGACATTGCCGCAGCTGCACAACACCTCGCCGCCCCCGATCGCCCGGATGTGGCCGATGTCGCCGGCCGCTCCGTCGGCCCCCCGGTAGACGTCGCCGTCGGCGGTGATTATCCCGGCCCCGATGCCGCTGGCGATCTTGATGCACAGCAGCGGCGTGTCGACGGTGTCCTGGCTGGCCTCTCCGAGCGCCATGAGGTTCACGTCGTTGTCCACCACGACCGGGGCCAGGAACCGCTCCCGCAGGCGCTCGGCCACCGGGTAGCCGTCCCAGCCGGGCATACCCGTGGGACGTACCGCGCAGCCCTGCTGGAAATCGACCGGCCCGGGGAGGCCGACCACCACTTCCCGTATCCGGGCCGGATCGCGGCCGTGTTCCGCCAGCAGCTCCAGCAGCCGCTCGGTC
This sequence comes from Streptomyces sp. NPDC059373, assembly GCF_042751495.1. NCBI lineage: Bacteria > Bacillati > Actinomycetota > Actinomycetes > Kitasatosporales > Streptomycetaceae > Streptomyces > Streptomyces sp. NPDC059373. The sequence goes on along the minus strand of NZ_JBHYXC010000019.1, from coordinate 31,541 downwards.
ACCGCGTCCAGTACCGCCTCGGGCCCGGAGTCGACCTGGATGTCCAGGGTCTCGTGGGCGAGCACACGGTGTGTGAGGTCGGCGATCGCGACCTCGGTCGACAGGGTGTCGATATCGGCGACGGCGATGGTTCCGGCCCGGGGGCTGATCGTCAGGATCCGGGGCGGGCGTCCCCGGACCGACTCCCTGGCCTCGAGCTCCTGGAGGATGCCGCGGTGGAGAAGATGGTCCACCTGCTGCCCCACGGTCGAGCGCGCGAGGCCGCTGCGCCGGGCGATCTCCGCGCGGCTGGTCGCCTCGCCGGAGACGACGAGGTCCAGCACCTTGCGCAACGCCACGGGCACCGCTGGGGATGGCGCAGTTCCCCCGGCAACATATCCAGCACTTTTATGCATTCCAAAGACCCTAATGCTGCGCTCTTCTGTCCGTCAACCATCCCATAGGTCGATCGCCCCAGCGGGTCCGAGAGCTATGAGTTGTCCGTGGTCAGCGGTCTTCCCATGGGGGAAGCCGGTTCTCGCAGTGGTTGCGGACCGGGTGAGGAACCCAAGATTCCGTCGGTTTTATGCCGGAAAGAAAACTAAATTTGTCCTCTTGTGCCATTTGCTCGAACTAAACGATGGTGGTTCGTAACGCGGCGTTCAGGCCGTAGCCGGACTGATGAGGCGGAGGTGTGCTCGTGAGTCGCTCGCCACAAGCGGTGGTGGTCGGGGCCGGAATGATCGGTGCCGTACACGCCGCAGCGGTCCGTGCCGCCGGAGGGACGCTGTGCGGGGTGGTGGCCTCGACCCCGGAGCGCAGCGCTCGGGTGGCCAAGGAGTGGGACGTTCCCACCCGCTATCCGGACTTCGAGGCGGTCCTCGCCGACGACACCGTCGAGGTGGTGCACATCTGCACGCCCAACGCGCACCACGTCCGGCAGACCGAGGCCGCGCTGGCAGCCGGCAAGCACGTGATCTGTGAGAAGCCGCTGGCCACGTCCGCGGCCGACGCCGAACGGCTGCACCGGCTGGCCGACCGGGCCGGACTGCTGCTGGCGGTCCCGTTCGTCTACCGCTACCACCCGCTGGTGCGCGAGATCCGCGACCGCCGCCTCAACGGCGAGTTCGGAGCCTGGCAGCTCATCCACGGCAGCTACCTCCAGGACTGGATGCTCTCCGAGAGCACCGTCTCGTGGCGGGTGGACCCGGATGCGGGCGGACCTTCGCGGGCCTTCGCGGACATCGGGTCGCACTGGTGCGATCTGGTCGAATGGGTCGCCGGAGTCCGGTTCACCGAAGTGACGGCCCGGGTCGGTACCACCATCGCGACCCGGCCCGCAGGCACCGGGGCCAGCTTCGGGGCGGCCGGCCAGGGCGCCCCCGACGGTGAGGGCCCGGTGCCGCGCGTTCCGGTCCGGACCGAGGACGTGGCCACGGTGCTGCTGCGCACCGCCGACGGCGTACTCGGCACCCTGACCGTCTCGCAGGTGTCCGCGGGCCGGAAGAACCGGCTGTGGTTCGAACTCGACGGTGCCTCCGGCAGCGCGGTGTTCGACCAGGAGAACCCCGAGACCGCGTGGCTGGGCGCCCAGGACGGAGCACGCGTGCTCGTACGCGATCCGAATCACGGCTCGCCCGAGCAACGGCGGCTGTCCCGGCTGCCCGCCGGGCACGCCCAGGGCTACGCCGACTGCTTCAACGCCTTCGTCGCCGACACCTATGCCGCCATCGACGGCGGTGCTCCGGAGGGACTGCCCACGGGCGCCGACGGTGCCCGCTCGGCCGGGCTCGTCGAAGCGGTACTGCGGTCGGCCGCATCGCTCACATGGACGAACGTGGAAACTGCCACCTCTCAGGAGACCATCGTATGAAGCTGGGAATGCTCACCGCCTGCCTGCCGGATCTCTCCCTGGAGCAGATCGCCGCATGGGCCGGCGACGCGGGCTACGAGGCCCTGGAGGTCGCGGCCTGGCCGAGGACCGGAGGCCGTGACTTCGAGGCCGCGCACCTTCCGATCGGCGAGTTCAACGGCCAGGTGGCCGACGAGACCAGAGCCCTGTTCGAGCGCCACCGCCTCGAGCTCTCGGCGCTGGCGTACTACGAGAACAACCTGCACCCCGACCCCCGGCGCCGGGCGGAGATCCACGCGCACCTCAGGGCGGTCATCGACGCCGCCGCCGCACTGGACGTCCGCTATGTCGGCACCTTTGTCGGCCGGGACTGGAACCGCACGGTGGCCGACAATCTCGCCGAGGGCGAGAAGGTGTTTCCCGAGATCGTCGAGTACGCCGGAGAGCGCGGCGTGTCCGTCATCATCGAGAACTGCGTGATGGAGGGCTGGCACCCGGACGGCTACCCCGGCAACCTCGCCTACTCGCCCGAGCTGTGGGAGTGGATGTTCTCGCTCGGGCTCTACCTCAACTGGGACCCCTCCCACCTCACCTGGATCGGCATCGACCCGGTCAAGACCATCGCGCCGTACGCCGACCGCATCGTGCACGCCCAGGCCAAGGACATGGAGATCCAGTCCGGCGCGATCGACCGGTACGGCTTCTTCGGCAAGGCGGCACGGCGGACCGACCCGTGGGACATGGGCTGGTGGCGCTACCGCGTACCCGGCCGCGGCCAGGTCGACTGGAACGCGGTCGTGGACGCGCTCTACGAGAACGGCTTCACCGGAACGCTCTCCGTCGAGCACGAGGACCCGGTGTGGAGCGGCACCGAACAGAAGGTCAAGACGGGTCTGGAGATCGCTCACCGGACGCTGCGACCGCTGATCGTGGCCTGACGTCCGTCGCCTGACGTCCGAGCAGAGACGTCCGAGCAGAGACGTCCAAGCAAACAAGCAAGAGAGTGCAGGAGATCAATGGGTCAGGACCAAACGCGGCACCGCATCGGAATCCTTGGGGCGGGCAACATCTTCGGCCGCTACGTCGAGGGCCTTCGCAACTTCCCCGAACTGGAACTGGTCCGGGTCGCCGACGTGGACCCGGCCAGGGCCAAGCAGGCGGCGGCCGACCACTCCATCCCGGCCTGGGGGGACGACACCGAACTGCTCGGCGACGACAGCGTCGAGGTGATCATCAACATCACCCCCCCGCAGTTCCACGCGCCGACGATCATCGCCGCGCTGGAGGCCGGCAAGCACGTGTACGCGGAGAAGCCGCTCGCGACCACCATCGAGGACGGCAAGGCCGTCCTGGAAGCCGCGCGGCGTACCGGGCGCCTGCTGGGATCGGCTCCTGACACCTTCCTGGGAAGCGCCATCCAGACCGCGCGGCACGCGCTCGACGCCGGGCTGATCGGGGTACCCGTCGGCGCTTCGGCGTTCGTCCGGCACACCCGGGCCGAGACCTGGCACCCGGACCCCCGGGCCCTCTTCCAGCCGGGCGCCGGACCGGTGCTGGACATGGGCCCCTACTACGTGGCCGCACTCGTCAACTGCCTCGGTCCGGTCCGCAGCGTCGCCGCCGCCACCAGCATCGGCGCCCCCAAGCGCACGGTCACCAGCCCGAACCGCGTGGTGGACGAGATCGACGTCGAGGTCTCCACCCATGCCTCGGCGGTGCTGACCTTCGCCTCCGGTGCGATCGGCACCGTCCTCATGAGCGCCGAAGTGTGGGACACCGAGCTGCCCCGGATCGAGATCTACGGCACGGAAGGCACGCTCGCCCTGCCGAACCCGAACTTCTTCGACGGGAACGTGCGGGTCAAGCGCCACAACGACAGCGAGTGGGAGGTGCTCTCCCCGGTGGTCGGCCTGTTCGGCGCCGTGGACTCGCCGGAGCAGCACCGCCGGGGCCTGGGAGTGCAGGACCTCGTCGGCGCGATCGGCGGCGGCCCGCACCGCGCCAATCCCGAGTTCGCCTTCCACACCCTCGAGGTGCTGACCAGCTTCGACACCTCCCAGGAGGAAGGCCGTTTCATCCAGCTGGAGAGCACCTGTGAACGCCCCCAGCCGCGCAACTCCCTCTGACTTCCCCGGAAAGGACCAGACGTGAAGATCAGGCAGGACCGCGTCGCCATCAACCCCCTCCAGTGGGTCGCGAGTGCCGAGGGGTGGATCGATCCCTCCCTCGCCCCGCCCCTGGCGCAGCAGTTCGCCGCCATCCGTGCCGCAGGTATCGGCGCTGTGCACAGCGCCGTCCCGGCCGGCATGGCGGCGCAGGACTACGCCGCGCTGCTGACCGAGCATGACCTGCGCCCCGCACCGGGCTACATGCCCGTTCGGCTCACCGCCGACGAGGCCGAGAACCGGCAGTTCAGGGAGGTCGCGGCCCGCATCGCCGAGGAGCACGCGGTGCTCGGGGTGCCCACTGCCTTCCTCGCCATGGGCATGGCCAAGGACGCGACCCGCGTGACCCACCCCGGAGTCGGCCACGACGCCCGGCCGGACCGGCTGGAGCAGGTACGCGACCTGCTGGCGGAGATCGCCGGGATCTTCCGGGCCGGAGGCATCACCCCCGCGTTCCACCCGCATGTGGGCACCTGGGCCGAGACGGAGGAGGAGACCCGCTTCGTCCTGGACACCGTCGACGCCTCGGTCCTCGGCTTCGGACCGGACATGGGACACCTGGCCTGGGCCGGCGCCGACGCCGTACAGCTCGTCCGCGACTACGCCGACCGGGTGGCCGGCGTCCACATCAAGGACCTCGACCTCGGGATCGCCGCACAGGCCAAGCGCGAGGACTGGGACTACCGCAAGACCGTCCGGGCCGGACTGTGGGCGGAGCCGGGCCACGGAAACGCCGACGTCGATGCCTTCGTCGGGGCGCTTCCGGACGATTTCGACGGCTGGTTGATCATAGAGGTGGACCGGGGAGCGCAGGAGACACCGGAAGAGAGCGTACGACAGTGCGGGGAGTGGGCCGCCAAGTATGCGTAGAAACGGCCGTATGCGGCCGTAGTGGGACAACAGGGGGATGCAGAAGGAGAAACGGCGAATTGAACATTTGGAGACATAATGCGCAAGACGGTGGCGCTCGTGGGCGCCGGAATTATGACGCTCGGTATTGCGGGCTGCGGCGGCGGGGGGACATCGACCGGGGCCAGTAACAAGACCCTGACCCTCGGGACATCGGTCGTGTCCCTGCCGTGGGACCTCTCGAAGCTCGGCATAGGAAACGAGGCGACGTACGACCAGCCGGTGTACGACACCCTTGTACGGGTGAACCCACAGGGCAAGGTCACCCCGAACCTGGCGACGTCGTGGAAGTACGACTCCGCCCAGACCACGTTGACCCTGAAGCTCCGCACCGGAGTGAAGTTCACCGACGGCACCCCGGTCGACGCGGCGGCGGTCAAGGCGAGCCTGCTGCGCGTCAAGGGTGGCTCCAACACGGCGGCCACCGAACTCGTCGACGTCAAGAGCGTCGAGGCCGTGGACACCAGCACGGTCGCGCTCAAGCTCGACGGCCCCAGTTCGTCCCTGCTCCCGGCACTGGGCCAGGCCTCCGGCATGATCGCCAGCCTCAAGGCGCTGAACAACCCGAAGACGCCGGTGGGCTCGGGCCCGTACAAGCTCGACACCGCGGGCACCACAGCGGGCACGCAGTACACCTACACCCGCAACGCCGACTACTGGAATTCCAAGGCCTTCCCGTACGACAAGATCGTCATCAAGTACCTGCCCGATCCCACGGCACGCACCAACGCCCTGCTCTCGGGGCAGATCAACGGCTCGACGGTGGACGCCTCGCGGATGAGCACGGTCAAGTCGCGTGGCATGAACGTCATCACCTACCAGCCCGGTGACATCGAGGGTCTCTACATCTGGGACCGCGGCGGCACCAAGGTCCCCGCGCTGGGGAAGCTCAAGGTCCGTCAAGCGCTCAACTACGCCATCGACCGGCAGGCGATCATCAAGACGGCGAAGCTCGGGCTCGGCGGCGCGACGACCCAGCTCTTCGGCACCAGCGACGAGGGCTATGACAAGTCGCTCGACAGCAAGTACCCCTACGACCCCGCGAAGGCCAAGCAGTTGCTGGCCGAGGCCGGCTACCCGAACGGCTTCTCGGTCACCATGCCGGACTTCTCCTCGCTCTTCCCGAAGGAACAGGCCGCCATCGACCAGTCACTGGCGGACATCGGGATCAAGGTCAAGCTCCAGAACCTCCCCAGCGACCAGATCTTCACCAGCCTGCTGGCCGGCAAGTACGCCATGTCCTACTTCAAGCTGGGAGCGCCCTCGGGCTGGGACAAGGTCTCGATCGAGATGCTCAAGAACTCGACGTGGAATCCCTTCAAGTACGACGATCCCAAGGTCGACTCCCTGGTCTCGCAGATCAAGTCGGCGAGCGTGTCCAAGCAGCCCGCGCTGCTCAAGCAGCTCAACACCTACATCGTCGACCAGGCCTGGAACGCCCCGCTGAACCTCATCGCGAACGCCTACGCGTCCAGCAGTGACGTCAAGGTGACGGCGCAGCCCGGCTTCGGATACCCGCCGATCTACAACTACAAGCCGGCGCAGTAGCGACCGGAGGTGGGGCCGGCCCGCCCGCCACCGGGCCGGCCCCACCCCGTGACCGCGTTAGGACGCGGCGAAGGAGGAACCAATGGTTGTGTTCTTGTTGCGGCGCCTCGTCGCCGGTGTCGTGCTGGTCTTCGTGGTGGCCACCGGTGTGTTCGGGCTACTGAGCCTGACCGGCACCGACGTGGCACGGAACATCGTCGGACAAACCGCCACCCAGGCGCAGGTGGCCGCCAAGACGCACGAGCTCGGACTCGATGAGCCTGCCGCGGTGAGATACGGGCACTGGCTCGGCCACGCTGTGCAGGGCGACTTCGGGCAGTCCTGGTTCACCGGCAATTCGGTGGGCCAGTCCCTGTCGCAGACCCTTCCGGTCACGCTGTCCGTCGTACTCGCCGGGCTGGTGATCTCCGTGATCCTCAGCGTCGCGCTCGGCGCCGCCGCCGCGCTGCGGGGCGGCTGGCTCGACCGCGTCGTCCAGTTCGCCGCGGTGCTCGGCACCGCGGTCCCCAGCTTCCTGATCGCCCTGCTGCTCGCGGTGACCCTGGCGGTGCAACTGCGGCTGCTGCCCGCGACCGGGTACGTCGCGCTCGGTGACTCCGGCACCGGATGGCTGCGCTCGATCATCCTGCCCGCGGCGTCGCTGGCGATCGCGGCCACCGCGGCGACGACCATGCAGGTTCGGGGCGCGCTGATCGACGTGCTCCGGGCCGACTTCGTCCGCACGCTGCGCAGCAGGGGCCTCAGCCGGCGCAGTGTGGTCTTCAAGCACGCGCTGCGCAACGCCGCGCCGCCCGCTCTGACCGTGCTCGCCCTGCAGTTCATCGGACTGATCGGCGGGGCCGTGATCGTGGAGAAGGTGTTCGGGCTGCCGGGCATCGGCACACTCGCGAACTCGGCGGCCGTCCAGGGTGACGAGCCCGTCCTGCTCGGCACGGTCGTCGTGACGGTCGTTGTCGTCGTAACAGTCAATCTCCTGCTGGACATCGCGTACGGCTGGCTCAACCCGAAGGTGCGTGTCTCATGACCGAGACGCTTCCCAGCGACCCCGCCGCCGGGGCGGCCGCATCCGCGCTGCCGCACAAGCGTGAACATCTCCTGCGCCGGACGCTGCACGATCCGGTCGCCCTCGGATGTCTCGTGGCCCTGGCACTGGTGATCGTCGCGAGCCTGGCCGCGCCGCTGCTCACCAGCTACTCGCCGGGCAGGAGCTCGCTGAACGACACCCTGGCGCCCATGTCGTCGGCCCATCCCCTCGGCGGCGACGGGGTGGGACGTGACGTACTGTCCCGGCTGCTGTACGGCGGCCGGACCAGCCTGCTCGGCGGGACGATCGCGATGCTGGTCGCCTTGGCGGTCGGCGGCCCCCTCGGGCTGATCAGCGGCTTCTACCGCGGCTGGTTCGACTCGGTGGCCGGCTGGGTGATCGACGTGATCATGGCCGTTCCCGCCATCCTCGTGATGCTGGTCGTCATGGCCGTCGTCTCCCAGGACCTCAATGTCGCCATGGCGGTGCTCGGCGTCGTCATGGCGCCCATGGTGTTCCGCCTCATCCGCGCGTCGGTGCTGGCGGTGCGCGAGGAACTCTACGTCGACGCGGCACGGGTCTCCGGGCTCGGTGACCCGCGCATCATGCGCAGGCACGTCCTGCCCGTGGTCGTCGCGCCGTCGATCATCCAGGCCACCCAGATGTTCGCGGTGGCGATCGGCATCCAGGCCGGTCTCGCGTTCCTGGGCCTCGGGAAGTCCTCCCAGGCCAGCTGGGGCGCGATGCTCAACGATGCCTTCGCCAACGTCTACACGGCGCCGAGCCTGCTGGTGTGGCCGGGGCTCGCGATGATCGTGACGATCCTGGCGTCGAGCCTGCTCGGCAACTCGCTGCGTGACGCACTGGGCCCGAACGACACGCGCCGGCCGGCACGTAAGAAGCGGCAGGTCCGCCCGCTCGCCACAAGCCCGCTCGCCACAAGCCCGGCCGCCACCGCCCTGGACGCGGAGGACGGACAGTTCCTGCTGGTGCTGGAGGACCTCAGGGTCTCCTACCCCCGGCCCGAAGGCGACCGTACCGTGGTGGACGGAGTCAACCTCGGTGTGCGGCGCGGTGAGGTGCTCGGCCTGGTCGGCGAGTCCGGGTCCGGCAAGAGCCAGACGGCGTTCTCCCTCCTCGGGCTGCTCCCGGCGGACGCCAACGTCGGCGCCCGCAGGCTGGTCTTCGACGGACGGGACCTGACGGAGATGAACCAGGACGCCTGGAACAAACTCCGTGGCAGGCGGATCGGTTACATCCCGCAGGAACCCCTGTCCAACCTGGACCCCTGCTTCCTCATCGGCTCCCAGCTCGTGGAGCCCATGCGCCGCTGTCTGGGGCTGTCGAAGGCGGAGGCCAAAGCGAAAGCGCTCGGGCTGCTGGAGCGGGTGGGCATCCCCGACCCGGAACGGGTCTTCCGGTCGTACCCCCACCAGATCTCGGGCGGTATGGCGCAGCGCGTCCTCATCGCCGGCGCCGTCTCGTGCGACCCGCAACTGCTGATCGCCGACGAGCCGACCACCGCCCTGGACGTCACGGTCCAGGCCGAGGTGCTCGACCTGATGCGCTCGCTCCAGCAGGAGCGCGAGATGGGAATGATCCTGGTGACCCACAACTTCGGCGTCGTCGCGGACATCTGCGACCGGGTCGCGGTCATGCAGACCGGACGCATAGTGGAGGTGGCGCCCGTGCGGCAGATCTTCACCGCCCCCGAACACCCCTACACCCGGATGCTGCTGGGCTCGACGCTCGAGGGCGGGAAGGCACGTGGCCCGCTGAAGACGGCCTGCGCGATGACCCCCGCCGGGACTGCCCTCAGGGAGGGAATGTGATGACCCCGCCGACCCGACCTCTGCTCGAACTTGACGAAGTCGTCGTGGAGTATCCCGGCAAGGGCCGAGGTAAGAAGCCCTTCCGGGTACTGCACGGAGTGTCGCTGTCCATCGCCCCCGGAGAGACGCTGGGACTGGTGGGGGAGTCCGGCTCCGGCAAGACGACCCTCGGACGTGCTGTCCTCGGCCTCGCCCCGGTCACCGGCGGCGAGATCCGCTACCAGGGCAGGACCGTCTCCGGACTCGGCAAGCGGGAGCGGCGTGCCCTCAGCAAGGACATCCAGGTCGTCTTCCAGGACCCCTTCACCTCACTGAACCCGGCCATGACGGTCATGGACATCCTGACCGAGCCGCTGCTGGTCACCGGAGTCTCCCGCGCGGACGCCGAGCGCCGGGTCCAGGGCCTGCTCGACCAGGTGTACCTCCCGCTCGACGCGGCGCGACGGCTGCCGAGGGAGTTCTCCGGCGGCCAGCGGCAGCGCATCGCCATCGCCCGAGCCCTGTGCCGTGACCCCAAGGTCATCGTCTGCGACGAGCCGGTGAGCGCCCTCGACCTGTCCACCCAGGCCCGCGTGCTCGACCTGTTCGTGGAGATCCAGGAAGCGACCGGAGTGGCGTATCTGTTCGTCACCCACGACCTTTCCGTCGTACGGCACATCAGCCACCGCGTCGCGGTGCTCTACCGGGGCGAGATCGTGGAGACGGGCGACGCCGCCAAGGTCACCGAGAACCCCGATCACCCCTACACCAAGCGGCTGCTCCTCGCGGCGCCGGTGCCCGACCCCGACCGCCAGGCGGAGCGCCGGGCGGAGCGCCGGGCACTCCAGCGCGCCCAGGCCGAGGCAGGATGACCACAGTGCCGGATTCAACGGATTCACGCCGCCGCGCCGAGCAGACCCTGACCCGCTATCTGCGCCTGTGCGACGTCCCGGTGCCCCCGGACGTGCAGGGCGCGGTGGCCGATGTGTTCACCGAGGACGCGGTCTGGGAAGGGCTCGGCCAGGACTACACCGCGAAGTTCGGCCGTACCGAGGGGCGGGCGGCGATCGCCGGGATGCTGGCGGAGTACCTGCCGCCGAACCCCCACTTCCGGACCAACGTTCACCTGCTCTTCCCCGGAACGGTCGACGTCACGGACGGCACCGCGCAGGGCAGTTGGCTGATGCAGCAGCTGTCGCGGTACGAGTCGGGCGCCGAGGAGATCATGGTGGCCCGACTGGACGTCACCTTCCGGCTCGGACCGGAGGAAGCACGGATATCGACATTCCGCACGCAGCGGCTGTTCTGCGCGCCGCTCGGGCCGGCCGCGATGGGAGAGCGATGAGCGACACGGACGGTAGGACGATGTTCCTCACCTGCTACGCCGACACCCACAACTACGGCTGGCACCATGTGGACCTCTTCGTTCACGACAGTGGCGGAAAAGAAGTCAACTGGGTCCACTGGCAGGTGGCGGAGGACGGTCCGGACGGCGCCGACGCGGCGACAGCGCAGGCCGAACCGAAGCTGCGGCGGACAGGTACGTGGCAACACGGGATCAGCGCCGACGGCAGCGAGTACTGGACCGCCGACGCTGCCTGGGACGGCTGAGATGGAGAGCGGCACCGTCGTCTATATCCTGGACGACGACCGGGAGCTGTGCGAATCCCTCGCCTGGCTGCTGGAGTCGGTGAACATCCGCTCGCGCTGCTTCTCCGACGCCACATCCTTTCTGGAGTCCTACGACCAGTCGCAGCCCGCCTGCCTCGTGCTGGACGTGCGGATGGCCGAGATCAGCGGCTTCGGTGTGCAGGAGAAGCTGAACCGGGCCGGATCGGCCATGCCGGTCGTGTTCGTCTCCGCCCATGGCGACATCCGGATGTCGGTACGGGCCCTGCAGAACGGGGCCGTGGACTTCCTGGAGAAGCCGTACGACCCCCAACACATGCTCGACGTCGTCCAGGCGGCGATGCTGACCGCGCGGGAACGATTCGCCCTGGCAGGCCGGCAGCGCGAGCTGCTCGCCCGTCTGGACAGCCTGACCTCCCGCGAGTTGGAGGTCCTGCGCCTGGTCCTGGACGGTGTGCCCAGCAAACAGATCGCCGGCCGGCTCGGCATCAGCGTGAAGACCGTCGACGTACACCGCACCCGCATCCGGGAGAAGACCGGGGCGGACAGCATCGCCACCCTGGTCCGCGACGTACTCCAACTGGGCCTGCGGCTGCCGGCTGCCCGATGAGAGCGGAGGAACTCCGTTGGCGGATCTCGAATTGACGGACTACAAGGCGCTGGTGCAGGCCCTGAAATACTGTGTCCTGCTGCACGACGCCAAAACCTACGACATCATCTGGGCCAACAGAGCGGCCTGCGAAGTGCTGGAGTGGACGGTCGACGAGCTGAAACCGCTCAAGGCGCCGGACATGAGCAAGAACGCCCAGCAGTACAGCCGTGAATTCGGCCAGCGTTGGCTGCGGCGGGCAGTGGATCACGGAGTGAATGCCACCGAATGGTGCTACCGGTCGAAAAGTGGTGAGGAGATCCTGACCGAGGCCATCGCGATCCGGGTGGATCTGCCCTCCCGCCCGATCATCATGGTCCAGTTCCGGGATATCGCGGAGGAGAAGGCCGTCCAGCGCGACCTCGTCCGCACCGAGGGCAGACTGAGCACCTTCCTGAGTAATCTGGCCGAGGGCATCGTCGTCCTGGATGAGCAGGGCGGGGTGGACTTCGCCAGCGAGTCCGCCGCCAAGCTGCTCGGCGTTCCCGTGTCCGAACTGCAGGGAGCCGACTTCGCGGACTACTGCGGTGACGCGGTCATCCCCGCCGAGGAGGGCAGATACCGGCTGGGCGCGCCCGGCAACGTACCCCGCTGGTACGCCCTCACCTGCCAGTACATCGAGATCGAGAGCGACCTGCGCGGCCATCTGCTGCTGTTCTACGACATCACCGACCGGGTGCGTGCCGAGGAGGAGCACCGCAGGGACACCGAGCACCTCAACCACCTGGCGAGATACAACGCCATGGGGGACATGGCGATGGCCATCGCGCACGAGGTCAGCCAGCCGCTGGCCGCCGCCAACAACTTCGTCGAGGGCGCACGGAGCCGGCTCGGAACCGGCACGGCCGACAGCGAGTCGGTGGCCTGGGGACTGGACAACGCCAAGCGCCAGATCGACCGGGCGGCCCGGATTCTCACGAGCCTGCGGCAGTACGTGGGGCGGCTCGAGCACTCCGAGCAGCTGACCGACCTCAACACCATCGTCGCGGACTGCGCGTACTTCGTCGAACTTCGGGCCAACCAGCTCTCCGTGGGCCTGTCGTTCGCACTGTCCGGCGAGGCGCTGCCGGTGCGCTGCGAGAATGTCCTCATCGGCCAGGTCGTCATGAATCTCGCCTTCAACGCGATCGACGAGATGTCCCGCTGGCCGCAGCCGCAGCGCAGGATCGAGCTGATCACGCGGCGGTCGGAGGACGGATATGCCGAACTCACCGTCCGCGACCACGGCCAGGGCCTGAGCGCGATGCCCGGCGACCGGATCTTCGACGGTGTGTTCACCTCGAAGGAGAACGGCAGCGGTATCGGCCTGGCGCTCAGTCACCGCATCATCACCCGGCACCAGGGCCGCATCAGCGCAGCCGAGAACGAACCGCAGGGTGCCGTCTTCTCCTTCGCCCTCCCGATCGTCTCCGACGACGAACCGAGGCCGTAAAGGATTCCTTACGCCGGTAGGTATTTACCGGAGAGGAGTTCCCCTGAATCCCAATTGCGGGTGGTTCGGAACGAAGAATAGCGTTGACGTGGAGTAACCAACAAGGAGATGCCCCATGACGCGAACGCTCGAACCATCTGCGGACACTGAGGGATCGTTCGAGGACGTGCTCGCGAACGTGGCCCGGCGGCGCGCGGAATTCACCGCGAAACGCCATGTGCCGCGCGACATGATCGATGAATTCCGGCAGATCGGCGTCTACCGCGCCACGACCCCGAAGCGGTTCGGCGGGGACGCCCTTCCGCCCGGCGCCTTCCTGCGGATGATCGAGCGGATCTCCGAAGTCGACGGGTCCGCCGGCTGGGTCGCCAGCTTCGGCTTCTCCGGGATCTACCTCTCGGCCCTGCCACTGGACACCCAGAAGAAGCTGTACGCCGACGGGCCCGATGTGGTCTTCGCAGGCGGCCTGTTCCCGCTCCAGCCCGCCGAGCGGGTGGACGGCGGCTTCAAGGTGACGGGGCACTGGAAGTTCTCCAGCGGCTGCAGGGGCGCCGACGTGCTCGGCGTGGGCATCGGCGTGGGTGACGCGTCATCAGGCAAGCCGCGCACCGCCGTACTCCGCCCCGACCAGGTCGAGATCGTCGAGAACTGGGACGTGGTCGGCATGCAGGGCACCGGCAGCCACGACCTGAAGGTGGACGGCGCCGTCGTCCCCGAGGAGTGGACGTTCGTACGCGGCGGCGCCCCGCTCGTGGACGAGCCGCTCTACCGCTACCCGGGCATCGCCTACGCCGCACAGGTACTGGCCGTGGTCAACCTGGGCATCGCCCGTGCGGCGCTCGACCACGTCATCGGCGTCGGCAGCGGCCGGGCCGGAATCACCGGCGCGCCCAAGCTCGCCGACCGCGCCTACTACCGGATCGCCGTCGCCAAGGCGGAGGCCGAACTGCGTTCCGCCCGCGCCTTCTTCTACGAGGCGACCGACGAGGTGTACGAGGCGGTGTCCGGCGGCGAGCCCGCCACCGCCGAGCAGACCAGCCTCCTGCGGCTGGCCGCCACCCACGTGGCGAAGGTTGGCTTCGAGGTTGTCCGCACCGCCTACAACCTCTCCGGCACCGCCGCCATCCACACGGACCACCCCCTGCAGCGCTACCTGCGGGACGCGTCCGTGGTCCCGCAGCACGCCTTCCTCACCGAGGGCATGTACGACGGCGCCGGGTCGGTCCTGATGGGCGTGAAGCCCTTCCCCGGCTACGTGTAAGCCCAGGCCGTGGGCAGCTGTTCCGCACCCGCACCCCCCGACCACCGACCGAAGGGAACGACATGTCCGAGCCCACAACGCCGCTGCGCGTCCTGTTCTGCATAGGCATCAACCAGAACTTCTTCGACCTCCCCACCGGCCAGGGCGGCGCGGTGTGGAAAGCCTTCTCCGGCATGATGGACGAGCTCGCCGCGCTCCCCGGCGTCAACGTCCTCGGCGACATCGACGACGACCAGCACATGGTCGGCCCCTCCGCCTCCTGGCCCTGGACGTGCTACATCCTGGCCGACGTCGCCGACCAGCAGACGGTCGCCGCGGCCTGCAACCTCTTCCGTACGACATCCGTCGGCGAGTACTCGCTGTGGCGTTACGCCGCGATCGAGGCCCGCGTCGGCCGCCCGCTGACCACCCCGGTGAGCGTAGGGGGGTCCGCACAGTGACCGGCAACACCATCGAGGGCCTCGCCCAAGGCGACCGGGTCTCGTCCGCCCTGTACACCGATCCGGCCCTGTTCGAGCTGGAGATGGACCGGATCTTCAACAGCACCTGGGTGTGGGTGGCGCACGAGAGCGAACTGCGCTCCGCGGGCGACTTCCGGACCGCGTACGTCGGCCGGCAGCCGGTCATCGTCACCCGGGACCGCCGCGGCGGCATCAACGTGATGCTGAACCGCTGCCGCCACCGGGGCGCGAGCCTCTGCGAGACCCCGAAGGGCAACGGCAACGGCTTCACCTGCCCGTACCACGCCTGGTCCTACGCACTGGACGGCAAGCTGCGCGGCATCCCGTACCCCGACGGCTACGAGGACGTGCTGGAGAAGAAGGATCTCGGCCTCCAGCGCCTCAAGGTGGGCGTCTACGGCGGCATGATCTTCGCCAGCTTCAACCCGGACGTCGAGCCTCTGGAGGACTTCCTCGGCGGGGCGCGGGTGTGGATCGACCGCTTCATGAAGCAGGGCGCGGGCTACCCGATCAAGGTCCAGGGCGAGCACAAGTTCCGGTTCAGGGGCAACTGGAAGATTCAGCTGGAGAACACCACCGACGGCTACCACTTCCCGATCGTGCACCGGTCGTGGATGTCCTCGGTCGACGCCGAGACGGCGGGCATGCTCTCCTTCATGACCGACGAGAAGGCGGTCACCCATTCTCTGGGCAACGGCCACAGCGTCATGATCATGACGCCCGCGCACGTTGATCTGGACGAGGACGACGGCACGGAGCCGCTGCAGGAACGGTTCAGCCACATCATCGACGAGCTGTCCCGCGAGTTCGACCCCGCGAAGGTACGGCGCATCGTCCGGGCCATGCACGGCACCGGGTTCAACCTGAACCTGTTCCCGAACGTCGCGATGTCCAGCTCCTTCTTCCGCGTCCTGCGCCCGCTCTCGGTCACCGAGACGGAAGTCCGGCACCTGGCGCTCGGGCTCGAGGGCGGCCCGGAGATCGTCAACCGCGAGCGCCTGCGCATCCACGAGCACTTCCAGGGCCCCTTCGGCTTCGGCAGCCCCGACGACTCGGAGGCCTGGGACCGGGTGCAGCGCGGCGCCACCGGCGGCCCGGACCTCCCCATCCTGGTCAACCGTGGCCTCGGGCGCGAGGTTGAGGCCGACAACGGCGACCGGACCGCCCACTCGACCGACGAGACCGGCATGCGCGAGGCGTACGCGATGTGGAAGAGGATGATGACCGATGCTGAGTGAGCAGACCGTACTGAACCTCGGCGACCCCCGCGCGAGCGCTGCCGTCGAACTGGTGTGGCGCGAGGCCCGGCTCCTGGACAACAAGGAGTACCAGGAGTGGGACCGCCTGTGGGCCCCCGACGGCAGGTACGTGATCCCGATCGACCCCGAGGCAAAGGACTTCGAGGCCGGCCTGAACATGGTCTACGACGACGACCGGATGCGCCGGATGCGGATCGAGCGGCTGGTCACCGGCTACTCGATCTCCGCGGTGGCGGCGGCCCGGACGGTGCGGACCGTCTCCCGGTTCGTGGTCGTCCATGCCGACGAGCAGTCCGTCGAGCTGAGCTCCGCGCAGGTACTGGTCGGCCACAAGCGCGAGCAGACCTTCGTCCTCGGGGCGGACCTGACCCACCGGATCGTCTTCGACGGTGACGAGCCGCGGATCGCCCTCAAGGTCGTCCGCCTCGTCAACTCCGACGAATCGGTCAGCGCGTCGGGGTTCCTGCTGTGAGCGGGCGGAGAAGCGAACCAGAAGATGCTGTGACCAGGGTCGCGGTGGTGACGGGCGCGGCGCAGGGCATCGGCCGACTCATCGCCGCCCGGCTGCACGAGACCGGATACCGGGTGGCCCTCGCCGACATCGACGGCGAGCGGGCGCAGAAGGCCGCCGCGGCACTCGACCCGCGTCACGAGACCGCCGTCGGCGTGTTCATGGACGTACGGGACAAGTCCTCCTTCGAGCAGGTCCGCAATGAGGTCACCGCCCGCTGGGGCCAGGCGCACGTCCTGGTGAACAACGCGGGGCAGTCAAAGGTCGAGGCGCTGATGGACATCACCCCGGAGAGCTTCTCCTCCGTGGTGGCGACCAATCTCGACGGCGTCTTCTTCGGCAGCCAGGTCTTCGGCGGGTACTTCGCCGACCAGGGACACGGCCGCATCGTCAACATGGCCTCACTCGCCGCACAGAACGGCGGCACCGCCACCGGCGGCCACTACGCGGCGTCCAAGGGCGGAGTCGTGACCCTGACCAAGGTGTTCGCCCGCGAACTGGCTGGGCGGGGCGTGACCGTGAATGCGGTCTCGCCCGGGCCGCTCGACCTCCCCGTCACGTACGACCTCATCGGGTCGGAGACGGCCGAGGCGCTCAGGAAGAACATCCCGGTGGGCGGCCTGATCTCGCCCCGGTTCGTCGCCGACGCCGTCGCGCTGCTCGCCGCCGAGCACGCGGGCTCGGTGACGGGCGCCTGCTGGGACGTCAACGGCGGCCTGTACATGCGCTGACGCGCCATCAGAGTAGGCAGGAAGATGATCACAGTCCGAGTCGTCGAGGTCGTCGACGAGACCGAAGCCGTCAAGTGCTTCCGTCTGGCCCGGTGCGACGGCGAGCCGCTGGGGCCGTACGCGGCCGGTGCGCACATCGATGTCACCGGCCCGACCGGCACCACCCGGCAGTACTCACTGTGCGGGCCGCCCCACGAGGGGGACTCCTACCTCGTGGCGGTCAAACGCGAGAGCGCCTCCCGGGGAGGCTCCGCCGCACTGCACCAGCAGGTCGCGGTGGGCAGCGAACTCGTCATCAGCGAGCCGCGCAACCTGTTCGGCCTCGCGCCGGACGCCGGGACGCACGTCCTGGTGGCGGCCGGTATCGGCGTAACCCCGCTGCTGAGCATGGCCCACCACCTGCACCGGGAGGGGCAGGACTTCCGGCTGCACTACTTCGCCAGGTCGCGTGAGCAGGCGGCGTTCACCGCCCTGCTGGAGCGGGCCGGATTCGCCGACCGGGTCCGGCTCCACTTCGGCGTGCCGCGCCATGAACAGGCGGACGCGCTCGCCGGGATCCTGTCCGGCCTGGACCACCGGACCCACGTCTACACCTGCGGACCCAAGGAGTTCATGGAGCGGGTCTCGGAGGCGGCGACCGGCCTCCTGCCGGAGGAGCAGGTACACGTCGAGCACTTCCAGGCGCTCGAACCTCCCGGCGAACCGGGGGAGGAGTTCGAGCTGGAAATCGACACCGGCGAGGTCTTCACCGTCCCCGCCGACCGCAGCATCGTCGACGTGCTGCAGGAGAACGGCTATCCCATCGACACCTCCTGCCGGGAAGGAATCTGCGGGACCTGTGTTCTCCCCGTCCTCGAAGGCGAGCCCGACCACCGCGACAACGTCCTGACCCGCAAGGAGAAAGCGGCGGGCGACCAGATCGCGGCCTGCGTCTCCCGCGCCCGCAGCCGGCGCCTCGTCATCGAGCTGTGACGGCACTGACGGCACCTGTCGGATTGAGGAAAACACCTACCCGTGCGGCCGGTTTCCTCAACAGAATCAGAACCGGCCGCAATTACCAAGTGGCCGGGATATCAATAGAGTTGATTCTCGGAAAGAGAGTAATTACATGCGGAAACCCAGAGATATCCATAACGGGCTCTGAGAACTGAGGAGACGAGAATGGTGACGATGACCGCCAACCCCGACCGGACGGACTTCCGCGAGGCAATGGCGCACCTGCCGGCGGCCGTCAACATCCTCACCACCGACGGTCCCGGCGGCCGGTGCGGAATCACGGTGAGCGCCGTCTGCTCGGTCACCGACGATCCGCCCACGGTGCTGGTCTGCGTGAACCGGAGCAGCGCCTCGCACGACATCTTCAACGGCAACCGCAGGGTGTGCGTCAACGTCCTCGGCGGCGGCCACGAGGAGTTGGCGATGCACTTCGCCGGTGCCACAAAGGTGCCGATGGTCGAGCGCTTCGCCTGGGACATCTGGGACCCGGAGGAGGAAACAGTCCCGGTTCTGCGGGACGCACTGGTCAACATCGTCGGCACGATCCGCGACCGCAAGTCGATGGGCTCGCACAGCGTGATGTTCGTGGAGGTCGAGCGAGTGCACGTCCGCACCGGCGACAGCCTCGTCTATTTCAACCGCCGGTTCCACCGCCTGGAGTCACAATGACGACGCTTTCCGAGACGATACGCGGTACCAGCACCGGAGCGCTGCGCCCCAGCGAAGTGGTCGCCGCAGCGCTGGACCGCCTGGACGCCACCGAAACGGACATCCGCGCCTGGGTCCGGGTGGACAGGGCCGGCGCGCTGAGCGCGGCCCGGGAACTCGACAGCCGCGGCGGCCGTGGCGACCTGTCGGCCGAGGACCTGCCGCTGCGCGGCATCCCGTTCGGTGTGAAGGACATCATCGACGTCTCCGCCCAGCCGACCGAGTGCGGCTCTCCGCTGCGCCGGGGCCGGATCGCCGCAGCCGACGCCTGGATCGTCGACCGGCTCCGGCAGGCGGGCGCGATTCCGCTCGGAAAGACGGTGACCACCGAGTTCGCGTACTTCGCCCCCGGGCCGACCCGCAATCCGCACAACCTGACCCACACCCCCGGCGGTTCGTCCAGCGGTTCGGCCGCCGCGGTCGCGGCAGGGGTGGTGCCGCTCGCTCTCGGCAGCCAGACCGCCGGGTCGCTGACCCGCCCGGCCTCCTTCTGCGGTGTGGCCGGATACGTGGCCCCGGTCGGCCACTGGCCCACCACCGGGATCACCGGCCTGAGTCACCGCCTCGACGCGCCCGGCCTGATCGCCGCGACAGTGGACGACCTCCGCCTCGTACAGGCGGTGCTGTCCGGGACGACGACCTCTCCGGACGCTCCGGGCCGCGCCCGGCTGCGCGTGTGGACGGCGACCGAACTGGGCGACGTCGAGCAGCCGATGCGGGACGCCGTGGTCCGGGCGGCAGCAGGCGCCGGGGCTGCCGAGGCCGACGAGCTGGGCTGGGCCGGGCGCACACCCGCTCTGGTGGAGGCGCACGCCATCGTCATGGCGTACGACAGCGCCCGCGCGCTGGCCGAGGAGGCGAAGAAACCCGGCCAACTGAGCGAGCCGCTGAACGAGTTGCTCGAGCGCGGCCGGCGTACCACGGACGACGACTACCGTGACGCCCTCTCGCTCGCCGCCGGGGCCCGCGCCGATCTGCTCGCGGTCCTGGCCGACGCCGACGTGATCCTGGGCCCCGCCGCCCTCGGGCCCGCCCCGCGCGGGCTCGCCGCGACCGGTACGCCGGTGCTGAGCCGCCCGTGGCAGCTCCTGGGCCTGCCCGTGCTCACGGTGCCGGGATACCGCGACGCCGCCGGTATGCCGCTCGGCCTGCAGCTGATCGGCCACCCGGACCGTGTGGACCGGCTCTTCACCATCGGGCAGCGGATCGAGCGCCACGCCCGCGAAACGGCTTCGCCCGCCGGGACGACCGCCCGATGAAGATCACCGCCGTAGAGGCCATCCCGTTCGCCATCCCCTACGCCAAGCCGCTGCGGTTCGCCAGCGGCGAGGTGCACACGGCCGAGCATGTGCTGGTGCGCGTCCACACCGACGAGGGTGTGGCCGGCGTCGCCGAAGCGCCGCCGAGGCCGTTCACGTACGGGGAGACCCAGGAGTCGATCATCGCCGTGATCGACAAGGTCTTCGCGCCGCAGATCACCGGCATGTCCCCGCTGGAGCGCGAGGCCATCCACGCCAAGTTGGACCGTACCGTCGCGAACCCGACCGCGAAGTCGGCGCTCGACATGGCCCTCTGGGACATCATCGGCACATCACTCGGCCTGCCCGTCACCACCCTGTTCGGCGGCTACACCGACCGGATGCGGGTGTCCCACATGCTCGGCTTCGCGGCCCCGGAAGCGATGGTCGCCGAGGCGCACCGGATGCGCGACGAGTACGGCATCACGGTGTTCAAGGTGAAGGTCGGACGTAGGCCGTTCACGCTGGACGTCGGGGTGTGCAGGGCGCTGCGCGAGGAGTTCGGCGACGGCATCGAGCTCTACGTCGACGGCAACCGGGGCTGGAGCGCCTCGGAGTCCGCACGGGCCCTGCGTGCCATGGACGACCTGGACCTCACCCTGGCCGAGGAGCTGTGTCCGGCCGACGATGTCCTCGGCCGGCGCCGGCTGGTCGCACAGACCCGGATCCCGTTCGTCGCCGACGAGAGCGCCACCACACCGGCCGAGGTGACCCGGGAGGTGCTCGCGGGCTCGGCAACCGCAGTGAGCATCAAGACCGCCCGCACCGGCTTCACCTACTCCCAGCGGGTCCTCTTCCAGTGCGAGGGCCTCGGCGTGGAAGTGGTGATGGGCAACCAGATCGACGGCCAGATCGGCACCACCTGCGCGGTCGCCTTCGGATCGGCGTACCGCCTCACCTCCCGGCGGGCCGGCGAGCTGTCCAACTTCCTGGACATGACCGACGACCTGCTCACGGAGCCGCCACGGATCGAGAACGGGACTCTGGCCGTCCGCCCGGGACCAGGACTCGGCATCGAGATCGACGCCGGGAAGCTGGCGCGCTACCGGCAGGACCGCTGAGGCCTTTCAACAACCAAGCCTTTCAACAACCAAGCCTTTCAACGGCGCCTTTCAACGACGCAAGGAGCAACACCACCATGACAGAGCAGCAGAGCGCGGAGGCCAAGGCGACCGCCGCCGCTTCCGGAAGCTCGGCGACCATCCGCTTCCTGGCGGACAAGCAGAGCGCCGGGACGACGAGCAAGGAACGGGTCAACACCCTGGCCACCGAGGTGATCAACGCCGTCCACGACGTGATCCGCCGCCACAAGGTCAGCTACGACGAGTACAACGCCCTCAAGGCCTGGATGATCCAGGTCGGTCAGGACGGCGAGTGGCCGCTCTTCCTGGACGTCTGGGTCGAGCACGTCGTCGAGGAGGTCGCCTCCGAGCAGCTCAAGGGCACCAAGGGCACCATCGAGGGGCCGTACTACGTGCCGGACTCCCCGGTTCTCGACGCCCAGGCCACCCTGCCGATGCGGGACGGCGAGCCCGGCACACCCCTGCTGTTCCAGGGCCAGGTCACCGACGTCGGCGGCAAGGTGCTGCCGGGCGCGGTGCTGGAGATCTGGCACGCCGACGACGAGGGCTACTACTCCCAGTTCGCCCCCGCCATCCCTGAATGGAACCTGCGCGGCGCGGTGGTCGCGGACGCCGACGGCCGGTTCGCGATCCGCACCATCCAGCCCGCGCCGTATCAGATCCCCACGGACGGGTCCTGCGGAGCGCTCATCCGGGCGGCCGGTTGGCACGCCTGGCGCCCCGCCCACCTGCACCTGAAGGTGTCGGCCCCCGGCTGCCTGCCGGTCACCAGCCAGCTGTACTTCACCGGCGACGAGCACATCGAGGACGACGTGGCCACGGCGGTCAAGCCCGAACTGATCCTCGCCCCCGTCCCGGCCGCGGACGGCCACGGCAAGCACGTCACGTACAACTTCGTCCTCGACCCGGCGGAGTGAGCACATGCTGTACGCGGTCACGATGGACGTGCGGCTGCCGGACGGCATGGACCCCGACATCAGGGCGGACACGCTGGCCCGCGAGAAGGCCTACTCGCAGGAACTCCAGCACGCCGGAGTGTGGCTGCACATATGGAGGTGCGCGGGCCAGTACGCGAACCTGAGCGTCTTCGACGCCCGGGACAACGACCACCTCCACGAGATCCTGTGGCGGCTCCCGCTGTTCCCGTACATGACCATCGAAGTCACCCCCCTCGCTGCGCACCCCTCCGCCATCCCGGTACCACCCGGGACAAGATGAGCCCCGGGGGCCGCTTCGACACCTTCCGCAGAACGGATCCGTATGCACGTCACAGATGTCCGCGTCGAGCACCACCTCGAGCCGCTCGGGATCGGCGAAGCCCGCCCCCGGCTGTCCTGGCGGACCGCCACCGACCGGCACGGCTGGACGCAGTCCGCGTACGAGATCCGGATCACGGACGGGGAGCACGAACTGTGCCGGGTCCGCGAGGACTCCGCCGAGTCCGTCCTCGTGCCGTGGCCGGCACCCGACCCGCTGCGGTCCCGGCAGCGGGTCGGCGTGTCGGTCCGGGTGTGGGGAGCGGGGGAGGGGGACCCCTCGCCATGGTCCGAACCGGTCGCCGTGGAGACCGGGCTGCTGGAACCGGCGGACTGGACGGCCGGCCTGGTCTCCCCGGCCTGGGAGGAGGACACCGACCGGCAGGTCCCCCCGCCGCTGCTGCGCGGCGCGTTCCGGCTGCGCGGCCCGGTCGCGTCCGCCCGGCTGTACGCCACCGCGCACGGCCTGTACGAGGCCGAGATCAACGGCGAACGCGTCGGCGACCACGTACTCGCCCCCGGCTGGACCCACTACACGGAGCGGCTGCGCTACCAGACGTACGACGTCACCGCCCTGCTGCGCGCCGGGGACAACGCGGTCGGCGTGCTGCTCGCCGACGGCTGGTACCGCGGCCGGCTCGGCTTCAACGGCGGGCGCCGCAACATCTGGGGCGACCGGCTGGCCGCCCTGGTCCAGATCGAGGTGCGGTACGCCGACGGCACCGCCGAGACCTTCGGCAGCGGCGAGGGCTGGCGGGCCGCGCACGGCCCGGTCCTGGCCTCCGGCATCTACGAGGGCGAGGAGTACGACGCGCGACGCGAGCTGCCCGGCTGGTCCTCGCCCGGCTTCGACGACTCCGGCTGGAGCCCCGTCGACGTCCTGCCGCAGGACCCGTCCCGGCTGGTCGCCCCGGACGGGCCGCCCGTGCGCCGCACACAGACCCTGGACCCGGTCGCCGTACTCACCTCACCGTCCGGTCGCACCATCCTCGACTTCGGCCAGAACCTCGTCGGCCGCCTCCGCATCCGCGTCACCGGCGAGGCCGGGCACACCGTCACCCTGCGCCACGCCGAGGTGCTGGAGGACGGCGAGCTCTCGGTGCGCCCGCTGCGCGGGGCCCGCGCCACCGACACGTACACCCTGCGCGGCGCCGACGGCGGCGAGGAGTGGGAGCCGCGCTTCACCTTTCACGGCTTCCGCTACGCCGAGGTCACCGGCTGGCCCGGCGAGCTCGCGCCGGGTGAGGTGCGGGCGGTGGTCTGCCACACCGACATGCGACGCACCGGCTGGTTCAGCTCCTCCGACCCGCTGCTCGACCGGCTGCACGAGAACGCCGTGTGGAGCATGCGCGGCAACTTCGTGGACATCCCCACCGACTGCCCGCAGCGCGACGAACGCCTGGGCTGGACCGGCGACCTCCAGGTCTTCGCCCGCACCGCGACCTTCCTCCACGACTGTGCCGGCTTCCTGCGCTCGTGGCTGACCGGCCTCGCCCTCCAGCAGTACCCGGACGGCAATGTGCCGCTGTGGATACCCCATTACACGGGACCCTTCCCCAAACTGCGGGCCGCCGTCTGGGGCGACGCGGCGGTGATCGTGCCCTGGGTGCTGTACGAACGGTACGGCGACCTCGGCGTGCTCCGGGCGCAGTACGGCAGCATGAAGGCATGGATCGACGGCATCACGGCGGTCACCGGCGACCGGCACCTGTGGGACCAGGACCGCCAGCTCGGCGACTGGCTCGACCCCACCGCCCCGCCGGATCGCCCGGGCGAA
This sequence comes from Streptomyces sp. NPDC059373, assembly GCF_042751495.1. NCBI lineage: Bacteria > Bacillati > Actinomycetota > Actinomycetes > Kitasatosporales > Streptomycetaceae > Streptomyces > Streptomyces sp. NPDC059373. Next base: position 7,203 of record NZ_JBHYXC010000019.1, on the reverse strand, counting down.
GCCCGCACCGACAGTCATCTGGTCGCCACCGCCTACTACGCCCACTCGGCGAGGCTGCTGAGCCTGGCCGCCGCGCTGCTGGGCAGGGACGACGACCACGCCCACTACGCCAATCTCGCCGAGGCCGTGCGCGCCGCCTTCCAGCACGAATACGTCACGCCCGCCGGCCGGGTCGCCTCCGACTCCCAGACCGCGTACGCCCTGGCCCTGCGCTTCGACCTGCTCGACACCGCCGAGCAGCGGCAGCGGGCCGGCCGGCGGCTGGCCGAACTGGTCCGCGACGGCGACTTCCGCATCGCCACCGGCTTCGCCGGTACGTCGCTGATCTGCGACGCGCTCTGGGACGCGGAGGAGTACGACACGGCCTACCGGCTGCTGCTGGGGAAGGCCTGCCCCTCCTGGCTCTACCCCGTCACCATGGGTGCCACCACCATCTGGGAACGCTGGGACAGCATGCTCCCCGACGGCTCCGTCAACCCCGGTGAGATGACCTCCTTCAACCACTACGCCCTCGGCGCCGTCGCCGACTGGCTGCACCGCGCGGTCGCCGGCCTGGCCCCGGCTGCCCCCGGCTACCGCCGCCTGCTGGTGAGGCCCCGCCCCGGCGGCGGCCTCACCCACGCCACCGCCGTGCACGACACGCCGTACGGCAGGGCAGAGGTGGCCTGGACCCTCGACGACGCCGAACTCCATGTGGCCGTCACCGTCCCGCCCAACACCACCGCGATCATCGACCTGCCCGGCACCGACCGCACCGAAGTCGGCTCCGGCGAGCACCACTTCCGTAAGGCAACGGCATGAGCACCCGGTACGAACACGCCCTCCTCATCGACGGAACGGGCGCCGACCCCGTCCCGGACGCGGTGCTCGTCGTCGACGACGAAGGGCTGATCGCCTACGCCGGCCCGGCCGCCACGGCGCCCGCGAGCCCCGGAGCCGCCACCGTCGATCTGCGCGGACGGACCCTTCTCCCGGGCTTCTTCGACTGCCATACGCATATGTGCATGGTCCCTGGCCGCGGGCTCGCCGCCGGTCTGTCCGCCGACCCGACGGTGGAGACGTTCGAAATCGCCCAGCGGCTGCGCGAGACCCTGCACGCGGGAGTCACGACCGTACGCGACCTCGGCGGCATCCCCGCCGGGTACCGCACCGCCATCGACCGCGGGCTCATCGAGGGCCCCCGGCTCCAGGTCGCCGTGAAGGTCATCGGACACACCGGCGGTCACGCCGACTGCTCCCTGCCCAGCGGCGTCAACGCCGCCCCGCACCTGGCCGAAATCGCCGACACCGTCGACGAGGTGCGCATCGCCGCCCGGCGCATGCTCCGCGACGGCGCGGACGTCATCAAGGTCTGCGCCACCGGCGGCATGGGCAGCCCCCACGACGACCCCGACGACGAGGGACTGACGCCCGAGGAACTGCGCGCCGTCGTCGACGAGGCACGCCGCCATCGCGGACGCATCGTCGCCGCCCACGCCCAGGGCAGCGCGGGCATCCGTAATGCCCTCCTCGCGGGCGTCACCAGCATCGAGCACGGTTATGGCATGACCGACGAGCTGTGCGACCTGGCCCTGGCACGCGGAGCCTTCCTCGTCCCCACCCTGGCCACCGTCTTCGCCCCGCTCGACAAGGCGGCCATGCCCGACCACCACTACCGCAAGAAGAGCCGCTGGGCGGGCATCACCAAGGAGAACATCGCGCACGCCATCTCCCGAGGCGTCCCCATCGCCCTCGGCACCGACGCCGGAGTCAGCCCGCACGCCCGTAACCTCTGCGAGCTCTCCCACCTGGTGAACCTCGGCATGGACCCGATGGATGCCATCACCTCCGGTACTCTGACCACCGCCCGGCTCCTCGGCGTCGAAGACCGCGTGGGCTCCCTGGAGAGGGGGAAGGCAGCCGATTTCGTCGCCGTCGGCGGAAACCCCTTGAGTGACATGGGTGTTCTCGGCCGGCCGGACAACGTCCTTCTCGTCGCGCAGTCGGGAAACGTGCGCAAGAATCTCCTGTGACAGACCGTCGATCACCCCTCTGCCAGGCCAGAAACAGCGCAGCCCGTGCCCGAAATGTTGCGGCGCTGCAGGATGCGCACGATCGACTGAGCCTTGCCCTCAGCCTCTCCTTCGGCTGGGACGAGCCCTGTTGGCGCGCGGACAGCGCCGCGAGGGCGTCGTCGCGGTGGTGACAACATGTCTGCCCATCGAGCGCGGCCCGGCCAGGGCAAGCGCCTGGTGGCCTTCTACTCAGGCCCGCAGGCGGTGGAGGCCGGCTGGCGGGAGAGCCCGCCGCTGACCGCCAACAGCAAGACCGACATGAAGACACCGGCAGCGCTCGCCGAAGAACTCGACGGCGGTGACGGCGGCAGGCGCAGCGGCGGCAGCAGTTGCAGCGCCTTCGATGAATCGGCCCACCAAGCCCCCGGTACGCCCACCGAGGAGCGGCTGGCGGCCGCGTGGGCGAAGGTGCTCGGCATTCCGCAGGACCGGATCGACCGGCGGGACCACTTCTTCGACCGGGGCGGCACCTCACTGTCGACGGTGAAGCCGGCGATCGCCCTGAACCGTGCGGTGTCCCTCAAGGGCGTCACCCGTCACCGGGTCCCCGCCGATCAGGCCCGGCTGGTGGACGGCAGGTCCGAGCGCTCCCGCGGGCTGCTGCAGCCACTGATCCCGTTGACCCCCTAGGCCACCGACTCCGCCGGCTCGGCGGCCGGCGACGGCCTGCGCCCGTACGCCCGGTACGCGGCACCGGCGGCCACCGTGACGGCGACGAAGAGCACCGTGAACCACTGGAAGTACCAGTGCCCGCCGGCCGGGTCGTAGACGGCGGCGCGGGGCCAGGCGAGGTTGACGGTCATGACGAGGCCGTAGGCGAGGGCGAGGGCGTTGACGGGGACGCCCCAGCGGCCGAGGGAGAAGAGCGGGCGGCCGGACTCGTCGGTGCCGCCGGTGGGGAGTCCGCCGCGCAGGCGGCGCAGCAGCAGGGGGCCGGTGACCATGGCGTACGCCAGGTAGAGCATGGCGATGCAGGTGGTGCCGATGGCCAGGAAGGCGTCCGGGGAGAGGAAGTTGAGCAGGCAGATCGCGGCCGCGCCGCCGCCCACGACGAGGGCGGGACCGGCGGGCACGCCGGTGCGGGTGGAGACCTTCGAGAGCCCGGCGGAGAAGGGGAGGACGCCGTCGCGGGCCATGGAGAAGAGCATGCGGGAGCCGGCGGTCTGGATGGCCAGGGTGGCGACCGCGATGGCGATGGTCACGTCGACCAGCAGGGCCTTGCCGACCCCGTTGCCGAGGCTGCTGGTCAGGACGTAGCTCAGGCCCTCGGTCGCCAGCCGCCCGTCGGTGAGGCTGGGCGCGGCGAGCAGGCCGGCGAGCAGCAGCAGCCCGCCCAGTACGCCGGCCGCGGCGAGCGCGGTGAGGATGGTGCGGGGCGCGGTCCGGCGCGGGGCGTGGGTCTCCTCGCTCATCTCGCCGGCGCTGTCGAAGCCGATGAGAACGTACGCGGCGGTGAAGGAGCCGACGAGCAGCGCGCCGATCGCGCCACCCTGGCCGCCGGTGTGGAGGGTGACGCCGGGGCCGTGCTCGACGTGGGTGAAGAGCAGCACGACGATGAGGGAGGCGCCGATGATCTCGGCGGTGACGCCGACGCGGTTGATCGCCGACATGATGCGGTTGTCGAGCATGTTCACGATGGTGGTCAGGACCAGCAGGATCACGCCCAGCAGCGCTGCGTTGGCGGCCCCGGTCGAGGTCGTGGGCGCGGGGTCGCCGCCGACGATCTGGAAGCCGGACCAGATCGCCGGGAGTACGACCTGGAGGGCCAGCGCCGCCGCCGCGACCACGACGACCTGGCCGATGACCATGATCCAGCCCGCGAACCAGCCGAAGGCCGGTGTGCTGAGCCGCGTCGACCACTGGTAGATCGCGCCGGAGATCGGGTAGCGGGCGGCCAGTTCGGCGAAGCAGGCGGCCACGAGGAGCTGGCCGACGAGCACGGCGGGCCAGGTCCAGAAGAAGGCGCCGCCGCCGAAGGAGTAGCCGAAGGCGAAGAACTGGAACACCGTCGTGAGCACCGAGATGAAGGAGAAGCCCGCGGCGAAGGAGGCGTAGCGCCCCAGGCTGCGGTGCAGTTCCTGCCGGTAGCCGAACCCGGCGAGGGCAGCGGCGTCCTCGGTGTCGCCGGCCGGACCGGGGGTCATGTCGGGCGGTGCGGTGGCGGTCATGTCGGACCCCTGTCGCTGGATTCCTACTGATTCCTGTCGGGCGACAGAAATTAGAGGCGTGGCGTTTCGGCCGCGTGACGCATCCATGTCGGCCAGGCTCCGAAGTCCTCACCGTGCGATGCGCTTGCGCCGGGCGGAAAATTCGCGATGTATCGCGGTTGTCAGACCGGGGTTACTCGCGATATGTTCGGCCACGGATATACGGAAGCGAGGTGTGGTGGCGATGGCGAAACGGCGCAAGCTCGGCAATCCTCTGGCGCTGGCGGTGATGGCGACGCTCGCGGAGCGCCCCATGCACCCGTACGAGATCGCGCAAGTGCTCCGCCAGCGAGGCAAGGAGCAGAGCATCAAGATCAATTACGGCTCGCTCTACACCGTCGTCCAGAACCTGGAAAAGCACGGCTTCGTCGAGGTCACCGGCGTCCAGCGGCAGGGCAACCGCCCCGAGCGGACGCTGTACGGCCTCACCGAGACCGGCGCGGTCGAGATGCACGACTGGCTCGCCGACCTCATCTCCGCACCGCAGCGCGAATACCCGGCCTTCGAGGCGGCGCTCGCGCTGATCCTGATCCTGCCCGTCGAAGAGGCCGTCGGGCTTCTGGACGAGCGCGTCACCAAGCTCGAACTCCAGGTCGCCGGACTGCGCGGGGTGCTGGCGAAGCTCCGCGACGACCTGCCCCGCGTCTTCATCATCGAGACCGAGTACCAGGTGCACATGCTGGACGCCGAGGCCCAGTGGGTGCGCGGCGTGATCGGGGAGATCAGGAACGGCACCCTGTCCGGCACCGCCGAGTGGCGGCAGTGGCACCAGACCCGGGAAATCCCGCAGGAGTGGGCCGACATCGAGGAGCGGACCAAGGACGCGCCGGCCACCGAGCAGTTCACGGAGGAGCTGGCGAGGATCAACCAACCCGATTGACAATCAACCCGAGTGACAACGAAACCGGCGCCCGCTGCGGGAACAGCGGACGCCGGATCGTGAACCCCGGACCGGACCTGCGGGAACAGGCCAGGCGATCGAGGTGCGGCACACCCAGGATAGCCCGGCTCACTCCCCGTAGATCGGTTCGGCCCACCGACCGACCCATCCCACGGAGGAATCCGCCATGACCACCCGCGCGCCCGCCATCGAGGCGCACGACCTGATCAAGACCTATCCCGGCGACGTGAAAGCCCTGGACGGCATGGGCATCACCGTCGGGGCCGGCACCGTCTTCGGACTGCTCGGCCCCAACGGCGCCGGCAAGTCCACCACCGTCAAGATCCTCACCACCCTCGCCCGCCCCGACTCCGGCAGCGCCGTCGTCGCCGGCCACGACGCCCTGCGCCACCCCGACCGGGTACGCCGCGCCATCGGCGTCGTCGCCCAGAAATCCGGCGCCGACCCCGTCGCCACCGGCCGGGACAACCTGCTGCTGCAGGGCCGCCTTTACGGGGTCCGGGGCGCCGCCCTCACCCGGCGCGTGGACGAACTGCTCGACCGCTTCGACCTGGCCGACGCGGCCAAGCGGACGGTCAGGACGTACTCCGGCGGCATGCAGCGGCGCCTGGACGTCGCCCTCGGCCTGGTCCACCGGCCCGAGGTGCTCTTCCTCGACGAACCGACCACCGGGCTCGACCCGGAGGCCCGCAGCGCGATGTGGGAGGAGATCGCCCGGCTCAAGGGCGACGAGGGCCTGACGATCCTGCTCACCACGCACTACCTCGAGGAGGCCGACCGCCTCGCCGAGCACATCGCCATCGTCGACCGGGGCCGCGTCGTCGCCGAGGGCACCCCGGACGAACTCAAGGGCCAACTGCGTGGCGACGCCGTCCAGGTGGAGCTGCGTGCGCCCCTCGGCCCGGTCGAGGCCCAGCTCCTGGAGACCGCGCTGGCCGAGTTCGCCGGCGTACGCGAAGCCGTGCTCGACGGCGTCCGGCTCAGTGCCCGGGCAGACGACGGGCCGGCGGCGGTGCCGCACGTACTGGCCGTACTGGAGCGGGAGGGTGCCGCCGTGGCGTCCGTGACCGTGGCCCGACCGTCGCTCGACGACGTGTATCTGCGGCACGCGGGCCGCCGCTTCGCCGAGGCCGACACGACTCTCGTCACCGCCGGAGGTGCCCGATGAGCACGAACGTGAATGTGAGGACCAGCACGGGCAACACCCTCACCGACACCTGGTACATGACGCAGCGTCAGCTCATGGCGATCCTGCGGCAGCCGATCTTCCTGGTGATCACCCTCATCCAGCCGATCATCTGGCTGTTCCTCTTCGGCTCCCTCTTCCGCAAGGTCGTCGAGCTGCCCGGCTTCGGCGCCACCTCCTACCTGGACTACCTCGTCCCCGGCATCGTCGTGATGAGCGCGCTCGGCTCCAGCATGTGGGCCGGCATGGGCACCCTGGAGGAGATCGAGCGGGGCACCCTCAACCGCTTCCTGGTCACCCCGGTCAGCCGCAGTGCCATCATCAACGCCAACGTCGTGCAACTCGGCCTGTCGACCGCCTTCCAGTCGGTCTGCATCGTGCTGCTCGGCAAGGCGGGCGGCGCCGACTATCCCGGCGGTATCGGCGGCATCCTCATCCTGATCGTCGCCTCGATCCTGCTCGGCACGGTCTTCGGGGCGCTGTCCAACGCCATCGGCATGCTGGTGCGGCAGCGCGAGAGCATCATCGGCATCAACACCTTCCTGCTGCTGCCGCTGACCTTCCTGTCCTCGGCCTTCATGGCGCCGGCGCTGATGCCGTCCTGGATGCGGCACATCGCGGACTTCAACCCGGTCAACTGGGCGATGGTCGCGGGCCGTTCGGCGATGTCCGACAACCCTGACTGGGGTGTGGTGCTCAGCCGTGGCGGTGCGCTGCTCGCGGTGGCGGTCGCCGCGGTGTGGCTGTCGACGCGCACCTTCCGTACGTACCAGAAGTCGGTCTGAGCACAACAGGGCCGCGGCGCCCCCCCCCGCGGCGGGCCCCCGCCCGCCGGGGGGAAACCCCCGGGGGCGA